>VGNO01000421.1 GCA_016865985.1 Chloroflexota bacterium | reverse complement strand
GCGCGCCAGGATGAAATCCAGCGTGCCGTCGAAAATACCGGCGTACCGGCGGAGT
Organism: Chloroflexota bacterium; assembly: GCA_016865985.1. Taxonomy (GTDB): domain Bacteria; phylum Chloroflexota; class Anaerolineae; order Anaerolineales; family Villigracilaceae; genus VGNO01. Next base: position 1,449 of record VGNO01000421.1, on the reverse strand, counting down.
TTCTCCGGGGTGTGGATGATCTCGGCGAAGATCCAGCAGTCCGGTTTCACCTCCCGGCAGGCGCGGCGGAAGTCCACCCAGAAATCGGGGGAGGGACCGTTGGCGTGGTCGAGGCGGAAGCCGTCGAAGCCTTCGCGCAGCCAGTGACGGGCTGCCTCGATCATGTAGACGCGCGCCGGCGGGTGGTCCAGGTTGACCCTGGGCAGTTCTTTGACATGGAAGTACATGCCATAATCGTCCGGCCAGTGTTTCCAGGTGTACCAGTCGCGGTAGGGACTGGCCGGGTCGCGCTGCGCTTCCTGGAAAGTGGGGTGTTCCTTCGACCAGTGGTTGGCGACGAAATCCAGCACGAGCCGCAGGCCGCGCTGGTGGGCCTGGTGGACCAGTTCTTTCAGTTCATCGTTCGTCCCCAGGCGGGGTTCGACCGTGTAATAGTCGCTGGCGTTGTAGCCGTGGTGTGAATTGGATTTGAAGAAAGGTGAGAGCCAGAGGGTATCGAAGCCAAGCGATTGGATGTAATCCAGTTTCTCGGTCACGCCGCGCAGGGCGCCGCCGAAAAAACCGGAAAGGCTGGATGGCTGCTGCCAGGCGCGGCCTGCGCCGGGGTTGAACCTGTCGAGGAAGATGTGGTAGACAAGCGCCTCCCGCGCCCAGGCCGGCGGCGGGTCGTCGTCCACCCACAGGGCGTTGGTCAGTCCGTTGTTCTCGGCCTCCGTGGATGGATCGGCCGCTTCCCAAGCGCCGGTATCGGCGCGCCGGGCGGACAACCGGTAGCGGAGGAGCGTCTGCGCCGGCTGGGGCGGCAGGTCGACAGTCCAGCCGCGCACAAACCCCCAGCCGGGATCGTCCCATTCTGCCGGGCCCGGTTCCAGTTCCAGGACGGTTGCGGCGGGCGAGTTCGGGTCGCTGCCGTCGGTCGTGTACCGGCAAACGGCGGCGTCATAAGGGACCGTCCCGCCAGTGGTCAGATGGAGCGTGATGGGCTGGCCGGGGAGCGGGTCTAGCGGTTCGCGGCGCATCAGGTGCCGCACGCCGCTATGGCTGGCGCGGTGGCGCGCCTGGCGGGTCTCTGGTTCGATATTCGTGCCGAAAATGTTATCAATCATATCCATGATTGTAGGCGGTAGATGCAATGCCCGACAGGGGACTGTCGGGCATTCGAAGATTACATGAAAAGCCCTGCCTGGCGGACACTCAGCCTTTGACGCCGCCCAGGGTCAAGCCGCCTTCGAGGTAGCGCTGGAGGTAGAGGAAGACGACCAGGACCGGGATGATGATCATCACGCCGCCGGCTGCGAAGTATCCCCAGGGGATGGAGACTTCACCGGCCAGTTTATACAATGCCACCATGGCCGTCTTGCGCACCTCCGGGGCGGGCACCAACACCGAGGCCAGGACGTACTCGCCCCAGCCGCCCATGAAGGCGAAGAGGGCGGTCACCGCCAGCGC
>VGNO01000420.1 GCA_016865985.1 Chloroflexota bacterium | reverse complement strand
GTGCTAACTCATTTATGAGAGCGATGTTGATGTCGCGCTGGGTGTTCTCGATGACCTTGGCCGCCTCGGCCACCCGGATGCTGGCCGCCTTGTGCGTGCCGGCGGTGATGATCTGCCTGTACAACTCATCCACAAGATCGGCAATCGCGGGCGTCGAACCAGACGTCACCTTTTTAATGGTGGTCACGCGATGTTCTTTGTCTCCAGGGTTGATGCGCTCGGGGGAATATCCGGCAAAGAAGTTCTGATTGAATTTTAGGCCAGAGTGTTTTTCCAGAACCGGAACACAATCTTCTTCGGTCGCACCTGGGTAAACGGTGGATTCATAGATAACGATATCCCCCCGTTTCAGCACCTTCCCGATGGTCTCCGACGCCTTGATCAGTGGGGTCAGATCTGGCTGCTTGTGCTCATCAATTGGGGTTGGTACGGTCACGATAAAACAGTTGCACTCTCGCAAATCATCAAGGCGGGTGGTAAAAGTCAGATGCCGAGCCGCCTTTAACTCTTCCGGACTCGCCTCCAACGTGTGATCCTGCCCTGACTTGAGTTCATCAACCCGCGCCTGATTGATATCAAACCCCACTACGCCGCGTTGTTTTCCAAACTCAATCGCTAGCGGCAATCCTACGTAACCCAAACCGATAATGGCCAACCTGAGATCAGCCGCCTTGAGCGAGCTAGAGTCCATTTCCATACCCTTTCATTTTTATTATGTTCATGTCGGCTTAATGCCGCGCCCAACCAAATGCGACCAATGACCAACTTCAATCTCAACCAGCCCAGCTTGTTCAAACCATTCCCGTACCGTCGTAGCGGACTGCGGATTGTCATAAGTGGGAGCAAGCATATCGAAGGTATCCAGCAAGGCCCATTCCTTCATTTGCTGATCGCTCAGCGGAAATCTCCCCGTGTAATCAGCCACGGGCACAATTCGTTTCAAGCCGCGCCCGATCAGCGGTACTCGCCCCAAAGTCTGACTGAACGCCAACAAAGTCGGCACCCAGCGTTGCAGCAATGGGAACAACTTTTTCTGATCCATGCGCTTGGTTAGCGGGCGGAACAGATACTTCGCATGTAGCATCGTCCTGATCCGTTTCCAGTAAAAATCCGTACATAAGCGCCCCCCCGCTTGCACCATCGGTGGCAGTGCAGCAAAAGCCTTGCCAACATCCGGCGTGTGCTGGAGCACGCCCAGCGAATAGACAAATGGAAAGCTTCCAGAGGCAAATGGCAGCGCATAGATATCGCCCTGCACCACATGTAAATTGGGGTGGTGCTTCAGGTTGGAATAACAGGCATCCACCGCACTCGAATAATCCAGCGCAACCACCTTGGCCCCCGCTAGCAAAGCCACTTCGGCAAACCGGCCCGCGCCGCAGCCTGCATCCAATAGCCACAGGCCCTTCAACGCTTCCGGTTGCCAACCTGTGGCTTGCCAAAACCTTTCCGTTGAAATGCGGTGCCCAGAATAGCTATCCAATTGGGTCTGACGAAAGTGGTTCCACTGCA
>VGNO01000419.1 GCA_016865985.1 Chloroflexota bacterium | reverse complement strand
ATCCCCGGGCTCCAATTCGTACTCGATGTTGAAGACCGGTTTCCCGGCATCGATGAAGGGCTGGAGTAAGGCGCACTCCTCGTAGAGGAAACATTGCTCGTTGACAGCCCAATCGAAATAAGGCAACAGGTCAGGGATTTGGGGTAGGTCGTTCTTGAGTCCGGCCGACAATCCGTACGCGTGTGCAGTCTCTGCCAGGAAGATATTGTACGCCATCTGGTCCTGGGCGGACAAAGGGAAGCCGGTATCGTTCAGGTAGCCATCCACGTTGTCCGGGTCGACTCCATCGCAACCCTTCTCACGGGCCAGGGAGATGCGGTTTTCCATGATCGGTCGCAACAGGTCGAGGCGGCGAATATCCAGCCAGGATTCGCCCGGCCAGCCGGAAAGCGGTTTCCCCAACACATCGGACGGGAAGGAGTCGGCGTCCTGGCGCCAGTCTTCGAATGAACCGGCGCTGAAGTAGCACATGACACGCACGCCGCGCCCGTGTAAGCCGGCGATTATGGATGGATCGGTGTCGAAGAGGTCCAGATTGAAGATGTCCACCTCCAGGTCGAGTTCCAGTTCCCCGCTGTACTGGATCTGCCAGGAGGCATTCAAAGGCGGGAGCCAGATGTCGCCCGGTGACGTGGGCGGGGAGGCGACGGGCAGCGGAGTCTCCAGGACCGGCCCGGGCATCGCCCGGCAGGCGGCAGCCAGGCCGAGGGTCCATAAAACCGCGACAGGGAGGGCGCTCAGGCTGGTTTTCATGGCACGATTATACAGGCAAATAAAAAACCCGTCATTGGGAGATGACGGGCTTGATGAATCAGGCGGTTGCGGGATCCTTGCGGCGGAACCAGTTCTTCCATTCCCGGTTTTCCCACAGCACCAGGATCGGCGCAGCGATGAAGATCGATGAATAGGTCCCGCTGAAGAGGCCGACCAGCAGGATGACGGCGAACTCGCGCAGGGTAAAGCCGCCGAAGAGCGCCAGCGCCAGCAACATGAACTCCACGGTCATCAACTGGGTGTTGATCGAGCGCTGGAGGGTCTGGATGATGGAATGGTTGGTAAGGGTCTCGAATGGCAGGCGGCGCAGGGTGGTGGTGTTCTCGCGGATGCGGTCGAAGACCACGATCTTGTCCTGGGTGGAGAAACCAATCACAGTCAACAGGGCGGTCAGGAAGAGGGCGTCGATCTGCCAGCCAAAGAGGCGTGAGCCGATGGCAACGATGCTGAAAACCACTGCCACATCGTGGACCATGGCGACGATGGCGCAAATCCCATAACGGAAGGCGTGCGGGATGCCGCGGAATGCCAGGGTGATGTAGAGGACGATCGCCAGGGCTGCCACTCCTACAGCCAATGCTGCACGTTGGGTTACCTGTTGCCCGATGGTCGGCCCGACGTTCTCGAACCGCAGGACGGTGATGGCGTCGGAGAAAGTCCCTTCGAGGATCGCGACCATCTGGGCGCTGGCAGCATCCTCGCCCTGCTGTTCCTCCAGGAAGGCGGCCCGGATGAGGATGGTATT
>VGNO01000418.1 GCA_016865985.1 Chloroflexota bacterium | reverse complement strand
CGAATCCCAGCCTGCCGAGGGTGAGGAGCGTGTCTACTTCGCCGGGCAGAAGGAGTTCGAGCACGAGGACGAGGTGCGGAAGTCCGGCGTGCCGCTGTACAATGAAACTGTGGCGATGCTGGAGAAGATCAGCCGCGAGCAGGGCGTTCCGATGCCGGAGGGGAAGTGCGCATGATGGTGTAGAGGTTGATAGAGAAGCGAGGTGTCAGGTGTCAGCAGGAATGCGGAGAGACAGGCGTGAGTCCTGTTCTTCCCTGTCCCTTCTGTTTGAGAGTAAAGGACTTCAGGTTGTCGGGAGGGATAGCATGCTGGCAACCCCTGACACCCGAAACCTGACACCTGAAACCATTGAACCAGGAGGAGTACGCATATGGCTATTGAAGTGACACTGCCGCGACAGGGCTGGTCTATGGAAGAGGCTGCCTTTGTCGAGTGGATGAAGAAGGATGGAGAAACGGTGAAGACGGGAGAACCGCTCTTCGCGGTGGAAACCGACAAGGCGGTGCAGGAAATCGAGTCGCTGGACGCGGGTATTCTGCGCCTGACGCCGAATTCGCCGAAAAAGGGCGATACCGTGCGCGTCGCCGACGTGCTGGGTTATCTGGTGGCGCCGGGCGAGGCGGTCCCGACGGAAAACAAGGTGACACCGGCTGCCCGCCAGGATGTCGCGCCGCCGGCCGCAGGGCATGCGGGGCCGCCGCTCGCCGGCGCGCCGCTCCAACGACGGCCTCCGGCCAGCGAAGGCCCCGCGGGAAATTCGCGTTCCATGCGGATGCTCCAAAAGACTTCCGCCGGCCGCCCGGTTTCCCCGCGCGCGGCGCGACGCGCCGTGCAGGAAGGTGTGGACCTGCGCGCCGTGCAGGGCACAGGCAAGGGCGGACGCATCCGGGAATCCGACGTGCTGGCGGCGGCGCAAGGCAGGTCCGGCCCGGCGCCCCGCGCTCCCTCCCCCACCCGGCCGGCCGTACCGCCGATGCCCGGTCGCGACGAAAAGGTCACGACGCTGCGCCGAACCGTCGCCGAGCGTATGCACCGCAGCAAGACGCTGACCGCGCCCGTGACGCTGACGACGCGTGTGGATGCCGGCGCGCTGGTGGCATTGCGCGAAGGACTGAAGGCGAAGGCCAAGGGGAAACGGAACATTCCCGCCTATGGCGACATCATCATGCATGAAGTGGCCAAGGCGCTGGTCGAGAATCCGGCGCTCAACGCGCGCTGGGAGAACGATCATATCCGGCATCCCGATGCGGTGAACATCGGGTTCGCTGTGGATACCGAGGCCGGTTTGGTGGTGCCGGTGGTGCGCGACGCGCCGAAGCTTGACCTGCGCAAGCTGGCGGAACTGACGCGCGACCTGGCCGAGCGGGCGCGCGTGCGACGCCTTGCTCCCGAGGAGATGACCGGCGGCACCTTCACGATCACGAATCTCGGCATGGCGAGTATTGACCTGTTTACTCCGATCATCAACTGGCCCGAATGCGCGGTGCTCGGTGTGGGGCGGATCACGAAGGAGCCGGTGG
>VGNO01000417.1 GCA_016865985.1 Chloroflexota bacterium | reverse complement strand
GGGAAAGTGACTTCATTCTATTTCCTCCTCGGGAGACGACTGGTTGGCTGCCACGGGGGCATTCGGTTGCGCCAGCCAACCCTGGTAGCGCGCCAGCAGTCGTCCCGGGATGCGTCCCTTGAGTAACACCCCGCCGCGCTGGTGCTCCACCCGTTCGACCTGCCCGGCTTCGTGGAAGAGAGAGATCAGTTGTCCCTGCTGGTATGGCAGGCGCACCTGTACTGGCGTAAAGTTCTCGAACAGGGCCGTCCGCAGCATTTCCAGCAGTTCCGGCAGGCCGTCTCCGGTGATGGCCGAGATGGCTGTGGATTGCGGGTAGGCTTTCACTGCCTGCCGGGCCGCCGCCGGGTCGGACAACCTGTCGATCTTGTTGAGGGCGGTGACGACCGGGATGTGCCCGGCTCCGATCTCCGCCAGTGTGACAGCCACGGCTTCGGCCTGGTTCATGGCATTGGGATGGGAGATGTCCACCATGTGCAGGAGCAGGTCGGCTTCGGCAACCTCCTCCAACGTGGCGCGGAAGGCAGCCACCAGGGTGGTGGGAAGTTTCTGGATGAAACCGACCGTATCCGTGAAGAGGGCGGTCTGTCCGCCCGGCAGGTTCACCCGGCGGGTGGTGGGATCGAGGGTGGCGAATAACTGGTCGGCAACAAATACGTCGGCATGCGCCAGCCGGTTGAGCAGGGTGGATTTCCCGGCGTTGGTGTATCCGACGATGGCGACAGTCGGGATGCGCGAGCGTTTCCGCTGGGCGCGGGAACTTTGGCGGTGGCCGCGGACTTTTTCGAGTTCGTCTTTCAAGTGAGTGATACGCTTGCGGATGGCGCGCCGGTCCACTTCCAACTGGGTCTCACCTGGTCCGCGCAGCCCCACCCCGCCGACCGACCCGGCGCGCCCGCCCCCGCCGCCCGATTGGCGTGCCAGGTGCGTCCACTGACCGGTCAGGCGCGGCAGGAAATACTCATATTGTGCCAGTTGGACCTGCAACATTCCCTCGCTGGTGTGGGCGTGCTGGGCGAATATATCCAGGATCAGGGCGGTGCGGTCCAGGACCCGGACATGCGGCGCCAGGGCGATCTCCAGTTCGCGCTGGTGGCGGGGGTTGAGTTCTGCATCGAAGACAGCCACTTGCGCCAGCGTCTCTTCGGCCAGGGCGCGCAACTCTTCGACCTTGCCCGACCCGATATAGGTAACCGGATTGGGATGGGACAATTTCTGGGTCAATTCTCCAACCACTTCCAGGCCGGCAGTATCCGAGAGAAGAGCCAGTTCCATCAGGGAATCCTCCGGGGCCAGCAGGGATGGCGCGGTATGGATGTCTACGCCCACCAGGAAGGCGCGTTCCCGGGGTGGCGTGGTCGGTTGCGGGATCTTTTTGGCCATCATGTTTGCGCAGTCTCCGGCGCTGCGGGAGCGACGGTTTTGAATAGTTTTGTCAGTTTCGGGTCGGTCGGTTCGGTACGCAGCGGCAGGAGTACATGGAAGACCGTCCCGGGGCATCGTTTCTCGTCGAAACCTTCGGATTC
>VGNO01000416.1 GCA_016865985.1 Chloroflexota bacterium | reverse complement strand
TTATGCTCGCGTAGAGCCTGGTAACGCGGTTCCGAGGCGAAGGGAGAGGCAGCCGCGCCCAGGAAGTACTTGGGCGGGAACTTGATCGAGCGACCGTCCAGGTAGCGGCCTTCATCCCGCATCCGGCGCAGGATCCAAAGCATCTGGATCGAATCCACATCGATCACATCCATCCGGCCACGCGGGTCCGGCGCCATTTTCATACTGTCACCGGAGAGGCAGAGGATATTCCTGACACCCAGGGCGGCCGCGCCGATCACCTCGGCTTGCAAACCGACCCTTGTCCGGTCGCGGGCGGCGATCTGCATCACCGGCTCTGCGCCGTTCTGGATGGCCAGTGTGGAGCAGGCCAGGGACGACATGCGCGGGGTGGCCGAGGGACAGTCAGTGAAATTAATGGCCGCCACATAAGGTCGCACCAATTCGACATTCGAACATAGCTTGTTGGTCGAGACGGTCATCGGCGGCGCGACTTCGGATGTGACCACGAACTCCCCCGCCTTCAGGCGGCGTTCCAATTCAGAAACCGGTTCCGTGTAGGCCGGGGCGTGATATTCGTTATCCCCCTGCCACCATTCCGGCTGGCGGATGGGTTCGAAGACATCATCCCACGTCTCATAGCGGACCTTGGCGGGCTTGAACAACAATCCACCAACAACCTTGCCCGTCCCGAGTTCCCTGACCCGGCCAAAGACATCCCCCCAGGTCTCGGTGCCGGTCTTGTCCCAGTCGAGAGGCGGCAGGACTTCCAGCAGTTTCTCCTCGCGTCCCATGGCAAAGGAACGCTCGTAGATCTTATACCAGATGCATGGACGGGTCTCGTCCACGTAGCAGTGTTCCTTGGTGGAACCGCCGCAAGGTCCGTTCCGCTCGCCCTTCGGACATTCCATCGGGCAGATGAATGCCGTCTCCTGCAACAGGCAGTTACCGCACATCCGGCACCCGAATAGCGGACCTTTGATCAATTTTTCGAGCGAAGCCAGGGCGCGCCGGTTGAATGGCTCTTTTTTGAATGGTAGGTAGGGCGGCTGCCAGCGGCGGCCGGGCGTGAAAACGGGCATAGGACACCTCCGATAATCAGTCTTCCGCCGGGTCGGACGATATGTCTCGGCGGAGATCCAAACAAGTTATATAACAGGTAACAGATACTCGTAGGCGCTGAGGGCAGCCTTGGCTCCTTCGCCGACCGCCACAAGTACCTGTTCGGCATACGAATTGGTCACATCGCCGGCGGCGAAAAGGCCGGGGACATTGGTGCGGTTGGCGCAATCGACGATAACGCGACCGCGCTCGTCGAGTTCCACCAAGCCTTCCACCATCTGGGACATGGGAGTCAGCGCCTGCTCCACAAAGATCGTGTCTGCTGTGATCTCCACCTGTTTCCCAGCCGGGTCCTTCAGGATGATGCTGCGGGCGAACTCGTCGCCTTTTACTTCAACAACTGTGTGTTCCTTAAGAATGTTCACGTTCTTGGCGGCTTGTAATTTTCTCCCGATGGGACTGTTGAGCGCCTGCCCGGTCTTGCAGACCAGGGTGACCTGCCGCG
>VGNO01000415.1 GCA_016865985.1 Chloroflexota bacterium | reverse complement strand
GGCGCCATGGATTTGATCCAATCCGGTATCTCCGCCGGAACCGCCGGACTTGCAGCAGGGATTCCTGTTTCCCCTCCCAGCGGGAGAGGTGGAATCGCCTCCTGCCCGTCGCTTGTGGAAGGCTGCCAGCCGGCATCCTTCATAAAGTCGGGTATGGCCTCCCCGCCAGCGGGAACCTCAACCTCATCAGGTCCGGCAGGTTGGGCGATGCCCTGTCCCCCATGCTGCAACTCATCCTCCGGTACATTCAACCAATCCGGGATGGCGGCTGGAGACGACTCCTCGTCCAGGTGAATGCCGAGAGAAGACGCCCAGTCCAACTGTGGCAGGGCAGTCGAGCCATCGTATTCCAACCGTTCAAGACCGACCGCTGCATCCTGTACCTGGTCAGACTGGAAGACCGAACCGGAGACATAGGCAGCATACGGATCGAGGGCAATCACTCTCTGGCGATAAGCCGGTACATTTTCAGCCCTACCGGTGCCGGGCAGGATCTCGACCAGGATGCGCAGGGCGTCCAGACAATATTTAAACCTCTTGAGCAAGGCCGAGCACATCTCCGTGGCCTGTACCTTCTGCCCGCCGCGGAAGTAAGCCCGCGCCAGCATGATCTGCAAGTCCGGGCGGTTGGGATCTTCGGACAGGACAGAACGGATCTCGGCTATGGCCTGGTTATACAACTCTCCCTGGGTATACATGTTCGCCAGTGCATCACGCGTCAGGCGGATCTTCGGCGGTTCGACGCCTTCGCGCCTACCATAGAGTCGTTTCAGTTCAGCCGTGATGCCAGGGTTGGAGGGCTGGACCTCGAATGCCCGTTCCATGTGCCAGATGGCTTCGTCCAGCCGGTTCTCGTCATCGTTGATGATGCTCATCCCGACATGCGATACGAAATCATCGGGGACTGCTGTCAAGACCCGTTGGAAAATATCGGCCGCGTTGGCAAATTTCTTCCCCTCCAGGAAAGCCTTGCCGAGGAGGCGGTATGTTTCCAGGTGCATCGGATAGGTCCGGAGGATGTGCAGGCAATGCGCCACGGCTTCCGGGAATTGCCCACCTTCGATCAGGGATTCGATCTCTCGGTTATATACACGCAGCGATACTTTTGCCATGTCTATCTCCTGCCACTAGTATGCACTATTCTTCCTGTTTCTGCAAGACTGTTTACCGATTTGTTATTGGATAATGCTGCCATAGAACAATGGCAGGGGTTCCACGGCCTGCTCGCTCCACCGACAAGCCTCGACCACGCTGCGGCGGGCAATTTCCAACTGGCCCTCATTGCCGGCATGGATGGTAAATAATGCGTCCCCTTGCTCCAGATGGTCGCCAACCTTGTGGTGGACATGGATACCGACGGCGTGATCGATCGCGTCCTCCTTGCGATGTCGCCCTGCTCCGAGTTGGAGGGCGGCTTTTCCGATCAGCCGGGCATGGACCTGGGACAGATAACCGCTGCGAGGGGCAGTCACCACCTCCACCAGGACGGCTCGTGGCAGCCTGTCGAGGTCGTCGATGTAAGCCACGTCCCCGCCCTGGGCGGCAACC
>VGNO01000414.1 GCA_016865985.1 Chloroflexota bacterium | reverse complement strand
CCAAACTCCGGCTGGAAATTTTGACGCCGGCGGAAGTCAAAAAAATCCACGAGGCCACATTGTGGATCATCGAGCGCGTGGGCGTCCGTTTCCCGTCCCGCCGCGCCCTGGAAATCTGGGCCGCGCACGGCGCCACAGTGGACGCCGAAAAGATGGTCGTGCGCGCCAAGCCACACCTGATCGAAGAAGCGCTCAAGAAAGCCCCGCCGGCCTATTCCCTGGCGGCGCGCGACCCGCAGCAGGACCTTCCATTGGATGGGAACCACGTCTTCGTCGGCACGGATGGCTGCGGCGTGGAGGTGATCGACATCCAGACCGGCCTGCGCCGGGTATCCAGACTCGACGACGTGCGCGACATCGCCCGCCTTGCGGATGCCACCGAGGAGGTCGGTTTCCACTGGGTGCCGGTCTCGGCCCAGGATAAACCGCCCGAAACGCGCGGCCTGCACGAGGTCAAGACCATCTGGGAGAACTCCACCAAGCACGTCCAGACCGAGAGCATCTACAACGAACGCGAGGCGCGCGCCGCCATCGAGATGGCATCCCTGATCGTGGGCGGCAGGGATAAATTACGCCAGCGCCCGGCGCTCTCGCTGATGCAGTGCACCGCCCCCCCGCTGGGGCAGGATGGCGGTTCGCTGGATGCCGCCCTGGTGGCAGCCGAATACGGCCTGCCGACCGGTTTCATGACGATGGCCGCCTGCCTGACCACCGGCCCGGCAACCCTGGCAGGCAACCTGGCGGTCGGCAACGCCGAGGTCATCGCCGGCACAGCCCTGATCCAGCTGGCCTTCCCCGGGGCGCCGGTCTTCTATGCCGCCGCCCAGACCGCCTCGGACCTGCGCAGCGGCGCCTACACCGGCGGCGGACCGGAGGACTTCCTGTTCGGGGCCGCCACCAACGCGCTGGCCGATTTCTACAACATCCCGCTCTCGATGGGCTCGTTCGCCACCGGCGCCAAGGAACCCAACTGGCAGGCCGGCATCGAGAACAGCCTGTCCACTTTCATGGCGTCCATCGTCATGTCGGACATGCTGCTGGGTGTGGGCTTCCTGCACGGCAGCCGCATCTGGTCCTTTGCCGAGATGATGATGGACTGCGAGATCTTCTCCATCATCCACAAGACCCTGCAGGGCATCGTGGTGGATGACGAGACCATGGCGCTGGATACCATCGCGGCGGTCGGGCCGGGCGGGAACTTCCTGACCCAGAAGCATACCCGCAAGCACATGCGCGATATCTTCCTGCCGCAGTTCATGGACCGCCGCCCGTACAATGAATGGGAGGAGCGGAAGGATAACGCCCGCGACTGGGCGCTGGAAAAGGCGCGCAAGACGCTCGCCAGCCACCAGCCCGACCCGCTCGATCCGAAGGTCAGCGCCGAGATGGCGAAGATCATCGCGGCGGAAGAGAAATAATACTGCCCTCACCCCCATCCCCTCTCCCGATGGGAGAGGGGGGAGTATAAACCATGCAACCTAGAATCGAACTCCTGACCCCTGAACTGATCTCCCGCATCCTGGACGAAGCCTTCCAGTTGCTGTTGAAGCCCGCC
>VGNO01000413.1 GCA_016865985.1 Chloroflexota bacterium | reverse complement strand
GGGTGACCTGCTGCGGCTCCTGTTTTTCATCCAGGGCGATCTCGAAGATCTCCCACTGGCCGGTCAGGTTCCACGAGAAGGCGGCTTTGCGCCCATCAGGCGAGATGTCGAAACCGATGATCGGTTCGACGAACGGGACTTGCAGGAGGGCTTTCAGGTCGAGCATATCGCCTCCTACTCTACCGGCGGAATGTGAGCCATGCCAGCCTTCAGCGCCAGGTGGGATACCATTTCGTTCATTGCCTTCTCCTTGGCCGGCTCGATCTCAGGCCGCTGGTAGGCCTCCAGCAGTTGCCGGGTGCGGTTCCTGGCCCGGGCAAAAGTATCCAGTCTGCCTGCCTCCTGCCAGCCGCGGATGGACTCGCGGTCGATGACGGGCGAGGGCAGGTATTGTTCCAGTGGAAAAAGTTGGCGGGTGACCTTCTGTTTCAGGAAATCGCCTTTGAAGGCGATGCCTTCGAATAATTCGGTTGCCAGCGTTGCGGTCTGGACCTGGATGCCGGCGACCATTCTTTTGGCCATGGCAATCGCCTCGGCGTCCACCACCAGTTTCTCCGCGCTGTGGCAGGCCAGGAAGTCGAGCATCCCGGCCCCGGAGATCATGTTGACCCCCGCCAGCGCCCCGATCATGGCGCTGACGCCGCTCTCCAGCCCGGCCTGGGCGTCCACGATCTTGGCGTCGGTCGCGCCCAGATAACAATGGGTGGGGATGCCCAGCGACTTGCCGACTTGGGCGTAGGCGGCGTCGATCATGGCGGTCTCGACCGCCCCCATGGGCGTGGTGCCGCGCCGCATGTCGAAGATGGCCGGCGCGCCGCCCCAGACGATGGGCGCGCCCGGATTTGCCAGCTGGTGGATGGCGATCCCGCTCAGGCATTCAGCGGCGTGCTGGACGACCGAGCCCAGCAGCGTGACCGGGGCGGCCGCCCCGGCCAGCGGCATCGAGACCATTTCAGCCGGGACGCTGGCGCGCGCCAGTTCGATCAGGTTCTCGGCTCCGAAATCGCTCCAGATGAGCGGCGGCGAAGGGCAGACATCGAAGACCGCCTGCGGTTTTTCAGCCAGCGCTTTGCGGCTGCCGGCGAATATTGCCAGCATGTCGATCATGGTCGAGAGGGTCCTGATCGAGAACGAACCGGTGACAACCGGCTTGTTGGAATACAGCAATACGATGTAGAGCCGGTAGAAATCGCCGATCTCCTTCGGGACTTCGTTGCAGACCACCGCCGTGGACTGGGCGTCGTATTGCGGCAGCATATCGGCCACCTTCACCAGCCGCACCAGGTCGCGCGACTCGGACGGGTAGTGTTCCAGCGTTTCGGGATTGAGCATGTGCACGCCGGAGGAGCCGGGGTCGAAGTGGACTGCATCGCCGCCATAGGTGACGGTTGGTTCGCCCTGGCGGTCGTACAGGATGAAAGACGAAGGGACGCTTTCGAGCGCCTTGCGGACGATCCGTTCCGGGATGGCAACCACCTCGGTCGCCTCATCCACCGTCGCGCCAGCCGCGGCCAGCAACCGGCGCGCCTCCGCCGACTGGACCTTGATGCCGGGCTTCAA
>VGNO01000412.1 GCA_016865985.1 Chloroflexota bacterium | reverse complement strand
ATGGTCAGCAGTCCATCGCGGAGGGCTGGCATCAGGCTTCCGATCTCAGCCAGGATGGTCTCGGCGCGCCAGATGAACATACCCGAATTCCAATAATGGTCGCCATGCGTTACCAGGTCGCGCGCCTGTGCTTCGCCGGGTTTCTCTTTGAACCGCTGGACCTGGTAAACCGGATAACCGAAATCGTCCGGCAGGAGGTCGCCGCGCTGGATATAGCCATACCCGGTAGCGGGATAGGTCGGAGTGATCCCCAGGGTCACCAGGTAATCTTGGCTTGCGGCTTTGTAAGCAACCCGCAGTACATGATGGAAAAGGTCGCGGTTCCGGATGAAATGGTCGGATGGCAGGACTGCCATCACAGCCTGCGGATCACGCCTCCGTAACACAGTCGCTGCCAGTCCCACCACCGAGGCCGTCCCGCGTGGGGCAGGCTCCACCAGGAAGTTCTCGACCGGTATAAGCGGCTCCTGGCGCTTCAACTCCAATACCTGGTCCATAGCCGTTACCACCAGGATATTTTCCAAAGGGAACAACCCTGCCAGGCGCTCCACAGTGGACTGGAAGAGGGTTTCAGTTCCCAGCAAAGGCAGGGTATGTTTTGGGTGGCTCTGGCGCGAGACCGGCCATAAGCGGGTCCCACTGCCGCCTGCCATGATGACTGCAAAAAAATGGCTCATTCTTCCTTCACCAAGTATTCGGATGCTTCCTCACGTACAGCAATGTAATTCATCCCGCCGACCTGGCGCACCAATCCTTTCAATTCCATCATCGCCAGGGTGGCGGAGACGCGTTCGATTGACAGGCCGGTCTGGTTCCTGATCTCATCCACATGGACGGGTTCCTGGCTGATCGCCGACAGGAGTTGACTCTCGACAGCGTCGGCCGGGAGAGCCTTGCGGACAACACGTTGTTCGACGATGCGGGAGATGTTCAATACATCCAGGATATCGCGGACGGAGAGCAGGGGCCGGGCTCCTTGCTGGATGAGGCGGTTGGTACCCTTGCTTTGGGGAGCAAGGATGTTCCCCGGGACGGCAAATACCTCGCGTCCCTGGTCGATGGCGAACTGGGCGGTAATCAACGCGCCGCTGGTCTCGCCGGCCTCGATCACGACGGTAGCCATCGCCAGGCCGGATATGATGCGGTTGCGGGGTGGGAAGTTGGATGCATCCGGCGGCGTACCGGGGGCATAGTCGCTGACCAGCGCCCCGCTGGTTTCGATCCTCTCCGCAAGCCGGGAATGTTCCGGTGGGTAGACCCGGTCTACACCGCAACCCAGCACGGAAATCGTCCGCCCGCCGTTGTTGAGGGCGGCCTGGTGGGCAATCGCGTCCACTCCACGTGCAAGGCCGCTGACCACCGTTACACCGTTCTGCGCCAGGAAGGCAGCCAGTTCCTCTGTCACCTGGCGGCCGTAAGCCGTCACCCGCCGGGTGCCGACGATCGCCACTGCCCAGGCATCCTCCGGGCTGAGGGCGCCGCGTGTGTAAAGTACCGGCGGTGGCTGGTCGATGACTTTCAGGCGTTCCGGGTAAGCAGCATCGTCCCAGGTCAACAGGCAGATGCCCTGCGATTCCATA
>VGNO01000411.1 GCA_016865985.1 Chloroflexota bacterium | reverse complement strand
GCTTCCTGGCCCGGAACCCACCCTCCATCTTCGGCGACGCGGTCGAAAAGTTGCACCAGGGTTTCATCCTGCGGGTATCCCAGAGCGTCGAAAATAACGCGCATGGCGGTATGGATGCGGTCCAGTTCATCGAATCCCAACTGGTGGACCTCCTCGGCGGACATGGCGGTGGTTGTAAAATGGCGCAGGAGATAATCGTAATAGGACTCACCCTGCGGCAGCCGCCAGATCCCGGAATCAGCGGCGGGATAGACTTCCATCCCCTCCATGAAATCGACCAGCGCCTGGTAGGCCGGCAGGACGATGTCCGTGATGGCTTTCTCCGCCTCCGCCAGGACCGCTTCCTTTTCCTCCAGGGAGACGCCTGCCAGCAGTCCGAGCCTGGATTCGAGGCTGGTATAGAAAACTGTGCCGGTGGGCGGCGTTACCACCAGGGCGCCCAGTTCCCCATGGATCGCCCACTGGATGGCAAATTCCGGCGGCTGGATGCCGGCTTGCTGGCTGGCTTCGAGCCAGCCGATCAATTGATCGATCTTCGTCCCGACCTGTTGCAGGCGGGCGACATAATCACGGGCATCCTGCAGGCTGTCGATCGGGTGCAGGTCGCCAAAGAAACGCATGATATCACCCGGGACAGATACGACCGAGAGATAGGTCGCCGGATATTCATGGTACATGAAACCTTGCCCGGCGAGCTGGTCTTCCAGGTACCAATGGTAGATATCGTACGAGACCTGTTCCTCGGCCGGCAAAACCTCCCGGTCGTATGTTTCCAGCATGGCCTGGATGGCCGCCAGCAGTGAGTAGGTCTCTAACCGGTACTCCGCTGAGATGTCATCCAGGCGTGCATCGGTCACCCCGTAGAAGTCCGTCAACCCGGTCTCCAGTACTTCCTCCGGGCTCCTCATCACAATCGCCTGGAACGATGCTTCGAAGAACTCCCCCAGGGACGCGCCCTCCACCTGTTGCTGCAATGCCAGGATCACCGGGGCGGGGGATGGCGTGGGACTGGATTCGACCGGGGTCGCTTGCGGCGTACAAGCGGATGCCAGCAGGCAGATAGCCGTCAACCACGATTTTGCAGAAAGGACGGACCTGGTGTTCATGTCGCCTCCAATGCGATCTGGGTTCCTGCATCCATTGTAGTCCCCCCGATTTGGATTGTCATGCTTCCAGAGGAGTATTGTTGAAATACAGATAGATTCTATCTTGAGGGCCTGCTTGAAGTCGGCCTTCCTCATCCCGTACCGTTGCGAGACCGGCGTTCGCCTGCCCCCCATTCCCTGGGGGTCGCCGGTAGACACCGTACCCGAAGTGTAAGCAATCTCCTCGCCAGATATGGGGATTGCTTCGGTAAAATTACGCCTCGCATGACAAAATGAGTGAACTATTAGAAAGCCCTGATTCTATCCCCAAAACCATTGTCAAAATCCTCGACCTGATATAGAATATGCCCTGCCAAGCTGTTGGGTGCCCCCCTCACCCAGCAGCTTGGCATTTAATTGCTTCTTGCCAAAATACCTGCACTCGAACTGCCAGAGACCAGGCATTCAAGGCAGGTCGGTCCGTTTTTTTTTAATC
>VGNO01000410.1 GCA_016865985.1 Chloroflexota bacterium | reverse complement strand
AGCCCGATCCAGGCCCATCGTTGACCTCGATGCGGTAAAGACCAGAGTTGTCCCCACCCCCGCCGGGGCTGATGGTCCACACCTGGCCAGGTTCCAGTGGATCGCCGCCGATGCTGTTGTCGCTTTGGAGTTCCGGCGTGGAAACGAACTTCTCGACGCCCTCCGCACCCATGGTGTAACTGAAATGGGTATTCCGAAATTCGGCGGCGCCGACCCGCTTCTGTTGCTCTTTGACGCGGCGTCGAACCTCCATGGCGATGCGCACGGCCCATTCCAGATCTTCGCCAGGGATCGGGATATCCGCGCTGGGGTAAAGCAGCTTCAACAAGCCGCTGACCGTCTTGTTGACCGCATTCGTATCACGGCCAGACAAGGCGCCGCCAAAAAACACGCGGTTCTGCAGTTCGCTGACCCGGCTTTGATTGCGCAACTGGGTCCAGCACTCGGACAGGAAGTCGCTGACCAGACCGAAATGATTGGTGACCAGGTCCTTATTGATCTTGGGCACATCCCAGCCCGGCAGGTAGGCATGGATGCGATCCATGAAGGCGGTATCGTCACGCATCTCCCGCGGCATCGGGCCTAACAAGTGGCCGATGCGTTGTTGGTGCTCAACATCCACCTCGAAGTTACCGACTAGAACAATACTGCCGTCCGCCCGGATGCTCTCCTTGCCCCGACTGAATTCGCCGGATTCCATATAGCCCTTCATGATGTTGACGCCGTCCTTCTGATCGAAGGAGATGCCCGCCACCTCGTCGAAGCAGACCACATCGTATTGGCAGACGAGTCCGCGCTGTCCGGTTCCCATGTGCACGAACATCCTGGCCACCGTCGCCTTGCCACCCGATATCAAATGCGCATAGGGCGATACCTGCTGGAATAGATGACTCTTGCCGGTGCCGCGCGGCCCGAGTTCAACCAGGTTGTAGTTGCGCTCCACAAACGGGACCATGCGCAGCAACAACGCGTTCATTTGCCGCTCGGTCAGCTCTGCCGGCTCAATGCCGATGGATCGGAGTAGAAAGGACTTCCACTCCTCGGTCGTGAATTCGGCGCGTGCTTTGGATAATGTCTCCAGCACATCACGTTTGGAGAGCTGAATCTCCCTGAGCGACGTGATTCCAAACGGTCGACCTCTGCCCTCCTGGGCGATGGCCACGTCAAAAGTCACCCCTAGCTCCGCATAAAATCCCCCCGTCAGCATACGCTCGTGCTGATTCACCAGTTCGCCGCTAATGCGTACATCCGACAGACGCAGACTAGGCAGACTGGCGACGTACTCGCCCCTGTTGTCCACGCGGGCCGTCACGAGGTCAATAATCTTGATCTCGCCCGTTTCCAGCGCCCTGGCCTTGAACAGCTCTTCCTCACCGGCACGCACCGTGCGGGACTTGAGTTGGCGCTGCACGATCTCCAACCCTTCTTCAATTTCCTCCGGGTCCGTGCTGGCGCAATAGCGTCCGAGCATGAATTCGACAACATAGGTGGGTACCGGAAACTGGCGGCTAAAGGTGCGGACCAAGTCTTTCCGGACCAGATACCCGTCCAGTACCGCGGCGGCTTTCCTGTCTATCCGGTCCAATTCAATCA
>VGNO01000409.1 GCA_016865985.1 Chloroflexota bacterium | reverse complement strand
GGCGGAACTGATGGAGCGTCTCTTCAGGGCCTTCCGGTATCTTCTCGCCCCCTTGAAGGGCTCGCTCTATCTCGGAGTCATCCTGACCGCCACCGTCTTCGCCATGGCCACGGGGATCGTGGGCGCCGCGGTGACGGTCCTTGGAATCATGGCAGCCCCGATCATGATCAAATGCGGTTACAGCCCTCGGCTTTGCGCCGGATCGATCACCGCCGGGGGAACCCTGGGCATCCTTGTCCCGCCCAGCGTGATGCTCATCGTCATGGGACCGGTTCTGGGGGTGTCCGTTGCCAAACTGTATGCCGCCGCGTTTGGACCCGGGTTCCTGCTCGCTTCCCTGTATATCGCCTACCTTCTGATCCGGAGTTACCTGAATCCCGCCCTGGGCCCGGCCCTGCCGATGGAAGAGCGGCTCGCCTCCAGTAAGGAAAAATGGATGGAATTTCTCAAGGGGATGGTTCCTCTGGGGGTCCTGATTGCCGGAACCCTCGGAACCATTCTGGGCGGGCTCGCCACCCCCACGGAGGCCGCCTCCATGGGATCGACCGGCGCGGTGGTGTTGGCCCTGGCCTACCGAAAGCTCACCTGGGAGAAATTCAGGAACGCGGCGATCGGCACGCTTCAAACCACCAGCATGGTCATCTTCCTGGGCGTGGCCTCCAACGTGTTCGGCGCGGTGTTTGCCAGGCTCGGATCGGCGGATTGGATGACCAGAACCTTGCTGGCGCTTCCCTTCCCCCCCTTTGTGATGCTCCTGATCATCATGGTCCTGATCTTCCTGCTGGGGTGGCCTTTCGAATGGCCGGCCATCATTTATCTCTTCCTGCCGATCTTCATGCCCCTGGTGATCGCTTTGAAGTTCGACCTGGTCTGGTTTGGGGTCCTCACGGCGATTAACCTGCAGACGGCCTTCCTGTCCCCCCCGGTCGCCATGTCGGCCTATTACCTCAAGGCGGTGGTTCCGCAGTGGGAAATGTCGACGATCTACAGCGGGATGCTGGACTTTATGGTCATCCAGTGCATTGCGCTGCTCCTGGTGATGTTCTTTCCCGACATCGCCCTCTGGTTCCCCCGATGGCTCTTCAGCAATTAATTGTGGGTGAAACGATGTTATTCAAAGATGCTTCTCTGGAGGGAAAACGCGTGCTGGTCACTGCCGGCGCGAGCGGGATCGGATTGGCGATCGTCCGCGGATTCTTACAGTCGGGGGCCAGGGTGCTGGTGTGCGACATCGACGAAAACAGTTTGCATCTGATGCGGGACGCCCTGCCGGACGTCATGGCCTCGGTTGCCGACGTTTCCGACGAGCAGAGCGTTGAGCGCCTGTTCGAGCAGGTGGATACCCGGTTGGGCGGCCTGGATGTGATGGTGAACAACGCCGGGATCGCCGGGCCGACCGGCAGGGTTGAACATTTGAATCTCGCCGACTGGAACCGCACGCTTGCCGTGAACATCACCGGTCAGTTTTTGTGCGCGCGCTTGGCGGTGCCCCGATTGCGGCGCGGTAATAAAGCGTCCATGATCAACCTGTCATCGGCTGCCGGGCATCTCGGTTTCCCGGGCCGTTCGGCCTATTCCGCATCGAAATGGGCCGTGGTTGGGTTTACAA
>VGNO01000408.1 GCA_016865985.1 Chloroflexota bacterium | reverse complement strand
GTCGCGGGAGAGCGCCAGGCCGCGCACGGCGCGGGTCAGCAGGCCGTCGTTGAGTGCTGTCCAGGTCTGCCCGCCGTCGAGCGAGAGATAGACACCGCCGTTCAATGTCCCGGCGTAGATTACCTGCGGATTGTTCGGGTCCACCACGATGGCGCTGACCATCGCCTCCGGGCTCATGCCTGAGGCTGAAAGCGCCCAGGTACGGCCGCCATCTGTGCTGATTGCCAGACTCCCACCGTAGAAGCCAACGAAGATCTTTTCGGGATTGGAGGGGTCCACGGCAAGGGAAAAAGTAACCAGTGGAGGCGCGTCTTGGTCCTGGCGGGGAGGGACCACTGTGGCCAGGTTATTGCTGAGCAGTTGCCAGTTTTGGCCATCGTCGTCGGAACGATAGAATTGTCCATCTGAGAGTACAGCGTAGGCGCGCTGACCATCGCTCGAGAAGGTGAGACCCTGCACCTGCCCGCTATCCAGCGAACTTTGCTCCCAGGCCTGGCCGCTGTCGCGCGAGAAGAGCACACCGCCTCCGGGATTCACCTGGCAGCCCGAGCCGGCGTCCAAATGGCAGCCCCTGTCGCCCACCGAGGCCAGCACGATAGAGGAATCAACCGGCGAGAAGACGATTTGGGTTGCGAGCCCCTTCCCGCCCAAGGACTGGACGTTCGTTTCCTCCCACGTCTGTCCGCTGTCGAAGGAAATCTTCGGCAGCCAGGCAGTATCCAGGTAGATCGCGATCAAATGGCTCGAATCGAGCGGGTCCACGGCGAGGGAGAAGGCCTCCAGGTCGCGTGCTGGACCGTTGTTCAACCCGAACCAATTTGCGCCGCCATCCGTGCTGGCAAAGACACCGCTGCGAGCGCTGACAAAGACATGCGCCGGATCATCAAAGGCAACCGCTACATCCCGCATCAACGCGCCGGTATAGCCGCGGCTGGACATGATCCAGGTTGCGCCGCCGTCTTCGCTGAGAAACACGCCGCCGCCGTAAGCATTGACGAAGATGCGCTGCGCATCGCGCGGGTCGCACTGCATGTCAATCGGCCAGCCTACCACCACATCCGGCGGGCCCCATTCCTCGCCGGCTATTTCCTGCCATGTCTGGCCACTGTCCGTGCTGCGGAAGAAGCCGGTGCGGGCGCTGGCGTAGGCGATGTTCGCATCGCCCGTGCATATTTCCACGCTGCTAAAGTTGTGGCCGTCCAGCGTCTCGGTCCAGGTATCGCCGCCGTCGGTGGTCCGATAGATACCGCCTAGCGGCTGTCCTATTGGCAACGAATATGGATCGTTCCCCCCTGCCGCCAGTAGAATATCGGGGTTTTCCGGGTGCATGAACAGGCTGCCGATGTACAGATCGTAGGGATCGAAACCGTTGCCGGCATCCAGTACTTCCCAGGTCTGGCCGCCATCATGCGACCGCAGGATGCCCACCCCGCCCGGATCGGAAGCCGCCGCGCTGCTGTTGGCCGCCTCACGGTCGAAGATGCCAGTCGAAACATAGACCAGGTTGTGGTCCTGCGGGTGGATCCAGACGTAGCGCGCCAGGTTGTCGCCGTACCAAAGCCGAGTCCAGGTTTGCCCGCCATCGGCAGTCTTGTAGACGACGCCTTTGGTCATGTCCAGCCCCAGGCCGGAAAGGCT
>VGNO01000407.1 GCA_016865985.1 Chloroflexota bacterium | reverse complement strand
ATCACGTTGGAGGAGGGGGATGAACTTGGTTGGGCGCGTTTGACCAGCGGGCAGGACGATGTGATCATGGTCACTGCAGGTGGGTATGCCAAACGCACCAAGGAAACCGATTTCCGCCCGATGGGTCGTGCGGCCAAGGGAGTCAGTGGTATCAGGCTTGAAAAAGATGACCGGTTGACGGCTGTCGAAGTGGTCATCCCCAAAGGTTTTCTGCTGGTCATGACCGATAAGGGTTACGGCAAACGCATGGACCTAAGCGAATTCCGAAATATGGGACGTACTGCCAGGGGAGTAGCTGCCATCGACCTGAAAGCGCTCAACGCGGTGGGAAAGATCGCCTCTGCGCGCGTGGTGGAAAAAGGCGACCAGATCACGCTGATCTCCAACGCCGGCATTATGCTGCGGGTGGACGCGGATGAAGTGAAAAAATCCGGGCGCGTCTCGCGCGGCGTGCGGGTGATGAACCTGGACAAAGGCGACCGGGTGGCGTCCATTGGACGAATCTCGGACTCGAAGAAAGAATAAATGATTAAAAAACCCTAAAGGTGTAGTTCAGACCTTTAGGGTTTACTCATAATCTAAGACCTAACCCTGCCGGAGCTTGACATCTCCCACCGGGAAAGCCCTCACCTCTCCGTCATCCAACTCCAGCACCAGATGGCCTTCCCTGTCCACCCCCATAAGCGTACCGTCGATCTCCTCCGTGGATGGAGGGATCAAAAAGACTCTCTGACCCGTGAGCGCCAGCCTGGCCTGGTACTCATGCAGGAACTCCCGGCTCATGATGCGGGGGCGCCACTGGATGAGATAGCGCATCACCTCTGCCAAGAAATCTTCCCGCGGTGGAAGGTAAAAGCAATGTTCTGCCACGCAGGTTGCCGGGAACATGACCTCTTCCAGAGGGGGCACAGATCCCTCAAGCAAATTGACACCGATCCCCAGGGCGGTTCCGGCGAGTGTTTCTCCCTGGAAAGATGACTCCGCCAGAATTCCGGCGGTCTTTTTGCCACCCAGGAGCACATCATTCGGCCATTTGAGCTGCGGCCGGGCGCCGCAGTGTGTTTCGATGGCAATGCACAAAGCCAACCCGCCGAGAAAGGAGAAAAAGCCCATCACCTGCCTTTCTTCTTCCTTCGGATGGAGGACCACGGTGAAGGCCAGGGAACTTCCGGGAGTGGTCACCCATTTGCGCCCCAGGCGCCCGCGGCCGGCTGTCTGCTGGTCAGCTACCAGAAGGGTGAATTCTTCAAGCCCGGAGGCCATCAGATTCAATGCCTGCTCGTTGGTCGAATCGATCTCGTCGTAATATACGATGCGAGGGACAGCCAGATCTTTCAGTGCGGTTTTAAGTGATTTTTCATCCATAGCTCTATTGTAGATTAAACCGGAACTGATTGTTTGGATGCGGAAAGAACCAAGGTTAATCTGTAGGGGCGTACGGCCGTACGCCCCTACCAATCATAGGTTAAAGAATCCATAGACCAGATTCGACAGGTTTTTGATTATAAAAAATAGACGCGAGTTGTCCTCGCGTCTATTACTGATAAGGAGAGAATGCGCTATTTCTTTGCAGTAGTTACCTTGATGGTCTTGGGTTTGGCTTCTTCCGCCTTGGGGATGCGCAGGGTCAGGATGCCGTTTTCCATATGGGCT
>VGNO01000406.1 GCA_016865985.1 Chloroflexota bacterium | reverse complement strand
GACAAAGTGACGGGCGGCAAGTTCGCGGAATTCGGTCGCTTCGACTGCCTCGGCCTGGATGAGAGGGTTCTCCATGGCAAACTGGTGAGCGAGCGCCACGGCTCGCGGGCAGTATGGTCAGGTGGGAGTGGCAAAGACTTGCAGCAGGATGGGTGTATCGATGTTCTTCAGGAATGCCCGTGTCTGCTGGCTCAGGCCTGAATCCCGCCCAGAGACAAGCGCCAGGGCGTTGATGAAGGCGGAAAACTCTTGTCCCGATGGGATCCCCGAAAACCGGATTCCGTGATCGGATACTTGCTGGCCATCGAGGGATGCCACCACGAGGCTCGGGACTCTGTCCACGTTGAACTTATGGGCCAGGAGATCATCCACTTGGATGTCGTGCACCGTCAGGTTCAATTTATCGGAAAGCGCACTTACTTCCTCGACCAGTTGACGGGTTTCACTGCAATAATCACATTGTTCCTGTGTTCCAAAGAACAGGATCCGGACAGGTTCCTTTAGGTTTTTAAAAACCTGCCTGATCTCTTCCCTGGTTTGTTCATTCAGTAGCTCCGGCATAGAGATTCTCCCTCAGCGATTAACTTGCCCAAACTGGGCAGCCGTTTCCTATCAAGTGCAGCCTGCTCCGCCCGACAAGGTCCATCCGCATTGCGGGCATTCGAGATCGAGCAGGCCGTTGTAGTCCAACCGTCCTGCGTCACAGACTGGGCAGGAGGCGCCGGAATGGTATCCAGAAGCCGGCAAGGTTGTGGCAAGGGTGGCCGGCGCCATGTCCAGGGAGCAAGCCGGTGTGGACTGGGAGACCGTCATGTCGTATTCCTTGTGTATTCACCCAGGTTCAGGCAATCGAATAGGCGTTGACGGACATCATCCGGCATGGGTTCCGACTGGCCGGATGCGGCATGGTAGAGGGATACAGTCATCCTGGTTGTATCGACCACGATCTTGCAATCGGGGCAGTTGGCGATATGTTGTTCCAGTTCCCGGCAGAGCGAATCTTCCAGTTCGCCGTCGACATAATCGGAAAGTCCGCTCAGCAGGTGTTTACAATGGTCCTGATTGTGCATCGTCCGCATTCCTTTCCCGGATACGTTCACCGTAGTATTGAGAGAGGCGCTCACGCAACCGGAGGCGGGCTCGCAGCAGGCGGGTCTTGACGGCTGTTTCGCTCAAATTGAGGGCCTGGCATGTATCCTGGATGGAAAGGCCTTCGATATCCCGCAACAGGAAAACTATCCGCAGGGTCTCGGGCAGGCGTTGGATGGCCTGTTCCATGTGCAGTCTTGCTTCGGTTGTCATGAGTTCATCCTCGGGCAGGCAGCTCCAGTCCACTACCTGCAGTGGGGTGAAATCCTCGTCATCCTCCTCCGACCGGGCGTCGGAGAGAAGTGTTTCGGGCTTGCGCTTTCGGACGAGCATCAGGGCTTCATTGGCGGCAATCCGGTATAGCCAGGTGGAGATGCTCGAACGTCCTTCGAATTTTGCGATATGCTGGAACGCCTTCATGAAGGTATTCTGGAGAATGTCCTCGGCATCCTGTTTATCGCCGAGCATCCTGAGACCCAGGCGGTAGATTGCGGTTGAGTGGGTGTCCACCAACCGGGCGAATTCAGCCTTATCGCCGGCCTGAAGGGCCGGGAGCGATATGGGTTTGGCAGTATTAGTCATTAG
>VGNO01000405.1 GCA_016865985.1 Chloroflexota bacterium | reverse complement strand
AGCGAACTCTGCACCTGTTCCAACAGGTTCTCGCGGATATCGCCGACCGTCCATTCGAGTTCGAGCCCCAATACCATATTCAAATTGGAGGAGGGATCCGCATCTATGGCAAGAATACTGCCCGGCCTTTCCTGTGACAGGAATTTCACGACCATCCCGGCAGTGGTGGTCTTTCCGACGCCGCCTTTACCGGCGAGTGCAATGGTGATGGTCATAATCAGCTAAATCCTCTTTTCATGTATTGCATTCTTACAAGCCCGCATCCAACCCAACCTTGATCTTCTCCACCGCAGATTTCAATACAGGAACATGATCATAGACCGGTATCCCCAGCCGGTCCGCCTCCTGAACCTTGAGATCGGTTGGCAGGAAGCCCAATACCGGCAGGCCGGGCGTTTCCATTTCGAGAAATTGGGATTCATCTTCATTCCGGACCTTATTCCCAACCAGGTAGAGCCGATCCAGGCCGATGTCATAGGCCAGTTTCTTGATCTGGTTGGCCGTCCCCAGGCTTCGGCGGGTCGGCTCGACCACGACAATCATAGCGTCCACGAAATCGACGGTGGCGCGGCCGAGGTGCTCCACGCCGGCATACATATCCATCAGGAGTACATCCTCGTCCCGGAACATCAGATGTGTGAAAAGGGTTTTTAGCATGGCGGCTTCTGGACAGATACAGCCCCTGCCGCCGGTATCCACTGCGCCCATCTCCAGCAACCGTACGCCCCGGTGCAGAACACTGAAGCGATCCGGGATATCGTCCACGCGCGGGTTGATGGTAAAGAACCCGCCAATGGTCCCCTTCTTGGCGCCGGTACGTTCTTCGATCAATTCATCCATTTCCGAAATCGGATGAAGTTCCGCTCGCAATTCGTCCGGGAAACCCAGGGCCCCGGCCAGGCAGGGACTTGGGTCCGCATCCACCGCCAGCACGTCCCGCCCGGCATCGGCATATGCTTGCGCCAGGAGGGCGGTCAGGGTCGTCTTGCCCACCCCGCCCTTGCCGGTGATAGCCAGTTTCATTACTCAACTCCTCTTGGTGGACTCTTAGGCGAGCGCATTTTCGACCGAATACGTATACCCGCCGTCGACAACCTGGCTGGATTCGAGATATTTTAGAACGTACTGCCCGCAATTCGAGCCGATCTGGTTCTCGACCACCTCACCGATGCTTACGATAACTTCATAACCGGCCGCGGCAAGTTTGTCCGCCAGCGGTCGCGCTGACTCGGGTTGGCGCGGATCCACATATGAGAACAGGCCATTCTTCACTGCATGGCAGGTCGGGTTGACCGGCGTGATCTTTACCAGGTACTGCCCCGGATCGAAATGTCGAAGCAGCGCCTGTGGGTCGGCAGGCATCCCGGCTGCCAGGGCAAAATTCAGGGTGATCTTGCGGTCGCCGGGACGACGGAAACGCTCCCCGAAGGCGGCCATCTGCTCGAATGACCATTTCCGCACAGGGATCAACCGGTCCCGCAATTGCGGGTCGGTGGTGTGGATGGAAAACTGGAACTGGAAATTACCCGCCGGATACAACCGGTTCTTGATATCCATTAACTGTTCCAGGAATTTATCGCACCCGTACGGAGCGATGGTGGATACCGATGGCATCAATCCAGGCGCATCGTATCGCAACGGAAGGGCTCCGAGTGCGTCCAGGACTGCAGGGTTGAGCGCCG
>VGNO01000404.1 GCA_016865985.1 Chloroflexota bacterium | reverse complement strand
CTGGATGGTGTGGACACAGTGCATGCAGGAAATGCTGGGAACGGAATAGGTAACGGTATTCATGGGGTTCTCCTTTTGGATATAATTCTCCGTCAACGTTATCGGGCGACGAAACGTCGCCCCTACACTTTCGTGGAGGTCTCGAACACCTCCAGGACTTCCTTCAATACCCGCTGGCGTTCGGCGGGGTCTTCGCCCTGCACGGCGGTGATGACGCAAGAGTTCAGGTGCCCATCCAGGATCTGCGCGCTGACCTTGTTCAGCGCCGCGTCCACCGCCTGGATCTGGCGGATGATGTCAATGCAGTACGCTCCCTCCTCCACCATGCGGATGACGCCTTTCAGGTGTCCCTCCACGATTCGCAAACGTTTCAAAACATTGTCGTCTTTCATCGCGCCTCCTCCCGGCGGTTCACTTCCACCGCCTGCCAACCAACTTATTACACCCCCCCAGGGGGGTGGGGTATCGAATTGAGCAAATATACCCCGGCATGTCTGATATGTCAAGAAATCCGGCAGGTTGACTCCATGCCTGTCCGGGCATACGAGCCACTTCCGTTGATTGCGTGTTATCATGGTCGCATTCCACTAACAAAGGAGTCGCCATGTCCCGCATTGCTATCATTACCGATACAGATTCATCCCTGCCCCTCGAACTTGCCAAGAAGCATGGCATCGTCCAGGTCCCGATCATCATCCAGTTCGGCGACGAATCCTTCCGCGATGTGGAAGCGATCGACAACGAGACCCTCTTTACCCGCATCGACAAGGATGGGAAACTGCCCACCACAGCCGCCCCCTCACCCGGCCAGTTCGCTGAATCTTTCAAGGCCGCCTTCGCCTCCGGCGCCGACGAGATCCTGTGCCTGAACATCAGCAGCGAGATGAGCGCCACCTACACATCCGCCCGGCAAGCAGCCGAGATGTTCGACGGCAAACGCATCGAAGTGATGGACACCCGCAGCCTTTGCATCGGCCAGGGATATATGGTTCTTGCCGCCGCGGATGTGGCTGCCAGGGGCGGCTCCATGGAAGAGGCGATCAAGGCTGGCGAAGAAATCCGCGAGCGCACATATCTCTTCGGCGCGTTGACCACGCTGAAATACATCGCCATGAGCGGTAGGGTCAGTTCCCTGGCAGCAGGGATGGCCGGGCTGCTCGATATCAAACCGATCCTGTCCCTGCAAAACGGAAAACTGTCCCTGCTGGAAAAGGTCCGTACCCAGGGGAAGTCCTGGACGCGCGCCATCGAGTTGTGCGATGAGAAGCGCGCAGGTCGCAAGATCGAGAAGATGGCGATCGTCAATGTGAAATGTCCGGACTCCGCCAGGTTGTTCGAGACCCAGATACGTGCGGCTCTGCCGTGCCCGGATGAGATTCTCCACACGGACGTGAATCCGGGCCTTTCGGTCCATACCGGGGCCGGCATGGTGGCGGTGGCATTCACGACTGCCGAATGACCATCCGCCTCACAAGCGCCTTTTGGAAAATGGCGGGATGACACCCCCCCGCCCATGAACCCAAGATACTTCTGAGACACTGGTATGGGAAACTGATGCTGAGAACAGCATCAGTTTTTTTATTCCCGGGACCGGGAAACCGCCTGGACTGAACCAGAAGGAGACAGACATGGAAATGACCACAAACCAGCGACACTTGTCCCACCGTCCGGAACGAGCGCTTCCCT
>VGNO01000403.1 GCA_016865985.1 Chloroflexota bacterium | reverse complement strand
TCATCTACCTGATCAACAACTACGATACGATCGACGATATCCCGGTCGAATTCCTGATGAAATTCATCCCCGGTCCAGATTTTCCCACCGGGGGGGTGATCGTCGGTCGGGAGGGGATCGAATCAGCTTACGGTTCCGGCAAAGGACGCATCGTACTACGCGGCCTTGCGCACATCGAAGAAATGAAGGGCAGCCGCCATAAGATCGTCATTACCGAGATCCCATACCAGGTGAATAAATCGAGCCTGATCGAGCGCATCGCCGACCTGGTGCGAAACGAAAAGATCGATTCCATCGCCGACCTGCGTGATGAATCGGACCGGCGCGGCATGAGCATTGTCATCGAGTTGAAACGCGGCGCCCAACCGAAGAAGACCCTCAACCAACTATACAAATACACACCCCTGCAATCCACTTTCGCGGTTCAGATGCTGGCGCTGGTCGCGGACGAGGGAGGTCGCGGAGAACCGCGCCTCCTGCCATTGAAGAAAGCCCTGCACATATTCATCGAGCACCGCCAGGTCGTCATCACCCGCCGCTCGCAGTACGAACTGGAAAAAGCGCGCGCCCGTTTACACATCCTGGACGGGCTGTTGATCGCCCTCGCCAACCTGGATGCTGTCATCCAGACCATCAAAGAATCGCCGGATGCAGAGGTTGCCAAGGAACGCCTGATGAAACGCTTCAAACTGAGCGAACTCCAGGCGCAGGCCATCCTCGATTTGCAGTTGCGCCGCCTGGCAGCCCTCGAGCGCCAGAAGATCGAAGATGAACACAAAACGGTCACAGGGCAGATCCACTTCCTGGAAGACCTCCTCTCTCACCCCAAGAAGATCCTGGCGCTCATCCAGGAGGATATGCGCGACCTGGCGGATAAATATGGCGATGAACGACGCACCCACATCGCAGCCGACGCCAGCGAGGAGATCCACGAAGAAGACCTGGTGCCGGATGAATCGGTTCTGATCAGCATCACCCAGCACGGATACATCAAACGCACAGCCGCAGCCGCATATCGCTCCCAGGGATTGGGCGGCAAGGGCGTTTCGGGTCATGCCACCAAAGAGGAAGATGAAGTGCTGACCCTCATTCCGGGTCGCTCGCTCGATACCATGTTGTTCTTCTCCGATCGCGGAAAGGTCTACTCGGAAAAGGTCTACCAGATCCCGGATACAGACCGGGCTGCAAAGGGCATCCCCCTGGTGAACGTATTGGCGCTCGAAGCCGGCGAGACGATCACTGCAGCCGTCTCCGTGCCGAACTTCGAGATCTCCGACTACATCACTACAGCCACCCGCCAGGGACGCATCAAACGCATGGCGCTCTCCGAGATGTCGGCCGTCCGTCCATCGGGGATCATCGCCATCAGTCTCGAGGAAGGCGATGAACTGGGTTGGGCCCGGCTGACCCACGGCAGCGATGAAGTCATCCTGGTCACGGAACAGGGCCAGGCGCTGCGTATCAACGAAACCGAGGTGCGGACGATGGGCCGTTCCGCCGCCGGCGTGACCGGCATCCGCCTGGCGGCCAAAGACCGGGTTGCCAGCATGGAAGTGGTGCAACCCGGCGCTGAACTGGTATTGGTTACGGAATATGGCTACGGGAAGCGCACGCCCTGCGAGGATTTCCCGGCGAAGGGACGCGCCACCGGCGGTGTACAAGCCATCGACAAGAAAGCGCTTGGGACGACCGGCC
>VGNO01000402.1 GCA_016865985.1 Chloroflexota bacterium | reverse complement strand
CCGAAAAAAGGCTGGAAGCGGGAGGATTTCAAACACCTGGAAGAAGATTGCAAAGCAAACCCGATCCTTCAAAAAGCGCTCCGTCTCGACCGACGGGTGGGCATCCACTCGTATTCCACCGCCCGGGTTAAATCGGTCTTGAGTACGGTTGGTAACAAACCGAACACTCCCGAACCGGGCTCAGATAGGACCGTCCACTGGGACGAATGGGTGATCATGCAGGCTGAGAATTGTGCGCGACAGGCGCTCTCCCAGCGCAAACTGGACGAGTTGTGGCGCCCGCTCGAAAACCAGTCTGGAGCCAGCGCCCTGGACGAGATCGCTACCCGCATCCGCTACATCCTCGAACCGCGCCTGCGCCGGATCGGCATCCACCTCTACGCTGCCCGTGTCGTAAACTATAAGTTCCAGGAGGATTCGCAGGTGCGGAAGCAGCAGATCGAATCCTGGAAAGCGCTCTGGAACCAGCGCATCAGCGCCGCCAAGGCGGAATCCCAAGCGACATTCAAGGAAGAGGTCGAAAAAGCACACGCTTATGCCAAGTCCGCCTTACTGGACACGATTGCGGACAGCATTGCCAAGGCCCGCAAGGAACATGATGACCTCCCGCGTCATGTGATCGCCCTCTATTACCTCCACGTGATCGAGGAATCCATCAAGAAACAAGGCGGCCTGGATAAAGACTCCCAGGAAAGGGTCGCGCTCATGAAACAATACCTGGGCTTCAACATGTAGGGCTTGTAAAGATGAACAACATTCCAATTCAACAGGCGCGGACTATTGAAGTCCAGACTCCCATTTCGGCCGAGGAAAGCCGCTGGCAGGACTTGCGCCGCGCCCGGAATATCTACCTGCCCATCCTCCTCACAGCATTCATCGCCATCCTGGCTGCCATCGGCTATATCACGATCCACCCGGAACGTTTCGTAAAACTCGGGACCGCGCCAACAGCCGGTCTCTGGCCGGTTGCCGGATTGATGTCAACAATCCTGGGACCCATCCTGGTGATCACCATCGGCATCGTTTTCTTAATGAAAACCGGTTCGAGTTTCATCCGTGCTTTCTACCGGCCGCCGGAAGATATGAAGTTGCAGCCGCTCATCCGGCGACGCCTGGTCGGCGTCCCACCGGCGCCTGTCCCCTTATCCGCCTGGATGAAATACCCTTTCGTGACCATCCGGGAACCGGTTCTCAGAGAGGATCACTGGGTGCGCTGGTTGGGCGGCCCGGCCACCCTGGTCATCTATGATGGCGCCGCCCTCTACCTGGAACGCGGCAACAAGTTCTCGCGCGTCGTCGGCCCCGGCACACCCCCGATGCCCTTCCTCGAACGGTACGAAACGGTCAAAGCGGTCATCGACCTCCGTCCTCAGGTGGACACCAGGCAGATGCACCCCTGGACGAAGGATGGCATTCAACTTGACCTGGAGGTCAAACTGGAATGCCAGATCGATGCCAGTGAGGAAGCCCGGAATGCCTCGCTCAACCTGGTATATCCCTACGACCCGCTTGCTGTCAAAAAAGCCGTCGAATATACCGCCGTGAGATACGACAGCGACCGCAGGCAACTGGTCGAATCGAACTGGGTGGATGGAGTCTGGGGCCAGGTAACCGGTTTCATCTTGGGTCACTTCAGCAGACACTCCATCGATGAAATTTCCCTCGCCGAGTTGGAGGATATCGGTCCCAGTGAAGGCCAC
>VGNO01000401.1 GCA_016865985.1 Chloroflexota bacterium | reverse complement strand
CGCGTTCCGTGCTTTTCTACTGGAAGATATGGAGGTAAAAATGAAACGGACACCCTTCTCATTCCCCGCTCTAATTCTCCTGGCGGCGCTCGTTGCCTGCAACCTCCCATCCGGCGCGCCGCAGGACAGCGGCGAAGCCGGGAGCCCGGCGGACGGGCCATCGGTCGCCGCGCCCCTGCCCCCTCCCCCGGCCAACGCCGCCGAACTCGTCCAACCCGCCGACATCGCCTACCTGGGCGCATTCCGCCTGCCGGATGGCGGAGACCGCCCGCTGACCTTCGAGTATGGCGGCAACGCCATGACCTTCAACCCGGATGGCGACCCCGGTGGCGATACCGACGGCTTCCCCGGCTCGCTGTTCGTGATGGGACATGACCGCATGCCCTACGGCGACCTGCCCGACGGCAACCAGGTGGCCGAGGTGGACATCCCCGTCCCGGTCATCTCCCGCAACCTGGCCGACCTGAACATGGCCGGTTACCTCCAGGATTTCAGCAACATCGCCGCTGCCGCATTCACCCAACTGGACGAGATCCCCAAGGCCGGTATGGCCTACCTCGACCGCCCTGAAACCGGTCCGCTGATCCATCTCGCCTGGGGCCAGCACCTCCAGCCGCCGGATGTCCCCTCGCACGCCTGGTTCAGTCCCACGCTCGAGGCGCCGGGTATGACCGGCTTCTGGTTCATCGGGGAGGTCGACCTCTACAGCGTCAACGGCTATATGTTCGAGATCCCTGCGCCATGGGCGGAGAGTTACACCGGCGGTCGCTATCTTGCCACCGGCCGGATGCGCGACGGCGGGCAGGGGGGCATGGGGCCGGCGCTTATTGCCTACATACCCTGGCTGGCGGACGGCTCACCCGCCCCCTCCGGGACGCGCCTGGCCGAGACGACCCTCCTGCTCTATGAAAATGCCTACAACACCGAAGAGATTGTCCGCGCCCTGAACGGCTACCAGTATCCCGATGAATGGGAGGGCGGCGCCTGGCTCACCACCGCTTCGGGCAGGAGCGCGGTCCTCTTTGCCGGGACGAAGAGCAACGGAACGAAATTCTGGTACGGCTACATCAACCCCGCCGGTAATGAGTACGCCTGCGTGGACACCCACGTGACCGACTTCCCGACCTGCCGCACCGCCGACGGCGGCATCTGCCCGGCCGCAGATTTCCTCGGCTGCTGCAACGAAGAGACCGGCGGGTGCGTCTCCCTGCGCGGCTGGTGGTCGAACCGCTTCGATGCCCAATTCATCATGTACAATCCCGACGACCTGGCGCGGGTGGCGGCAGGAGAGATGGAACCCTGGCAGCCGCAGCCCTACGCCGTGATCGACATCGATGAGCGCCTCTTCCTCGATCCGCCCGAGTGGGATTTGCAGATGCTCGGCTGGGGCGACCAACGCCGTTACCGCATCGGCGACGCGGCCTTCGACCGCGCCAGCGGCCTGCTGTATGTGCTCGAACTCTACGCCGACGGCGCCAAGCCGGTGGTGCATGTCTGGCAGGTCAGGTAGCGGCGACACAACAGGATGCAGACGGCGTTGGTGGAGGCGCGGGGTTCCAATGCAGCGACGGCATCGTTGAACCCCCATGTAAACTGAAAGTGAACTGACATCCTAGTACATTTGGGCATAAATAAGTAATTGGTTATGCGGTCAGGGCTTTGCCTTGATAGGTCCACTTGAAAGGTTTTGCCATTGTACGATTATAGTATT
>VGNO01000400.1 GCA_016865985.1 Chloroflexota bacterium | reverse complement strand
GTTGTGATCCTGCGGGTGGATCCAGACGTAGCGCGCCAGGTTGTCGCCGTACCAAAGCCGAGTCCAGGTTTGCCCGCCATCGGCAGTCTTGTAGACGACGCCTTTGGTCATGTCCAGTCCCAGGCCGGAAAGGCTGACGCCGTTGTTCCACTCGAAACTGGAAACCTCCCCGGCAAAATAGACCACATTCGAGTTCCCCGGCTCGACGGTGAAGCCGCGCGTGGAGATGCTCTGTTCGATGATCCCGTTGCTGCCGGTGTTCATGTTCGTCCACGAGACCCCGCCGTCCGTGCTGCGGTAGATGGCGCTGTTGTATTGCAGGCCGACCCAGAGTGTGTCGGGCTGATTCGGGTCTATCGTCAGGCTGAAGACCGGGATGACATCGTTCGAGAGGCCGAAATAGGGCGGGATGCCATTGTTGATCGCCACCCAATCCTGCCCGCCATTCGTGCTTTTGAAAGCCCCAGCATAGGCATCCGTGACATACATGATGTCTGGATTACGCGGGTCCATTCGGACATCGTATCCCAGGCCGCCCAATGGCCCGCCGGTGTAGACCCATGTCCCGGCCTGGTAGGCTGGCACGCCGGGCGTGACCGGTTCTGGACCCGGAACCTGCCCCGCTCCGCCGACCGTGATCTCGACCGTGCGCGTCTCCATGTGCGTGCCTATATCCACTTTCAATTCGTAGCCGCGCGTCTCGCTTGGGCAGACTTCCATCTGGCCGATTTTGTCCACCGGCTGGTCGTTGACGGTCACGCCGAAGCCGCCGGTTACCTCCCAATGCAGGAAAGTGCATTCCCCGGCTTGCAGGCTGGTGCGTTCGGCGGTGAAGGTGATGCCGTCTGATGGAGGCGGTGTCGCCTGCGGGCCGCAGCCCACAACCAGCATGAGTGACAACCCCATCCCCAGGATTGCGCGGATCAGATTTTTGTGGTTCATTTTGGTTCCTTTCGTAAATCCGGGAATCGGAGGCGATCACTGCTCGTACGCGCCGATATCAGGATGGGCTCCTCGTGGGCGTCCATCGTAGTCGTCAGCCGGCGCGCCGTCGGACGTGCCGGCGTTGATGGCCGGGCTGTCCGGCCGCAGGTGGGCGTCGAAGGCGTCCATGGAGATGTTCAGCAGGCCGGAAAAAACGTCACACAGGTTGTGCGGACCGGGGCAGGGCGTCACGTTGCCGAAGCGGACACCCGTGATGAGCGAATACTCTACGACAAAGGGATTGGAAGGCATCGGGGGAGAGGCTTCATCATCGTACCAGGCGAAGCAGGTATCTTCGTCGGGATTGAAAAAGATCTTCTGCCCCTGGAAGATAACGTTGCGCATGGCCACTTTCTCGCTGCCGTTGCAGGTCTTGTCCAGCGCGCACTCGGCAATGACCAGGCAGCCGCCCTCACTTGTAATGGTGGAATTGATCACACGGGCCTGCCCCCCGGGATTCAGCGCGAAGAC
Organism: Chloroflexota bacterium; assembly: GCA_016865985.1. Classification (GTDB taxonomy): domain Bacteria; phylum Chloroflexota; class Anaerolineae; order Anaerolineales; family Villigracilaceae; genus VGNO01. Next base: position 260 of record VGNO01000400.1, on the reverse strand, counting down.
CAGGGCGTCGCCCCCGGCGCGGCAATCGTCGTCGTTGTTCCAGAACGGCATATCGTGGAAGAAGCCGCAGTTGCTGACGATGATGCTGTTCTCGATGACGACCTCGCCCGTGACCTTGATCTGGTTGCCGTCGTTCCCCTCGGCGATGGTGCGGCGGATCTCGACGCGGGCGCCGGGCAGGCGGGTGTAGAGCATGTCCAGCCCGTCGGAGGTGTTGTGCAGGAAGGCCGAATCCTCGATGATGTAATGCCCGCCCGTGG
>VGNO01000399.1 GCA_016865985.1 Chloroflexota bacterium | reverse complement strand
ATGGGTACGCCCAGGGTGAGACACTGGATGCCTACTGGCAATCGCAATTGCTGATCGCAAAAGGGAATTACCCTCGGGCGCTGCTCATCATGGAAGTCAGTGTGCGTCTGTTCGAGAAGAACCCGATGCCGTGGGGCGAGATCACATCCAATTGCCTGCTGGCGCAACTGCTGCGGAAACTGGGACGCGACCCGTCGCTCCCGGCGCAGCGCGTCCATGCACTGCTCGACCGTCTCTCCGCCAGCCTGCTCGAAGCCCCCCTGCGGCCGGAATGGGACCAGTTCGCCGCCCGGGTGTTATCCAGCCTGGAGGCGGACGATATTTGATGGCAACATTTTGGTAACACCCGGGCGCTAAACTGTGGACAGATTTGACGCCTCGGGTGGTCCTAGGGAAGCCACATAAGCAAAAGCCGGTTGAGCAAGTGGGATTGATCAACCGGCTTTTTGCATTAATGCTTGACGCCACCCGTTGCGCTCGTTATAATCGCTCAAAATCGCCCGGGAGGAGTAAGCGACCGGCAGGCTGATAGAGAAGGTGTGGCCGCTGGCTGGAAGCCCCCACAGGAAGCCGCCGCTGAATGTCGCCCGGAGTGGATGCCGAAGAAAGCCCCCAAACGGAGGCGAGTAGAACGGCACGGGAAGCCCGTTACAGCGAAACCCGATGATGGTCGGGTGAGCGCGCCGTTGCACCGCCTGGTTTTTCCATGCGGCGCATGGTTGGCGAACCGAGGTGGTACCGCGGAAGGTTGACCTTTCGTCCTCATCGGACGGAAGGTCTTTTGTTAATCCGAGGCAATGATGAATATCCTGGCAATCACGAACAGCGAATATGGGAAACGGCATGTGTCGAACATCGAGCGGCACATGCCCGCCGGGTGGAACCTCGCGACCTGGGAGGCCAAAGCGGCCTATCCCCAGGTGATCGACTACCCGGAGGACTACCTGCCCGAAAGCCTCCCGCCGGCCGACCTGCTGCTTCAATTCGCCGAGCATAAAGGCCTGGCGGAACTTCTGCCGGATATCTGCCAGATGACTGGCGCCAAAGCCGTCATCGCCGCCGTCGATAACGAAGCCGTCCTGCCGCCCGGGCTGGCGCGCCAGTTGCGCGGCTGGCTGGAGAAGCAGGGAGTGGCCTGCGTGACTCCCAAACCGCTCTGCTCCCTGGGCGAAACCCATTACTGGGTCTCGCGCCGCGAAAAAGTGGCGTACGACGACCCGCTCATCCGTGAATTCGCCCGTACCTTCGGGATGCCGGCATTCGAGATCGAAGTCGATCGACAGACCCGTGTCATCCAATCGGTCGAGGTCAGGCGCGACGCCGCCTGCGGCTGCGCCCGGTACGTGGCTGAAAAACTGGCCGGGGTCCCGGCGGATGGCGCCGAGGAGCAGGCCGGGCTGCTGCACCACCACTTCCCATGTTGGGCGGCCATGGGCGTCATCGCCGCCTACGACGACACGCTGATGCACGTCTCCGGTAATATCATGCGGGACGCGGTCGGCGAACAGGTCAGACCCTTCAAACGCATCCAGTACATCGCCCCCGGCTGGCGCAGCGACGACCCGCCCACCGGAAACGGAGCGTGACCATGAAAATCAAGCGTTCGCTCAGAACCTTCCTGGCTGTTGCCGGTTCCCTGCTCGGTTTGTGGCTGCTGTTGGAGATTATCATGCGGATCTACCTGGAAGCCCCACTGGAGACCGGTTTCTACAGTTCGGT
>VGNO01000398.1 GCA_016865985.1 Chloroflexota bacterium | reverse complement strand
CTGGACCTCGGGCCGGCGCTGACAGACCCGGTCCGGCTCCAACTTCCGCAGCCGGAGAAAACCGCCTCCGGGTGGAAGGCGCATGTCACGGTGATCGATAGATTCGGTAATTGCACAACCGACCTGGCGGCAACAGCCATCCAGTGGCCGGAGCAGGTCGTGTTCCGTATGGCCGGGCGTGAGGTCCATGGACTTGTGAAATCCTACGGTCACCGCCTGGCAGGCGACCTGGTGGCGCTGGTGGATAGCGAAGGGTATCTCGAGATCGCGGTCGTCAACGGCAGCGCGGCAGAAACCCTGTCCGTACGGGTCGGGGATGAGGTGGAAGTGGTAGAATCAGGGCGTCGGTAATTCCCTGTTCCCAGATCCTATCGATCCATGACTGACATCCCCCTGGCAATCGAGAACCTTACCTTCCGCTACTGGCGGCGGGACGAGGATGCCATCCGGGATGTCAGTTTTTCCCTCCAGGCGGGACAATTGATGCTGGTAGCCGGTTCGAGCGGTTGCGGCAAGACCACCCTGATGCGCTGCATCAACGGCCTCATCCCAAATACTTATAAAGGGGAGAAGCAGGGCGAGATCCGCCTCTTTGGCCACTCGGTCGATGAAATGGGCATGGCTGAGATCTCGCAGACGGTCGGCACCCTGTTGCAGGACCCCGAACGCCAGATCCTGGGCAGTTATGTGCTCAACGAAGTTGCTTTCGGTCTCGAGTCGCTGGGACTCCCGCGAGCGCAGATCACGCCGCGGGTCGAGAAAGCCCTCGACCGCCTGGGCATCCTCCACCTGCGCGACCGGGAAACCTTCGGCACATCCGGCGGCGAGAAACAGAAGATCGCCCTGGCAGGCGTGCTGGCGATGGAACCGCGCATCCTCCTGCTCGATGAACCGCTCGCCAGCCTCGACCCGGCTTCCGCCCGTGAAGCCCTGCGCGTCTTCCGGCAACTGGCGAATGAAGGCATCGCCGTCATGCTCGTGGAACACCGGGTGGAGGATGTGCTCGAGGTCGAACCTGATGTGGTCGTCTACATGGACGAAGGCCGCCTGGCTTACCAGGGCGACGCTGCCGGATTGCTTCAGGTGGTGGATTACCGCCGCATTAAACTCCCGGCCCCGGTCGTCCTGCAGCGCGCCGCCCGGGACCCGCAGCCGGTCTTCGAACCGGCCATCCGGCCCGGTTTCCGGGAGGTACCGCTGGTGACCTTCGAGGGGGTGAGGTTCCGCTACAACCAGGAAGCGCCTGAGGTGCTGAAAGGCCTCGATTTTTCCATCCAAAAAGGAGACGTGATCGCCGTGCTGGGACACAACGGCTCCGGCAAGACCACCATGGTCAAACACGCCCTCGGACTGCTCAAGCCGAGCGTGGGCAGGGTGCTCCTGGAGGGGCAGGATTCACGCCAGAGGACAGTGGCGCAGGCGGCGCAGACCATCGGTTACGTCTTCCAGAGTCCCACCCAGATGCTTTTTGCCCCGACAGTGGCCGAGGAACTGGCCTTCGGACCGAAGAACCTGCAAATGCCGCCGGAGGTCGTCAGCCGCAACGTGGATTGGGCGATCGAGACGGTGCGCCTGAAGGAGGAACTGCCGATGCCGCCCCTGGCGCTCTCCTTTGGCCAGCAGAAGCGGATCAGCATTGCGGCAGTGCTGGCGATGCGCTCCCGCATCCTGATGATGGATGAGCCGACAGCCGGGCAGGATTACTGGAACTACATGGCATTCATGGACTCGA
>VGNO01000397.1 GCA_016865985.1 Chloroflexota bacterium | reverse complement strand
AGGTGCACGAGAACCTGAAAGCGATTGAATTCCTGCCGAAACTCACCGGCGAAGTACTCGATGAAGTCAATCGGATCACAGGCAAAACAGAGGATGAAGAAAATTAACAACGAACCGGAAGCCGATTGGCTTCCGGTATCTTTAGAAGACTTCAGATCTCTTCAGGGATTGGTTTGGAACCCGTGCATCAACCTGCCGCCCATGCCCCGGCCCGCGCCTGTCCGGGTATAAGTACCTGCGCCCATCGGGCATGCAGCGGAGCCGATACCAGGTCCAGCCTGCCGCATGGATTGCATCCGCTGGATCATCCAGTCAGCGCGTTCTTGCGTGATGATCCCGTCTGCCACAGCCTGCTGAAGCGCCGCAGTGCGGATTTCCAGCATCAGGGCGGGGATGTCCTCGGCCGCAACGCCCTGGTCAAGCGCCATTTGGTACAGGCTCGTTCCAGCAGCAAGCGAGGCGTTTACATCCTCCGCTTCCAGGTCAAAGTGGTCGGCAAAGGCTTGCACGATATAATCATGCAGAATGCCGGAACCGGTCTTCTGGAGCGGCGGTTGCCCTCCCTGGGCATAAGCCGCCCCGACACCGATGACGCTCAACGCCACAACAACCAACAGGGTAACGATAAGGGTTTTCTTCATTTGGGTTTCTCCTTTCACGATTAACCTTGTTTGCAGGATAACACCCGAATGTAAAGAAGCGGTAAAGAAGGGATAAGGATTGCGTGAAGGATCCACACAGAGTATCCGTTTGACGCGATAATAATGTTCACTGGTTTTTGGAGGCATCCATGAATGACCACAACCGTCTCGTACTTCACGACCGTCCAGCGATCCTTTGGTTCTTCGGCTTGATGGCGATTGGCATTGGATTTGCCCTGGTTTTCACTGCCAGGTACGATTGGTTCGTTTCATCGGGTCTATTCGTTCTCGGAGCGGCGCTGCTGGTCCTGCCAGCCGAATTGACGATAACAGCCGACAAGGCAGCCGGAGTGTTAAGACTCGTCCACCGCTCGATACTCGGCAAGCGAGTTCGCGAGGTTGGGATCGGCGAGATCGATTCGATCCGGGTGGAGCGGAGCCAATCATCCGATGGCGGGAGCGTCTACCGGGTGGCAGTGTACTTGAAGGACGGGCAGAGCATTCCCTTCCGTTCCTATTATTCCAGCGGGTACAACTCCAAGGCGCAACAGGCAGGTTCGCTGCGGGATTTCCTGAACGTTGGCGGCTTAGAGCAGGATCCAGGTGAATTGCTGAACCCGGTTTCCAGCCTGCTCCAACGTTCTCACGAACGCAGCCGGGACCTGCTTGCCAGCAGCCCGGTTGAGGAACGGTTTATTATGGGAATCCGCTGGCAGGTCCGGAAAGCAAATTATGGCGGATCATCCATTGTCCGTATCTTTACGGACGAAATGAAGTGGACCGGTTTCCTCTACCTGGCGCAGAAAGCGCCCGGTCAATCCACACCAAAGGGCGGAATGCTGGCGTCGTTGAACCGGATGATCTTCGAGCAGAGCATCGGGATGTTCGGTTTCGATGAGACCGATACCCCTAACCGGGAATTTGGCGAAACCGTCTCCTCCCTCGACCCGCAACTGGAACCGCACTTTACAGCATTCACGAGCGACCCGGAAAGCGCCCGCCAACTACTGGACCCGTGGGTCGTCCGCCCAATGGCCGAGTGGGGCAGTCGCCATCCACTGAAGATGGTTGCGAACAACAAAAGCCCCGGACAACTA
>VGNO01000396.1 GCA_016865985.1 Chloroflexota bacterium | reverse complement strand
GAATAGAAACCTGTCCAACTTGACCCTGCTGTTGCTGGCGAGTTCCTTCCTGGCGGCCTGCGCCGGGACCGCGCCTGTCACCCCGGCCCCGGAGATGGTCACTGTCACCCCGGACCCATTTGCCACCGGCACCCCCACGCCCTTCAGGCCGGAGATGGTCACAGCCACATCCGCGCCAACCTTTTCGCCTGTCCCGACCGGGACCCCGTCCCCCTTCCCGACCGCCACACCGTCCGTACCGGCAGGGGGCAGGCCGGCGTACACCCTCGACGTCCTGCTGGATTATGCCGCGCACTCGCTCACAGTCGAGGAGACCATTGCCTACCCAAACCAGGCCGGGACCGTACTGGATAGCCTGGTGCTGGCGGTCGAGCCCAACCGTTGGAGCGGTTTCTGGCTGGCGGAGATCAAGGTCGGTGGAACGGTCTCCACCGCCCACACCCTGTCCGGGTCCCGGCTCGACCTGCCGTTGGGGCAGCCGCTCGGGCCGGGAGAGACTGTCACCCTGGGGCTGCGCTACTCCCTCTTCCTGCCCCAGACCAGCGCCGACCATATCTACGGCGTCAATTCCTACCAGGTCAACCTGGTGGACTGGTTCCCGTTCGTCGTTCCCTACGACCCGCTGCAAGGCTGGCTATGGCGTGAACCCTCTGTAACCGGGGAGCATCTGGTCTACGACCTGTCCGATTTCGCTGTGCGCATCCGGCCCAGCGACCCGACCCTGCCACTGACGATCGCCGCCCCGGGAACGGCCATGATCGATGGCGGAGTGCGGACTTTTCACCTGGCAGGCGCGCGTACCTTCGCCTTCTCGGCTAGCGCCCAGTACCTGGTCGAAACCACCATGGTTGGCGATGTGCTCATCGCCAGTTACTACCTGCCAGGCAACCAGGCTGGCGGGCAGGCTTACCTGCAAGCCGCAGCGCGCGCCGTGGCGCTCTACAGCGACCTGTTCGCGCCCTATCCGTACGACAACCTGGGACTGGTGGAAGCAGTATTCCCGGATGGCATGGAAAGCGATGGCCTGGTATTTCTTTCGAAGAACTTCTACGATACTTATGACGGTTCTGCCCAGAATAACCTGACCGCCATCGGCGTCCATGAAGTGGCGCACCAGTGGTGGTTCGCCCTGGTCGGCAACGACCAGGCGCTCGAACCCTGGCTGGACGAGGCGCTATGCACCTACTCGGAATGGATGTACTACAAGCACATCCACCCCGACCTTGTCTGGTGGTGGTGGAATTTCCGGGTCAAGGCCTTCAATCCCACCGGATACGTGAATATATCCATTTACGAGGGCGGCAGTTTCCGCCCGTATGTCAATGCCGTCTACCTGCGCGGGGCGTATTTCTTGGATGCCCTCAGGCTGCGGATAGGCGACGAAGCATTCTACGCATTTTTAAAGGACTATGTCTCCCAGATGACGGGGAGGCGCGCCGCCGCCGCAGATTTCTTCCGCCTTCTGGGCGAACATACGGATGTCGACTATTCGATTACTGTTAGCAACTATTTCAAGAACCCTTAGGAGTACCCCACAATGAGTGAAAACTGGCACCGGTCTTATTCGTTGGTCATGGCAGCCCGATGAATGCCATCGAAGATAACGAGTTCAGCCGCGCCTGGACGGAAGCGGGCGTTCCATTCCCAGGCCAAAGTCCATCCTCTGCATCTCCGCCCACTGGGAAACGGACGGTGTGCAGGTGACCGCCGTAGCCCGGCCCCGGACGATCCATGATTTCTACGGG
>VGNO01000395.1 GCA_016865985.1 Chloroflexota bacterium | reverse complement strand
AGTTACACTGTCCGCCGCGGCCCGGTCTCGGCTACGTACCATGCCCGTTTCCTCCTGGTCGGGTCGATGAATCCGGAGGAAGGCCGGCTGCGTCCCCAGATCCTGGACCGGTTCGGGCTGCGCGTATTGGTACGCGGGTTGGAGGACCCGGCCGAACGGTTGGAGGCGTACCGGCGCGTCCAGGCATACCTTTCGAACCCGCGCTCCCTGGGGGCGGTGTACGCCGCAGATACGCTGGCTGCTGCACAGGAGGTCCAGGCGGCGCGGCGCTGCCTGCCGCGCGTCGCCATCCCCGACCAGGTTGCCCGTCCGGCGATCGAACTCGTGCAGCAACTGGGCATCGACAGCCTGCGGGGCGAGATAACCTGGTTCGAAGCAGCCCGCGCCTGCGCCGCCGCCGAGGAGCGGGAAGTTGTGACCGGCAGCGACCTGGCGACCGTCGCATCCATGGCGCTGCGCCTGCGCCGCTCGCAATTCATCACGGATTACTTCGACGGGCAGAAACAGGAAGAGGAGGAGATTGGGACCCTGGTCAGGGGCATCGCCATCCGAAAAAGCAACCGCCCACCTGCCGGGAAGAAGAAGGCAGGTGGACGGTGACTCACGGCACGCCCACCCACCGTGAACGACTGCAAGCCTGCCTGGCAGGTGATATTATCGACCGTCCGCCGGTTGCCTTATGGCGGCATTTCCCGGTCGATGACCAATCAGCCGAAAGCCTGGCGGCGGCGACGATCCATTACCAGCGTACCTACGACTGGGACCTGGTAAAGGTCACCCCGGCTTCATCCTTCTGCCTCAAGGACTACGGAGCACAGGATGCCTGGGAAGGCGACCCGGAGGGCAACCGGCGCTACACGCACCGTGTCATCCAGCAGCCGGAGGATTGGGAAAGACTGGCAGTCCTCCCGCCATCGTCCCCCCACCTGGCGCGGCAGTTGGCCTGCCTGCGCCTGCTGCGCAACGCCCTCGATCCACAGACCCCCATCCTGCAAACAATCTTCAACCCGCTGGCCCAGGCCAGGAACCTGGCCGGCGGGGAATGCCTGATCGAACACCTGCGCCTGGCGCCGGAAGCGGTGACTCGAGGCCTTAACGCCCTCACCGGGACCACCCTGCTGTTCATCAAGGAAGCCATCGATGCCGGGATCGACGGCATCTTCTTCGCCGTCCAACACGCCCAGGCCGGCCTGCTCTCGCGGGAGGAATTCGACCGTTTCAGCCGGCCCTATGACCTGCAGTTGTTGGAACTAGCCGGCGACCTGTGGCTGAACCTGCTCCACATCCACGGCCAGGGTATCTATTTCGACTCACTGCGCGACTACCCCGTCCAGGTTGTCAACTGGCACGACCGCGATACACACCCCTCCCTCTCCGACGCCCGGTTGAGTACTGTCGCTTGCGGCGGTCTGCGGCGGGATACGGTGGCTCTTGGCTCGCCGGAACAGATCCAGGCGGAAGCCCAGGAAGCGCTACGGGTCACCAAAGGCAGATATTTCATCCTCGGCGCCGGTTGTGTGACGGACATCATCGCCCCACACGGTAACCTGATGGCGGTTCGCAAGAGCCTGGAGGCCGAATGAGCCTGCGGGTCGTCTCCGGGAGCGCCAGGGGACGGCGCCTGCGGGATGTGCCGGGCGACACCACCCGCCCCGTGACCGACCGCGTCAAGCAGGCCCTATTCAATATCCTTTCGGTGGATGTGCCAGGCTCCACCTGGTGGGACCTGTTCGGCGGCACCGGGGCGATCGGCATCG
>VGNO01000394.1 GCA_016865985.1 Chloroflexota bacterium | reverse complement strand
GCAGGGATGGCGCGCCGCCCAGGAACTGCGGGACCTCCTTCACCAGCGCCAGCCCACGCAGGGTAAAGACCGCGCCGATGGCGATCAGTCCCGGCCGGAGCAGGGGCAGGCGCGGCAGGATGCCCGCCCCGGAAAGGCCATACAGACCGCAGGCAGCAAAGGCCAACGCCAGGACCAGGGTGATGATGGCCGGCCAGGGCGAGCCGTTCTCCAGCAGGGGAATGAGTTGCGCCGCGCCGAAATACCCATAACCTTTGCGCCCGATAATAACGATGGCAACATGCAGCAGGGCGACAAGGAAGACCGCGACCGCGGCGAGAAGGAGAAGAATGGAGCCGGGAGTCTTCATGGCGCCTCCAGGAAAATGGGAGTGATGCTTAATTCCACGGATGAAGATGAGGCTTGAAAAGGCGGGATGACACGCGGCTGGCCGGAGTCCAGTTGCGTGATGATCGGGGTGATGGTCAATGTTGCGCTGCCCAGGGCGGCGCTCAGGTCGAAGGTCCCGGCCTCGTCGCTCCACGCCGCGTAGACCGGTGTCCCGCCCACATCGAAGGCAAACAGGCGCACGGTCCCAAAACTCAAATCCTGCACACTGGCAAAGCCGTCCAGTTTCTGCACCATCAGTTGAAAGGTGAAGTAGGCCGGTTTCTCCTGGCGGTCGTAGGTCATCAAGGCCATTACCGTCCACGGACCGTTCCAGTAATCGTCGTCGCCGGTGCCGCTCAGCCCCCAGTGGAAGCGTTCGAGGCCTTTCGCCGCAGCCAGGACGTGCATCTTGACGACGAACTCGGCGTTCTCCTGTTCGGACCAGGGGCCGAAGTATGGGTCGCCGTGTCTGGTCTCCACCCCGGGCGGGTCCTTGAATGGCCCGCCGCCCTCGATGCACCAGATGGGGACAACATAATCGTTCTCGGCCATCAAGTGATGTAGGTAGTCTATCTTCCCCTCCATGAAAGTGATCTTCTCCTCGTAGAGGTGGATGTCCACCACATCGTAGTATCCCTTGCCGTCCCGAAGGATGGACTCATATTCGGTCTTTTCCTGCTGGAGGGCGGCATTGCCCGCCACCTGGGCGCGGCTCAGGCGGAATCCGTTCCACATCCCGGCATCCAGGTCGGCGATGAAGCCGTCGGCAAAGGCGAACATGCGGGAGTAGTTCCCGGCCAGACCGGGCAGGATGATACGCGCCTGGGGCTCCGCCGCGGTGATGGCGTCGTGGGTCAGTTTCAGGGTGCGGATGTAGGCTTCCACGCTGTCCCACTCGGGCATGGGATATTCTTCCACGTAATGCCAGTTGCGCACCGGGAAGTCCAGGCCGGGCATGTCATCCAAACCGTCTCCGTCGTAGCGTTCGGCAGCCGCCTGAACGAACGCGGTCCAGAGCGGTTCCGTTTCATCATGCGGGTAGAGTTGCCAGGTTTTGGATTCGGGGCTGCGCATAAAGGCCAGGAAGGAACTGGTCTGGTCTTCATACTCATCCGAGGCGGCCTGTTCAGCGAGAAGCGCGGTCAACTCCTCCCTGCGCTCGCCGAAGATATTGGACGGTACGAGCACCATGGTGATGTCCAGGCCGAGGGCTTGCAGCCATCCCACCTCGTGGTCCAATGACGACCAGTCATAGACGCCGGGTTCCGGCTCCAGCGCGAACCAGAGCGCGTGCGGCTGGAGCGAGACCCACGAGACGCCCAGGTCAGTGGCGTAGACGCCGTCGCTGGGTCTTTTGATCAGGCTCAAGCCGAAGAACATGTTGCGCCCCGC
>VGNO01000393.1 GCA_016865985.1 Chloroflexota bacterium | reverse complement strand
ACCACGGCTTCGATCGAGGTATTGAAGAACTCTGCAGACCAGACCATGGCAATTGCCAGGAAGAGAACCGCCCAATCACGCGCCGGCAGGCAAAGCCAGAAGGCCGCCAGCACGACCAGCAGGGTCACAACCGCATGGATCCAGGCATTACGCTGGGTGTGGATGACGTACCACCAGCCGCGTAAGGCATGGCCGAAGGAACGGAGGCGGGAGCGGACGAATTGCCGGGGGGATGACTCACTCACCGATGCGGATGCCTTTCAGCCCGAGCCGTTCGAGGGCTTCATCCTGGGCGGCCCACATGCGGTTTTTTTCCTCCGCCCCGGCATGGTCGTGGCCCAGCAAATGCAGGACGCCATGCACCACCAGCAACTGCACCTCGGCCGTGAGCGAATGCCCGCCCTGGCTGGCCTGACGTGCGGCACGCGGCAGGGAGATGACCACGTCCCCCAGGTAAGGGCGGCCGGTCTCGGGGTCCGTTTCAGCCGCCGGGAAAGAGAGGACATCGGTCGTGGATTCGATTCCAAGGAAATCACGGTTGAGTGACTGCAGCCGCTCGTCGCCGGTCAGGACCAAAGTCAGGTCCGCCGCGTGGATGTTCTGGTTTGCCAGGACCAGCAGGGCGGCCTGTTCGAGCAGGTCGTCTTCCAGGTCGTCCGGGGCGGCGCTCTCGCGCAGGATGGCGATCATTTTCCTCGTTTCAGGGGGGTGGTTGGGAAATCGAGTTGGTCCTTCGGGTATTCCAGGCGCGGGTGGAATGTGCCTCGCAGGCTGGCGACGAAGGATTCGCTGATCAAACGCAGGTCGTTCTGGGTCAGGGAGGTATGGTCGAACTGGCTTTCCTTCTGGCAGCGCTCGATCACACTCCGGACGATGGCCGCCAGCCCTTCCTCATCCTTGGGCCGTTCGGCCCGCACGCGCGCCTCCACCCCATCCGCCAGCATCAGGATGGCGGTTTCACGCGAGCGCGGTTCCGGGCCCGGGTAGCGGAAGTCGTCCACGTTCAACTTTGTCTTGTTCTTGCCGGACTGCTCGGCGGCGCGGTTGAACTGGTACCGGGTGACCAGCGTTCCATGGTGTTCGGTAATGAAATCCCGGATGCGGTGGGGCAGGTGGTGTTTCTGGGCCAGTTCGAGGCCATCTGCCACATGACGGATGATGGTGCGCGCCGCTTCGCCGGGATCCATATCATCGTGGGTATCGAGATTGCCGGGGGTCTGGTTCTCGATAAAGAAGGCGGGGTTGGCCGCCTTGCCGATATCATGGAACAGGCCGCCGACGCGGGTCAGCAGGGCGTCTGCGCCGATCTTCTCCGCCGCCTGTTCGGCCAGGTTCACCGCCTGCAGGCTGTGCTGGTAGGTGCCGGGAGCGCGGCGCAGGAAATATTGCAGGAGCGGGAAGTCGGGACGCGAGATCTCGTGCAGTTGCAGGGCCGTGGTCAGGCCAAGCCAGTTGGCGAGGAAGAACTGGGCCAGGAGCGCCAGGCTGGCGGAAGCCAGCCCGTTGAAAACGGAAGCCCCTGCCAGGGTCGCCATCCCAAGCCAATCCATCTCGTAGTGCGGCCAGTGGAAGGCCGCCAGGATGCCCATCCCGGCCAGGGACGAAACCAGCCCGGCGCGCAGGAAGCCGGTAGCCCGGCGGGCATTGCCCATCGCCAGGATGCCGCACAGGCTGCTGATGATGTAGTACAGGCTGAGGTCGAGGGTGGTGGGCAGGCCATAGGCTGCCAGCAGGCCGAGCGCCAGCGAGAACATCACCCCGCTC
>VGNO01000392.1 GCA_016865985.1 Chloroflexota bacterium | reverse complement strand
GCGGGGGCGCGCCTGCCGCGAGCGCGCCTCCATGAGACAAACCTGCGCTTCGACACCCCGGGCGGGGACCTGGGGCAGGCGCGCCAGGCGCTGCGCCTGCGCCGGGGCGACGATATCCGCCTGACCTTCAAGGGAGCCGCCCGGAGCAGGAACGGCGTGCCGGAGCGGGAGGAGATCGAACTGGCGGTCGGGGATTTCGAGAACGGGCGCGCCCTGCTGGAGGCGCTCGGCTACCGGGTGCAGGCGGTCTATGAGAAATACCGCACCGCTTACAGACTGGGGAAGGCGGAAGCGCTGCTGGACGAGACCCCGATCGGAAATTTCATCGAGATCGAAGCCCCCTCTGCGGCGGAGGTGGAAGCCGCCGCCCGCGCCCTGGGACTGGACTGGGAAACCCGCATCACGGACGGCTACCTGAATATCTTCGAAACCCTGCGGCGGGAAAAGGGCTGGGAATTCGGCGATATGACCTTCGCCAACCTCAACCGTCCAGCGGACTCTTGACGGCCCCCGCCCCGCGCTGCAGGACGTGGGTGTAGATCATGGTGGTTTTCACGTCTTTATGCCCCAACAATTCCTGCACGGTGCGGATATCGTAACCGCTCTGCAGCAGGTGGGTGGCAAAGGAATGCCGGAATGTATGGGGAGAGACCGGCTTGGCAATTCGGGCCACACGCGCCGCCTCGCGCACTGCGCGTTGCAAGACGCTCTCATCCAAGTGGTGGCGGCGAATTTTCCCCGAAAGAGGATCCACGGAGCGCTGGGACGCCGGGAAAACATACTGCCATGCCCATTCCTTGTTGGCATTCGGGTACTTTCGCCCAAGCGCATAAGGCAGCGCAACCTCCCCAAACCCCTCTTTCAAATCCTGCTCGTGCACCTTCCTCGCACGGGCCAGCTGAACGCGTAGGTCAGAATTAATGCTATCCGACAGCGGAGTGACGCGATCTTTTTCCCCTTTGCCATCACGAACGACAATTTGGTGATTGTCAAAATCAACATCCTTCACTCTTAGACGCAGGCACTCCATCAACCGCAGACCGCTGCCGAAAAGTATCTGTGCCATCAATTTTGTCGTCCCGGACAATTGCCCTATGACAGACAAAGCCTCCTGACGGCTGAGAACAGTTGGAAGATGGGATGTCTTTTTCGCACGGATAAGGTCGGCAGGCAGGTTCAATTCCTTTTGCAGAACATGGCGATACAAGAACAAAATCGCGCTCAAAGCCTGATTCTGGGTGGAAGATGATACTTTCCTGTCGGTCGCCAGGTGGGTAATGAAAGCGCGAATTTCTATTTCGCCCATTTCGAGCGGATGGCGTTTCTGGTGGAACAAGATAAAGCGTTTGACCCAGTCAATATAGGTTTGTTCTGTCTTGTATGAATAGTGCTTGATTCGAATTGTATCGCGCATTTGATCAAGAAGCTTTTTCGGTTTATCCGTCATTTTCCGCTCCGTCCTTTGAAATTATGCTATACTTATGACAGACATTTTACCATTCTTGCAGCCTAATCCCCTAAATTAATTTAGCGGATTAGGCCGCGCAGGTATAAAAGCTATTGAGCCGAACGGCTCATCCGCGAGTTGGGCGGGTTGAAAAAGCTATTAGCGTAGAATCTGCAAGGATATTGCGGAGTTCGTAAAATGAGCGAGAATAGAATTACATTGCAGTATGGCCTTTGCCACAGACCAGTAACATTCACTCTCGGTCCAGTTTGCCAAGACCGTATAATTGGCTCTTGTCAAAAATATGATTTTAATTGCTCTAGT
>VGNO01000391.1 GCA_016865985.1 Chloroflexota bacterium | reverse complement strand
GGAAATCGAAAGGCACGAATCCGATAGCGACTGCGATACCGATTCCGATCCCGAGGAACCGAAAGCCAGGCAACGGTTCGTTTTCATGCGCGTGGGTGCGCCCCCGGCGCATGGGGGACTGTCTCCATTGGATCGCCTTGCCATTATACGCTGGTCGGCGCCGATCCGCGTACAGCGAAAAGATGCGTTGCCGCGGAAGCCCCCCCTCGTGGAATCCTCGGACAATCCTCGCTGAAAACTGAGGTCCGGTCCCGGCCCGAATCCCGTCTCACTAGGGTGCAAGGGAGGACCTGCGTCTTCATCCTTGGCAGGGGCCCAGGGCCTCCGTTCCTGATTGCGGTGAATTGTCCCCTCGAGCATCCTCGAGAGAAACGGAGTGAAGAATGTCCTCATGGAAATCATCCAGGCCGGCATTGTGCCTGGCCTTAATGGCAATGATCCTGGCTGTTGCCGGCCCTGCAACCGCTCAGCGCCAGGACGGCACGATCAGCGGAACGGTCAAGGACCCGTCGGGTGCAGTCATTCCCGGCGCCTCGGTGACCATCACCCAGGATCAGACCGGTACGGTCCGGACGCTGCTGACATCCGCGGTAGGCACCTATTCGACCCCCAACCTTCTGGTCGGAAGCTATACCGTCCTGATCGAAGTGCCGGGGTTCGCCCCCTACACGCGCAAGGCGGTGCAGGTCCAGGCGGCCCAGGTCGTGGAGGTCAGCGCGACCCTGGCCATGGCCAACTCCTCGGAAACGATCCAAGTGCTGGCCGGGGCCGACATGGTCCAGTCTCAGACCTCGCAGCTCACCAAATCCTTCGATAACAAGATGGTGGCGGAGCTGCCGACCACGAGCGGCCAGAACACGTCGGTGCTGAATCTATCGATCTATCTTCCCAACACGACCACAGCCTTGGGCGGCACTTCCGGCAACGGCGGTTCGATCGGCGGCCTGCGCGGCCGGCAGAACAGCTTCAGCGTCGACGGCGTGAACAACAATGACCCGTCGATCAACATCGCCTCCCAGCAGGTCATCCCGGACGCCGTCCAGGAATTCAGCCTGAGCACCAACCAGTTCAGCGCCGAGTTCGGAAATGCCGCCGGCGGCCAGTTCAACGTGGTGACCAAGCGCGGCACGAATCAGCTCCACGGCGGAGCCCGGATCTACAACGTGAATCGCAACTACAGGGCCAGGAGCAACCTGGCGAGCGCCGCGAATCCGAATCCGCGCTTTGACTTTAACCGTCTGGGAGGGGACCTGGGCGGCCCAATTCTGCGCAACCGCCTCTTCCTCTACGGCGCCTATGAATACCAGACCCAAGGAAGACAGGCCCTGGGTGCGACAGCAACCCTGCCGACTGCCTCCGGCCTGCAAACCCTGAAGACGCTGGCGGCCAACGATGCCGTGCGCGCCATCCTGGAGCAGTTCCCTACGGCTCCGTCCCAGTCCACAACGACGCCTGCTACCGTCGGCAGCACCACCACTCAGATACCCCTCGGTCAGGTCTCGCTCAACGCCCCCGACTGGGTCACCCAGCACGATTACATCATCAACTCCGATCTGAACATGGGGAAACACTCGCTGCGCGGCGGTTACCTCTCCACAAGGCGCCGTCTGCCTCAGGCTCCTCCCGTGCCCCAGCAGCAGTTCTTCGGCTCGGTCGCCACCGACAACAAGAAGGTCACCCTGAGCGACATCTGGGTCGTCGGCAACAGCATGGTGAACGAATTCCGGGCGTCCTATTCCCGCTTCGTCAGCGCCTATCGGCTGGAGGGGCTGGCAGCCACCTTCCCGAACGTGGAGATCACGGGGAGCG
>VGNO01000390.1 GCA_016865985.1 Chloroflexota bacterium | reverse complement strand
AACGAGATCACACGCGTCCGGCTGGTGTCCCTCTCTTCCGACGAACTGACCGGGGAACTCGTTGGGTCCATCTGACATCCGGGGCTTTTTTTATGCCATGTGTCACTTGGATGTCCTCAGTGCGGTTTGTATAATGGGATAGCCACAAGAATAATTCACTCGGAGGAGACTATGACAGCACAACTGATCGACGGGAAGTTGATCGCCCAGCAGGTTCGCGACCAGGTCGCGGCAGAAGTCGCCAGGCGCATTGCAGATGGGAAATCCAAACCGGGACTGGCGACCGTCCTGGTCGGGGACCGGGTCGACTCGGCCACCTACGTGGCATCCAAGCAGAAGGCTTGCGCCGAACTGGGGATGGAATCCTTCCATAACCAGTTGCCTGGCGATGCCACCCAGGAACAGGTCGAAGCCCTGGTGAAGGGCTTGAATGCCGACCCCAAAGTGAACGGCATCCTGGTGCAATTGCCGCTGCCTTCGCACTTGAACGAGGAACGGGCGCTTTCGCTGATCAACATCGAAAAGGATGTGGATGGCTTCTCGCCCCTCAATATTGGCCGCCTGGCGCAGAAGGGACGCGACCCGTTGTTCGTGCCCTGCACGCCTTATGGCTGCATCTACCTGCTGGAGCAGGCCGGGGTCAAGATCGAGGGAGCCAACGCGGTCGTGCTCGGCCGCTCGAACATCGTTGGGATGCCGGCGGCGCTGCTGCTGATTGGCAAGAATGCCACCGTCACCGTCTGCCATTCGCGTACGAAGGATATTGCCGGGGTGGTGCGCCAGGCCGACATCCTGATCGCGGCCATCGGCAAGACCGAGTTCGTGCGCGGGGACTGGATCAAACCCGGCGCGGCCGTGATCGATGTAGGCATCAACTCAAAACCGGATGCCAGCAAGAAGAGCGGTTACCGCCTGGTCGGTGATGTCAACTTCGACGAAGCGAAGGAAGTGGCCGGTTTTATCACCCCTGTCCCGGGCGGGGTTGGGCCGATGACGATCGCCATGCTTATGAAGAATACCTTGCGGGCGGCTGAGATCCAGAACCCCTGAGCGGTTGGCGGGTTTAATCCTGCATGGCCAAGACCCTGCGTGAAACCTGGTATTCACCGGTATTTTCCTCTGTCCTTGCCAACCGCATGGAAGGCCTGCTGCTGGCCGGGATCGGCAGCCTGCAACTGGGATTGCACCTACTCGGCCTTCCGGGATGGGCCTGTCCCATCAGGTCGACGCTGGGCATCCCGTGTCCCGGCTGCGGGTTGACGGACGCCATCGGCGAGTTGTTGCACGGCCACCTGGAGGAGGCGCTTGCCATCCATGCCTTCGCCCCGGTTTTCCTGTTCGTCCTATTACTGATGGCGCTTGCCGTACTCCTCCCCCGGCAGGCCAGGACTCGCTTCAGTGAAGCCATCGCTCGATTGGAGAGCCGTACCGGGATCACTGCCTGGGTGTTATCGGGTCTGATGTTCTATTGGAGTGTCCGGTTGTTCGGGCTCGTTTGAGCCTTCCTAATTTCCATCCAGTTTCGAGTAAACGAAAAGGAGAAAACTATGTGGTCGTTCATCGGTTCCGCCCTGGCTTTGGTCGCCGGTATCGTTGTCCTGGTGAGATTGTTCGAGAAGGAAGGGTTCCTGAAAGGTATCCTGGGACTCATTTGTATGCTCTACACTTACATCTGGGGCTGGATGCACGCCAAAGATGAGTCGCTCAAGATCAAGAACTGGATGTGGATCTGGACTGCCGCCATCCTGCTTGGCATCATCCTGAACTTCATTGGCCAGGTCACATCCGATGTCACAACCGACATCATCG
>VGNO01000389.1 GCA_016865985.1 Chloroflexota bacterium | reverse complement strand
GGCCGGGGCGTTGAACTACCTGCTCTCCTACCTGGCGGACCCGCAATCGGCGCGCAAACTGGCGCGCGCCTATGAAGTCTGGCGGCGCGACTGGCGCGCCTCCGCCGCCCTGCGCAGCCAGGGACAGGATCCGGAGCCTGCGACTGGCGGGGATGGACCCGCCGCCGGCCACGCCTCCGCCTCCCAGCCCGGACCGTCCGGGGATGACGGGGAGTCCATGACGCGGCCGGCGCTGCTCGCCCGGACCACGGCCGTCCTGCGGAAAATTACAAACGTGGAGGATTTCATCGCCCCGCGCCAGGCCGATGACTGGCTGCAGACCATCCCGGTGGGTGAGGCGGATGCGGTCCTCGAAGAATTGGCTGCGTTCAGGGTCATCCTGCGGCGCTGGCTGGAGGCGGTCACACTGCCCATCGACCAACTGACGCTGACCCTGGCCCAGGATATCTTCAGCGAGCCGGTCGACCTGGCGCTGGGGCACAAACTGGCCCTGGCGCTGCGCCAGGCTGCCAGGGGCCATGCCGAGTGGAGGTTGCCCGAACTGACCGCCGAACTGGCAATCATCGCCCGGAACGAGCGCCGTTTCATCGGTTTCTCGACGGACGATGCGGGTTTCGATCCCGAGCAGCACCGCGGCCGGGTGGTCGTGACGACCGTCCACAAGGCCAAGGGGTTGGAATGGGACCGGGTCTACCTGATGTCTGCCAACAACTACGATTTCCCGTCCGGCATGGCGAACGACCATTTCATTGCAGAGAGGTGGTTCGTGCGCGATTCGCTCAACCTGGAAGCGGAAGCGCTGGCGCAGATGTCCGCCAGCGCGGCGACCAGTGAATATGAATGGTATACCGAAGGTGCGGCAACGCTTGACTCGCGCCTGGGATATGTCAAGGAACGCCTGCGCCTCTTCTATGTGGGCATCACCCGCGCCAAAAAGGACCTGGTCATCACCTGGAATACCGGCCGCCAGGGCGATGCGACGCCGTGCCTGGCTTTCAGCGAGTTATTGGGATGGTGGGAAAAATGAACGCCATCCCATCCAACTGGGACCGGCCATGCTGAAAGCCGGCTCCTGCCGTTCCGTCACCCGCCTCGACCTGGCGCGCACCCTGGCCGGGCGCGGCCGCTACTGGACGACCGCCTACCTGGTGGACGGGGCGCTCATCGACAGCGGCTGCGCCCATACCGCCCCGGAACTGGCGGCGCGCCTGGACGGCGCGCCATTGGAATGCATCGTCAACACCCACAGCCACGAGGACCACATCGGAGCCAACTCCCTGCTACAACGCCGCCATCCCGGCCTCGAAATCCTGGCCCACCCGCTCGCCCTGCCCGTCCTGGCCGACCCGCGCCGGGTGCAGCCGCTCCAGCCGTACCGGCGGCTGTTCTGGGGCTGGCCGGAGCCTTCCAACGCCCGAGCGGTCGCGGACGGGGAATGGATCACAACCGGCGGCCACCGCTTCCAGGTCCATCACACGCCCGGCCATAGCAAAGACCACCTGTGCCTGTTCGAAGCGGAGCGCGGCTGGCTCTTCAGTGGCGACCTTTTCGTTGGCGGGCAGGAACGTGCCCTGGCGCAGGGATATGAAATCTGGCAGATCATCGCCTCCCTGAAACGGATGGCTGCCCTGCATCCTGGTATCCTCTTCCCCGGCAGCGCCCGCATCCGGCCTCAACCGCAGGCGGAACTGGAGTCCAAGATCGCCCACCTCGAAGGCCTCGCCGGCAACGTGCTCGAACTGCACCGGAAAGGCTGGTCCGTGGACGCCATCGCCGGCGCGGCATGCGGCCGGCCGATGTGGATCGAACTC
>VGNO01000388.1 GCA_016865985.1 Chloroflexota bacterium | reverse complement strand
TTGGCATTTTTCGAAGAGGATGTTCCGAATCCGGTCTCGTTGTCCTGCCGCCAGGATTCCATCCTGTACCTATGGCAGCGGGAGCAGGTTCTGCCCATCCTGCTGGAGAACGGCCGGCTGGCGTGGGGATTATCCCGGTTGATGGTGGCGCGCATGCTGCACGCCAGTCAATTCATCGAAGGTCTGGCTTTCCAACCGGTGGCTGGAAGGCTGGCGCGCCTGTTGCTGGATCACTTCGAGACTGCAGGGAATTCGTCCATAGCCCGGCACCTGACCCTCGATGAGATGGCGGCGCGGATTGGTTCGACCCGTGAAATGGTCTGCCGGGCTTTATATGGTTTTTCAGATAAAAAACTGATCGAGGTGACACGTACGGAATTCGTCCTCACCGACCGGGATGGATTATCACAATTACTCGATAGATGAGGCACAATCTTCGATGGGGGGGTGTTTGTATCATTCAGGCAGGTGTGAACTGCCACCGGTCGAGTGGCAGGTTGTTTTCCAGCGTCTCGATACCAGCCAGATAAGCAATCCCATCGCAGAAACTATGAAGTATTAGAATAAAGCGCGAGCATGCGTCGATTCGCACCAATTGGACCATCGCTCGCAACAACATGAAAACATCCCCCCGCCTCATAACCATCCTGCAAGCCATCTTCGTGACCTTCCTCTAGTCCACCTCCTGGGCGCTGATCAAGATCGGCCTGCGCGGCGACCTGCCCGCCATCTCCTTCGCTGGAATGCGCTACGCGCTGGCCTTCCTGTGCCTTATCCCGTTCGTGCTGTTCAACTCCAAGCAACGCACCGCGCTCAAGAACCTGTCCTCCCGGGATTGGCTCAACCTGTCCCTGCTTGGGGTGGCGCCCTACACCCTGACCCAGAGCCTGATGTACGTCAGCCTCGGCACCCTGCCCTCGGCCATGGTCAGCCTGGCGCTGAACCCGACCTCGGTCTTCATTGCCATCAGCGGGATGTTCCTGCTCAAGGAACGGCCATCGTCCCTGCAATGGACCGGACTGGGAATCAGCGCGGTCGGGTTGGGCGGGTACTTCCTGCCCATCGCCCTCGAGCGCGGACAGGGTATCGGCCTGGCCTTCGCCGCGGCCTGCATGGCGGGCAATGTGGCTTCAGGTCTGTTCGGGCGCAAGGTCAACCGCGGACAGTCCCTCCCGCCGCTGGTCGTCACCTTCGTCAGCATGGGGGTCGGCGCGGCGCTGATGCTGGTCATCGGTGGGACGACTCAGGGCTTCGGCCATCCCACCGGCGCGGACTGGTTGATCATCGCCTGGCTGGCTGTCGTCAACACTGCCGTGACGTTCACGCTCTGGAATGTCACCCTTCGCACGCTGACGGCGGTCGAATCGTCCATTCTCAACAGCCTGATGCTGCTGCAGATCGCCGTCCTTTCCCTGCTTTTCCTGGGCGAGACGCTCTCCGGCAAGGACCTGCTCGGCCTGGCGCTGGTCTTCGCGGGGGTCATCGTGGCGCAGGTCAGGCGTAGAGAAAAGGGAATAGTGAGAATCGATAAGGAAGATAGGAAAACATCGTGACGCTATTCGAAAACGTCACGATGTTTTCTACGCGAGTCACTGAAAAAATCTTCCCGCAGGTTTGGAACCTGCGGGAAGTTGCTTTATTTCCTCTTCATCACCTGATACAACGGCTGGAGGCGCTTATACATCTGTTTATAGACGCCGTGATACAGTTCATCATAGCGTTCGTGGACTTTAGGGTCCGGCTCGAAGGTGTCGCGGACGCGGGTCATCTCCCGGATGGCGGTCGGGAAATCGGGATGGACCCCGGAACCG
>VGNO01000387.1 GCA_016865985.1 Chloroflexota bacterium | reverse complement strand
GTCGTCCCGAACCAGGAGGACAGGCTGTCTCGGGCGACGAAGTAGGCCTGGATGCAAGCCATGGTCAGGACGCGCGGCCCCAGAAGCAGCAGCACCCGTTGCACCCCGGCGCTCTTCAGGTCCAATGCCGGACTCCAGTGGAATTGATGACGGATCAGACCCGGAACCTGGACCAGCAGGTGGAGCCCGGCGCCGATGATGACCCCGTATACCATGCCATACAATCCCATGCCGAAGGCTGGAAGGGTGATGGGACCCAATTGCAAACCTTCGGCGGGGCTGAGCACCGTCACACCGAAGATCTGCCCGAGGTTGTAGAGCGCCGGCGCCAGGGCCGGGAGCAGGAAGTGCTTGTTGGCCTGCAAGCCCGACATGACCAACCCGCTGATCGAAAAGAGCAGGATGGCTGTCAGGTCGAGCCGCATCAGCGAGGCTGTCAGCGCCTGGTTCTCAGGCGTGAACCCGGGAGCGATGATGGTCTCCACCAGCGGTTCTGCCAGGAGGATGATGACCACCGAAGCAGCCCCGGTGACGATGAATGCCAGGTTGATGATGCGGGAGAAGAGATCCCAGGCCGCGCGGCGTCCCTGGCGGTCGAGCGCTTCGGTCAGGACCGGGATGAACGCCATCCCCAACGCACCGCCTGAGAGCAGGGCGGAGAGGTAGTCGGGGATGTTGTTCGCTGCGCCAAAGATGCCCATCCCCTCCAGACCGACGATCTTGTTGAAGAGCATGGACTTGACAAAGGCCAGGGCCTTATCGACGGCGAAAAAGACGGCCAGCAGGAGCGAGGTGCGGGTGAGAAAACTGAGTTTTCGCATGTCCCGCATTATAACCTCAGCAGCGCCCGGTTCACCAGCCGATGATCAGGCCGATAGCCAGCAGCGCCGGCGTCAGGAGGTTGATCAATACATTCTGCCCCATGGCGGGAATCAGGGCGGGGATATTCCCGGCTTCCTTCAATACTGTCCGGATGACCGGTATCGCCAGGAAGAGCGTCAGCAAAGCCAGCATAGAAAGCAACGGCAGGAGACCCAGGATGACCCCGGCCAGGACTGCAACATACGCCGCCAGCAGGAAGGCAGTATAGATCAGCCCGCTCCGTTTCAACCCGACCAGGATCGGAAAGTGCCGCCTGCCAATGGACCGGTCCGCTTCCACATCCGGGAATTGGTTGAGCAGCAGCAGGTCGCTGACCAGGAAGAAGGGCGCCAACGAGCCCACGAAGGAGGTCCAGGAAAATGTGCCGGTCAGGGCGAAATGCGTCCCCATCACCATCAGCGTGCCAAATCCAAGCCCCGGCGCTATCAGGCACAGCAACGGACTGCGCGTGGCCCAAACCGTATACCCGTAGAGCAGGAACAGACCGGCAACGCCGAGCGGGATCAATTCCCAGCCCCAGGTAGCGACGAAGAACAGGCCGATAGCCGATGTGATGGCGAACGAGACGAGGGCCGTCGCCATGGCGGCTGGCGCCATTTCCGGATGCGCCTGGAGCGTGCCGCTGCCCCCGCTGAAAGGGGTCTTCTGGGTGCGGGCGTCGAGACCTGTCTTGAAATCGAAGTATTCGTTGAAGGCATTGACGCTGATATGAGACGCCACGCCGCCGACCAGCGCCAGTGCAAAATAGAACCAGTTGACGCTGCCCTGCTCGTACAGGGCGGTTCCCAATCCCACCAGGACGCAAGCCGGTGCGAGGATTACGAAGGGCAATCGCATGGGACCAAGCAGGAGTTTCGGGTTTTTCATCTTGTTTTCCTCCAGGAAAGAAGTATGTAGACATCAACCATATAAACAAACCTGGCAGGAAAAAGTTGCGCCTGCCTG
>VGNO01000386.1 GCA_016865985.1 Chloroflexota bacterium | reverse complement strand
CTGGTCGACAAACTGTCTGAGTCCCTGGCGCAGCGCAAAGGATTGCTCCCGATGCTGGGGATGCTGCTTGTGCTCGCCAATCTTGCGCTCCAGTTCTTCCCACTCGGCTGGTTGAGCGATAGCGACCTGCTTCTCCACCTGGGTTTATTGTTAGCCATATTCGGCCTGCTCCTGGCCTGGGCCTTGTGATTTATCCATTGCTCCTGCATCGCCGATCCCTTCCGGGGCGAATCCTGGCCCTGGCAGTTGCCCTCGTCCTAGTTGCCGCCTGTTCGATGCCCCTGCCTTCGTCGCCAACTCACCGGCCGACGGATACGCCAGTTGCCAGCCCGACCGGAACCTCCACGCCGCTCCCTACAACCACACCGACACCGAGCGAAACCCCCCTCCCGAACATAGAGACATTCAGCATTGGTAATTCGGTCGAAGGTCGTCCGATACTGGCTACGCGCTATGGACTGGGTCCAAATAGCATCATCCTGGCTGGCGCCATCCATGGATTCGAGAAAAATACGGCGCGCCTGGTGGAGGAATTGCAGATCGGCCTTGACGGACAGGTCCCGGACGGCTGGCGGATATACCTCATCCCGATCCTGAATCCCGATGGCTACGCCAATGGGACGCGTTGGAATGCAAATTTCGTCGACTTGAACCGCAACTGGGACACCCCAAACTGGAGCCGGGATACCTGCTACGACCAGGCGCAACTCATCCCAGGCGGAGGTGGAACGCAGCCATTCTCCGAACCTGAAACAATCGCCTTCTCTACCTGGCTCCTTTCCCTCGCGGCGATGACCGGAAGCCCGCCGATGGTCATCAGTTACCACGCCTACCACGAGGGGGGACTGGTCCTTCCCGGTTATCTCGCTACCGGGGCCGCCTGGATCACTTATCCCCCGGCGGCTGAGTTTGGTATGCGCTACGCCAGCGCCAGCGGCTACCCATATTCCGAAACCTGGCCTTACTGCCCGATGACCGGCGAACTCTCCAACTGGTGCGCGGAGAACGGGATACCCTGCCTGCTGGTGGAACTACACGCAGACCAGGTACTCACCCAGCCGGAGATCTTATTGCACCAACAAGCCATCCTGGAATCCACCAAACCATAATAATAGCCTCCCGCAGGTTCAGAACCTGCGGGAGGCCGCACCTACCGCTCAGATCTTCGGCCCGGCCGCAACCACTTCCGGTGGCGTATCGGCCGCGAACTTCTTCATGTTATCGATGAAACGTGAAGCCAGTTGCTTGTAACGCTTCCAGTACTCGGTTTCCTTCGGCCAGGCACGGGCCGGGTACATCACATCCTCCGGTACCTCCGGGCATGTTTTTGGTACATCGAAGCCGAAGACCGGGTCGGTATAGTACTCCACATTCTCCAATTTTCCATCCAACACGGCACTGAGCAGGTTGCGGGTGTGCCGGATGCTGATGCGCTTGCCCACCCCATACGGCCCGCCCACCCAGCCGGTGTTCACCAGCCAGCAGGTGACGCCGTAGCGCTCGATCTTGCGCCGCAGCAGGCTGGCATAAAAGGCCGGCTTGTGCACCATGAACGGCCCCCCGAAACAGGCGCTGAAAGTGATCTCCGGTTCGTCCCGCAGGCCGATCTCGGTCCCGGCGATCTTGGAAGTGTACCCGGAGATGAAATGGTACATGGCCTGTTCCACGGTCAGGCGGGCGATGGGCGGCATCACGCCGGAGGCGTCGCAGGTCAGGAAGATGATGTTCTTCGGGTGCCCGCCGCGCTTCCCGGGGATGGCGTTCTCGATGTAATCCAGCGGGTAGGAGGCGCGCGTGTTCTCGGTCAGTGTGGCGTCGTCCAGGTCGATCAGGCGCGTCACGGGATCGAAG
>VGNO01000385.1 GCA_016865985.1 Chloroflexota bacterium | reverse complement strand
CTGGAGCAAACACGCGGTACGAAAGCCACGCGCATTGACATGACCGATGGCGGCACGCTGGAATCTGATACCGCGCCAACGGAACGCGAGCGGCTGAGTTTGGATGTTTCGTCTTTGCGCCGCCTTTCCGCCTTGGGCGAACAGGTGGAAAAATATTATGGCGTGCCGCAGGATATTGAATGGGCAATCGCTGGCGGGCAACTTTACCTTTTGCAGACCCGTCCCGTCACATCGTTAACCGTCAACACGCCAAAGCCTAAAATTTTGAATCGCGCGCAACATGCCATTGTCAATGATATTTTAGAGCATTATCCTGAGCCGCCCTTCCCATTGGATTATTTTCCCGTCACCGACAGTTACCAACAATTGATAAATGCGATTCATGACTATGGTGTGGAGTTGCCTCCGTCCAGTGAAATCATTCTGCTCGATAAAGATGGCATTCCCACCATCGCTCCGCCCAACCCACGCGTGAACTTTCGTTTCTTTTTTTCGTTTGTGTACCTGCTCAAGAAATTAAAGTCAGACCCAAACATCTGGCTTAACGGACAACACGCGGAATTTTCTTCCGAGTTGAATGCCCTCCGCAAAGTGGATGTGACCAGGTTGAGCAATCTCGAACTCGTTCAATTCATCCAAAGCGCGGCGAATATTACCAGCCGCGTGGGCGCCATCCGTTTTCGTGACTTTATCATTCCTGCCGTAATTCGTTCCGCGTTCCTGAAATTATTGATGGGCTTTGCAAAAGATTCTAAACAAATCAACGTCATGGATTTGCTCGCCGACCTGCCCTTCAAAACCGCAGTCATTGACCATGCCTTGCATCAACTTGCCAGCGAAGCGGCGAAACTTCCACAAGCCCGCGAAATTCTTTTGAACACACCTTTGGATTCGGTTTTGTCTGCCATCCAAAAAAATGCCGAAGGAAAAATACTGCTCGAAAAGGTTCAGGCTTTTCTGGGTGAACACGGCGCGCGCACCATGCGCATGTATCTCCCGTTTTCCAACCGCTCCTGGTCTGAGACTCCCGCCACCTTGCTGACGACGATTGCCGTCATTCTGCGCTCGGATAAACCCCATACCGACTCAACTCACTCTGATGAGATTCGCCAGCGCCTCCTTTCTGGACTTCCAGCCTGGTTCCGTTCCCGATTCATTTCCACGCTGGAAAAATTCCGCATCGGACACATCGCGCGCGAGTCCACGCTTTACACCATTGAAGAAGGATTCCTGCAAGCCCGCCGTGGCGTGGACGAAGCCGCACAACGATTGTTGAACAGCAGAGCGTTGCCAAAGTTGGAGCAAATCATTTATCTGACTTTGCCCGAACTTTACGCGGCGCTGGATGGTTCTTTATCTTCAGGAGAAACCACCTCACTGATCCTGCGCCGCGAGAAAGCTAGACCGCAAGCCATGAAATCCTGGCGCGGACAGTGGCAAACTGCAAAAAAATCCACTTCCAATACTTCTGTCTTGAAAGGTTTATCGGGCAGTTCGGGTTACGCCGAAGGGACGGTGAAAGTCATCAACGGTCCCGCTGAATTTGACAAACTCCAATCTGGCGATGTGCTCGTCTGCCCCTACACCGATCCCGCCTGGACTCCGCTCTTCACATTGGCGAGCGCGGTTGTTTCAGATACGGGCGGTCCGCTCTCCCACGCGGCGATTGTCGCGCGCGAGTACGGCATCCCTGCCGTGTTGGGAACGCAAACAGCCACATCCCAATTCAAAGATGGAGACCATGTCAGCGTCGACGGGCGACACTTGCACCGCACTGCGTTCGGTGCAGTGCAGGTGAGCGGCGAAGTAAAGTTGATGAAATCCATATAGTGGAGAAATCCAATGAGCAAGAATCAGAACGAT
>VGNO01000384.1 GCA_016865985.1 Chloroflexota bacterium | reverse complement strand
ACGATACGATCCGCGATCTCGTTACGGTCGGTCCTTGATGAATATCGACCACTTTGGTTTCCTGGCGCCTGTGTATGACCGCGTCATCCAGTACCGCGATGCCGAGACGATGATCGAGAAGGCAGGACTTCCGACCGGGGGGATCCTGCTCGATGTCGGCGGTGGGACTGGCCGGGTGGCAGCCGCGCTCCAGGCGCATGTCTCACGCATCCTGGTACTCGATGTCTCCCGCAAGATGTTGGCCCGCGCCGCCCGGAAAAACCTGGTCGCTTCCTGTGGCGCAAGTGAAGGGTTGCCGTTTCCATCCAACAGGTTCGAACGCGTCATCCTTGTGGATGCCCTCCACCACGTGGAAGACCAGCAGGCTACCGTTTCAGAAATGGTCCGCGTGCTTGCTCCCGGCGGCCGGTTGGTGATCGTAGAGCCGGATATTACCTGTTTCTGGGTCAAATTGATCGCCCTGTTCGAAAAGGCGACCCTGATGCGCAGCCACTTCCTGTCCCCACAGGAGATGCTGGAACTATTCAGCGGCAGGGGATCAAAGCCTGACCTTTACCGACAGAACTGTAATGCCTGGCTGGCGCTGGAAAAATCAACAACAGGTTGAATATGCCCTTTGGCTGTGCTACAATCAACTCAAATCCAACAAACCACTGATCGGAGGATGAATGGACGAGAAGCAGAAGAAACTCAAGAGAATGGCTGTCTGGCTGATCGCTGTTTTCGCTGCTGTTTTTGCGATCGTCATCACGATTTTCTGGCAGATCACCGGAGGCGTCGGGCTCTCCAGCATCGGACTGGCATTCAAATACGGCTGGCCGATCCTTGCGGTCGCCGCAGCCCTCTGCCTGGTGGTCTACTTCGCTTACCTCTTCCTGGTAAACCGCAAGAAGTAGGCGGGATTGGCCTGAATCATAAAACCGGCGGCAAGCCGGTTTTATATTTCCCGGGCGAGGCGAGGCGGGTCACCCTGCCAGGATCTGGCGGGCAATCACCAGGCGTTGGATCTCGCTCGTTCCCTCGCCAATGGTCATCAGGCGGGCATCCCGGTAGATCCGCTCCACGGGATAGTCCCGGCTATACCCATAGCCGCCGTGCACCTGGATGGCATTACGGCACACACGCTCGGCCATTTCGGTTGCGAACAGCTTGGCGATTGCGGCATCCTTTGTGTATGGACGCCCTTCCTGTTTTAGCCATGCGGCGTGATAGAGCAGGTAGCGGGCGGCTTCGATCTCGGTCGCAGCGTCGGCCAGCATCCATTGGATGGCCTGCAGGTTGGAGATCGGCCCCCCAAACGCCAGCCGCTGCTTGGAATAAGCCAGGGCCTGTTCATGAGCCGCTTGGGCCAACCCGAGCGAGATCGCGCCAATGCTAATGCGTCCCCCGTCTAGTGTCTTCAACGCTTGTTGCAGACCCATGCCTTCGTCGCCGATCAGGTTTGAGAGCGGTACCCGGACATCTTCATAAGTCAGAGCGTGGGTCGGGGATCCCTTCAGGCCCATCTTCTTTTCTGCCGGGGCGATATTCAGACCGGCAACGGTTGTCGGGACCAGGATCATGCTCAGGGGATGTCCAGTGTTACCATCCCCTGTTCTCACCAGGGTAATGATGTACTCGGCGATCGAGGCGTTGGTGCACCACATCTTCGAGCCGTTGATGACCCATTCGTTCCCATCCCGGACTGCCTTCGTGGCGATCCCTTGCAGGTCCGAGCCTGCATTGGCTTCGGTCAGCGCCAGAGACCCCAGTTTCCCCTTTCCGCTCGAGACGATTGGCAGCCACTTCTTTTTTATTTCTTCCGAGGCAAAGAGGACGATCGGCGTTGTTCCCAGACCATTATGGGCGGCGATCGCCAGGGCGGTG
>VGNO01000383.1 GCA_016865985.1 Chloroflexota bacterium | reverse complement strand
CAGGTCGAGACCCCTTCCCTGGCTCCAGGCCTGCTCGAAGATGTTCGCCAGCAGGATGTGTTCGCGCGAGCGCAGCGGGTCCAGTTCGGTGAACCCAACCAGCCCCAGCAGGGCGGTGACGGTACTGGCAATGCGCTCGCGCAGGATGTCGCGGTTGCCTTCCCAGGGGATCTCCGGGACCTGCAGCGAGGAGAGCACGCTGACCGGGATGCCGGCATCCGAGCCGGGGGTGTAGACCGCAAAATGGGCCGCATTCTTTAGCGCCAGCAGGCGCTGGTGGTCGATGCCCCATTCACTTAAACCCTTGCGCCATGCCTGGGACGCGTCATTGGCGGTTTGCTCCAGAGTCTTTCCGGCGCGGCGCGCCAGTTCGGGGTCGAGCCAAGGCTGGAAGTCCTGCGGCGCCAGGTCGGGGAAGTGCAGCAAGAGGTTGGTCAGGTCGCCTTTGGGGTCGATCAGGATGGCAGGGATGCCTTGCAGGGCGGCCTCTTCCATCAGGGCGATGCATAAGCCGGTCTTGCCGGAACCGGTCATGCCCACCACCACACCATGCGTGGTCAGGTCATCGGGGTCATACTGGAGCATCTGGCTGGCGACTTTGTTCGCGGTGGGGTCGTAAAGCTTGCCGAGGTAGAATTTGTCGGTCATGGGGTCTCTCCTGCGCTGCGGGACATTATGCGGCAAATTTACCCCAAAGGTGTCAAAAGTGCAACCTTGGGAAGAGAGGCGGCGCTGGAAGCAGGGCGGATGCGGACGTGGGTCGGCTACAGCCTGCGGCGCGATTCGATGGATCGCGAGCAGGGCGGTCCCTCCCGTCCTTTCCTCTCCGGTGACTTCGCGGACACGCTCCCCAAACCCGAGCAGGATTCTCTGGATGATTATTCCTGTTTTCATTTTCGGATTTGGGGAGGGATGGGGTGGGCGCCGACGGGGGAGTGAAGGGGGAAGAGAGTATAATCAGGATAGAGGTGTACGATGGTACTACGGTCGATCGAAGTGACAATCGAAAAAGACGGTACAGTCCGCCTGCCGCAGAAAGTAAAACTCCCCAAACGCCGGCGCGCCATTTTGACCATTTTGGAGGAGCCGATGCTCGTTGCCGAAACAGCCCTGTTGAGCGAGGCCGCACTGGCGGAAGATTGGGATCGCCCCGAGGAGGATGAAGCGTGGGCACACCTGCAGTCGGACAAGTAATCCTGGTCCCATTTCCGTTTTCGGATTTATCGCGTACCAAGATGCGGCCTGCGGTCGTGCTGGCCGAAGCGGGACGCGATGATTGGATTCTCTGCCAGGTCACGAGCAATCCATATGGTGACGAGAGAGCGGTTACGTTGGCGGAAAAAGATTTCAAAAGCGGTTCCCTGCGCGTCAGCAGTTACGCCAGGCCAGGGAAATTATTTACCGCGAACTCCAGCCTGGTTGCGGAAACCGTTGGATCGTTGAAAAAAGCGGCTCTCAAAAAGTTGATCGAAGGCGTGATCGAAATTCTAGAGGAAGGCATTTAGACAAGGCCCGCGGCGCGAAGGGAAGAATCGTCGGGCAGGTGGGCGACGGCAACCGCAAGGACATCCGCAACGCGGTGGAAGCCGCGCACGCGGCGCTCGAAGCCAAGCAGGGCTGGGCGATGCGGCACGGATACAACCGTTCGCAGATCCTGTATTTCATCGCGGAGAATTTGGACGCGCGCAACGCGGAGTTCGTGAAGCGCATTGTGGACACTTCGGCTCCGCTCAGTGCAGGGATGACGGGGCGCACGCAGAAATCGGCGCAAGCCGAAGTGGACGCGGCGGTGGAGCGTCTGTTCACGTACGCGGCGTGGGCGGATAAATACGGCGGGAACATTCAGGAGACCACCCTGCGCGGAATCACAGTGGCGGTGAA
>VGNO01000382.1 GCA_016865985.1 Chloroflexota bacterium | reverse complement strand
GGGTGATGGTTTCCTTGTAGGCGATGGTCGGCGGGTGCGTGTCCACCTCCAGACGGAACTGCTCGCGCATCTTTTCCAGCACGCTGCCCAGATGGGTTTCTCCCAGGCCGCGGATCACGGCCTCGTGCGTGTTGGGGTCGTGATCCACATGCAGACCTGGATCCTCGGCCACCAGGCGGTGCAGGATGTCGGCCAGCTTGTCGGCGTCGGACTGCTTCTTGGGCCGCACCGCCAGGCCGAACACGGCATGGGGAAACTCCAGCGGCTTCATGTGGATGTGGTCGTCTTCCGGCGCATCGTGCAGCACGGAGTCGAAGGTGATGTCGTCCACCTTGGTGAGGGCGCAGATGTCGCCGGGGCCGCAAGCCTCCACCGCCACCAGTTGCTTGCCGAGCAGACGGTAGAGATGGGCGACCTTGAACGGCTTGCGCAACTCGCCGATATAGAGCTGGGCGTTCTCCGTGAGCGTGCCCTGGTGTACGCGCAGGGCCGTGATGCGTCCGATGTAGGAGTCCACCTCGACCTTGAAGACATGCGCCAGCACGTGCTTCGCCGGGTCGGGTTCGACCAGCAGGGGCCGGGCTTCCGCGCCTTCGCCGAGTAGAAACTGGGGCGGATTGGCCTCGCCCGGGTGGGGCAGCAATTTCACTATGATGTCCAGCAGTTCGCGGATGCCCGCGCCGGTTTGCGCGGACACGAAGCAGACCGGAACCAGATGGCCGTCACGCAGAGCCTGTTCGAAGGGCGCGTGCAACTGCTCGGGGGCGACTTCACCTTGTTCCAGATAGAGGGACATGAGTTCCTCGTCCACTTCCACCACCTGGTCGACCAGGGCGCTGTGCGCTTCCTCGACGCTGGAGAAATCGGCGTCGCCGGCGGGATTGAAGAAACAGTCGGTGACGCGGCTGCGATTGCCCGCGGGCAGGTTGATGGGCAGGCATTCGCGGCCGAAGGTGGCCTGGATGTCGGCGAGGAGGGCGGGCAGGTCCGCTTCCGGCACGTCCATCTTGTTCACCACGATCATGCGGCACAGCTTGCGGGTCTGCGCCCAGTGCATCATGCGGTGCGCGGTGAGCTCGATACCCTTCTTGGCATCCAGGACGACGACCGCGGTATCCACCGCATCCAGGGCGCACATCGCCTGACCCATGTAGTCCGGAAAACCCGGGGTGTCGAGGATGTGGATCAGGGTGTCCTGGTGCTGGAGATGGCTGACGGCCAGCTTCACGGAATGCAGGTGCGCCTTCTCGAGCGGATCGTAGTCGCACACGGTGGTACCGCGTTCCACCGAGCCGGCGCTGGGAATGGCACCAGCCGCGGCCAACAGGGTTTCGATCAGGGTGGTCTTGCCGGCGCCGCCATGTCCGACCATGGCCAGGGTTCTTATTTGGGAGGAGGGGAGGATGCTCATGATGTAAAACGATCGGTCAGGGAGAAAAAGGGACGTTCCACGGGACAGGTGTCATCACACACGTTGTGGAGGGGATCGCCGTGGCTGGATTCGCATGGTGCGTATGGTGAATTTGCAATGCGCCTGACAGGGTAGCCAACCCGGTGTAGTACGTAAACAACAGATCACCTGATTCGCCGGATTTCTTCAAATAACAGGCGTAATTGGTTGAGCAGTACATAAACATATTAGACAATTCTAATGACACTGATGCCAACACTTACTCCCTGAGTGTTATCAGTGTTGTCTCCTCCATCCTCCTTCATAGGTGGATTTAGCCCGGTCACCCGACCGGGCTTTTTTTTTGTTCCGGGGGTAGCGACAATCGGCTCTGCTTGGGAGCGGGCTCCATGACACAACCACTCTGGTATCTGCGGCATGAAGGCAAGGTGTACGGGCCGTTTCCGCGGCCGCAGATCGAGACTGCGCTCGA
>VGNO01000381.1 GCA_016865985.1 Chloroflexota bacterium | reverse complement strand
TGAGCAATACCAGGCCAGCGTCCACGGCGCCGGGCTGACCGGGGAGGGAAATCCCGATGTCCCGACCTGCATCGACTGTCATGGCGTCCATTCCATCGAGGATCCAACCACAACCGCCTTCCGGCTGGCGTCTCCGACCGAGATGTGCGGACGCTGCCACACCGACCCGGCCATCATGGATGTTTACGGCATCTCGACCGATGTGCTGGAGACTTATGTGGCCGATTTCCACGGAACCACCGTGACCCTGTTCGAGAAGACCTCCCCCGACCAGCCGGTCAACAAACCGGTCTGCTTCGACTGCCATGGTGTCCACGATATCAGCCGCGTCGATGACCCGGCCCATGGCCTGGCGGTAAAGGAGAACCTGCTGACCGCCTGCCAGAAATGCCACCCAGATGCTAGCGCCAACTTCCCGGACGCCTGGCTCAGCCATTACATTCCAGACCAGGAGAATAACCCGCTCGTGTACTATGTCAACCTTTTCTACCGGATCTTCATCCCGGTTGTCCTGGGCGGGATGGGGCTCTTCGTTGTCACGGACATCATCCGGCGCTTGATCGACCGCCGGAAAGGAACAGCGCACCAATGAGCCGGAAACCCGCCTCCAAACCAAAGACCTACATCCGTTTCAGTATCGCCCAACGCATCGAACACCTGGTGATGCTGTTGACCTTCACCACCCTCGGGCTAACCGGGTTGCCGCAGAAATTCCCGCTCTCGGGAATCTCGCTCTTCCTCGTCGACCTGCTGGGCGGGATCGAGACCGTGCGCGCCATCCATCACACCGCCGCCATCGTGATGATGTTCGGCGCCATCTACCACCTGCTGATGATGGGGTACATGATCTTCGTCCGCCGGGTACGGATGACCATGCTGCCGACTTTGCAGGATGTGAAGGATGGCTGGCAGGCGCTGCTCTACAACATTGGCCTCTCGAAAACCTATCCCCAGATGGGACGTTATACCTTCGAGGAAAAAATGGAGTATTGGGCATTCGTGTGGGGGACGGTCATCATGGGACTCTCAGGTTTCATGATGTGGAACCCGGTCACGACCGCCCGCTTCCTTCCCGGGGAGGTCATCCCGGCTGCCAAGGCCGCCCACGGCGGCGAGGCGCTGCTGGCGGCGCTGGCGATCATCATCTGGCACATGTACGGTGTCCACATCAAGCGCTTCAACAAAGCGATGTGGACCGGTCGCCAGACGGAAGCTGAAATGCTGCACGAACACCCGCTGGAACTGGCCGATATCAAGGCCGGCGTGGCGGGAGACCGGCTGGACCCGAAAAGCCTGCGCATGAGACAGATGGCCTACATCCCGATCGCGGCCCTGCTGGCCGGCGTGATGTTGTTCGGCGTCTACGGCTTCGTCTTCTCGGAAGAGACGGCGGTGGACACAGTCCCGCCGGCCGCCAGCGAGGTGCCGGTATACCTGCCGCAAACTCCGACCCCACTTCCCCAACAGGCTGTGGACCGGCCACTCACCTGGGATGGGGGACTGGCTCCCTTGCTGGAGGCCAAATGCGGCCTTTGCCACGGGCCGGGTTCCACCACCGGCCTCTCGTTCGATACGTATGTCAACGCCCTGGCCGCGGGCGGTAACGGTCCGGCAATCATCCCAGGCGACCCGGGCAACAGCCCCCTGGTCACATTGCAAGTCGCGGGCGGACATCCCGGCCAGTTGACTGCCGAGGAACTGGCTTTCATTCAGGAATGGATCGAAGCCGGCGCCCCGGAGAAGTAACGACATACCCCATCCCTTCAACCAGCCGGATGGACACTTCCATTTCAGGAACCGGCTGGCTGCTACTTTAGTGGTATTCCAATCCTGGTCGGAGGCGCCCATGAAGGCTCGACTCAAACGCTTCTTCTTCCCCCCGCCCGGCTC
>VGNO01000380.1 GCA_016865985.1 Chloroflexota bacterium | reverse complement strand
ATTGGCAGGTAGTTAGCGATCTGACTCAAGTTGCAGGATTGGCTCTGCAAGATTCCAACCACGACCCAGATCCAGTTGCTTACCTGTTTTCCGTTCTTCACATGCACCAACGTTCTCAACTTTTCGTTCAATCGGTTGTACAATTCTTTGCTACTGCTCATCGGCGGCCTCCTTTGGTCGTCAAGCAACCAAATTATGCCGTATTTGGTGAGCAGTAGCTCTTATTCATTCTGTAAGGTAATCAGGTTGAGGTACTAGTACATCTTGGCGAAAATATGTCGTTGGTTGCTTTTGCATAAACAAGAGCAAATGGGCTGATTCGAGCCAAAATTCGACCATATAACCACCTACTCATTTATGCCAAAGTGTACTAGTATTATTTGTTAACTTCCATACCATCTTTCGAAGTTGCTGTATTAACCTGCCCCGCCAACCAATCCAGCCAGGCTTCCAGCCCTTCTCCGCTGCGGCAGGAAAGCGGGAATTGCACCACGCCGGGGTTGAGGGCTTCGATGCCTTTTTTGAAGATATCCATCCGGAAGTCCGCATACGGCAGCAGGTCGATCTTGTTGATCACCACCGCCTGCACGCCGCGGTACATGCCGGGGTATTTGTAGGGCTTGTCATCTCCTTCGGGGATGGAGGCCACCAGCACGTTCCTGTGCGTGCCGAGCGCGAAACCCGCCGGGCAGACCAGGTTGCCCACGTTCTCGACGATCAGCAGGTCGATTGCCCCCAGGTCGAGGCGCGCCAGGGCGTCCCGCAGCATGACCGCGTCCAGGTGGCATTCCCCGCCGGTGTTGACCTGGAGGGCGGTCGCCCCGGCTGCGGCGGCGCGGTCGGCGTCCAGGCTGGTGGCGATGTCGCCATTGATCATCCCGATCCGCAATTTTCCATGCAGGGCGAGTACCGTCTGCTCGATCAGGGAGGTTTTGCCTGCGCCGGGCGAGGCCATGATATTGATGGCGAATACGCCCGCCGCCTCGATCCTGGCGCGGTTCTCTTCAGCCAGGCGGTCGTTGGCGGAAAGGATGCTCTCAACGATCGGGATTTTCTGTGGCATGGGTTTCCTCGGTTGGGTCGGCGTTATCCACATCTATCGATTCCAGGCGGAACTCGTCGCCCGCCGCCACTTTGACGTGCGTACCCTGGCACTGCGGGCAGGCCAGCGTCCCGCCATCCGGCGGATACAGATTCCCGCAATCCAGGCAGCGGAAACGGGCCGGGATGCGTTCGAAGTGCAGCCGCGCCCCTTTGGCGGGGGTGTCTTTGGCGATGATGTCCCAGTAGAACTGGACCGAGTCATCCACGATGGACGACAGTTGCCCGATGACCAGGTACAGGTCGGTGACACGACCCGCCCCCGCCTGCCGGGCATGGCGCAGGGCGGTCTCCAGGATGGCTTCGGTGACGGAAAGTTCGTGCATCTGGCGGCAATTCTACCATCATCGCCGGGGACGGCTTCCCATCGCTCCAGCGCACTGGCGGGAATTGCATATTGACTTTCGAGCGATTAGGACAAATAATACTCTCAAACACATGACTCACCTGACGGAGAGAATTCTTTCATCATCAACGCCTATCCCTGCTTCGTTTCCGTCCGAATCAATCAAGGCGCCCATCACCCAAGGAGGTAACATGAAAGGGAAAGCCATTGGCACCATTCTGTTGTGGGTTTTCACCGGCCTGCTGGCAGGTTCGAACCTGACGACATTCTACCTGCTTGTCTCGGCCAACCAGGCGTTGAAGGATGCCCTGGTGCAGGTGGACAACCTGAAGGAGCAGACAACCGCTGCGCTGGACGCAATGTCCGCCGAACTTGAGGGGATGAAGAATGGAACCTTCGACTATACGGTCAACATCGAAGAAGAGATTCCCATCAACACCGAGATCCCAGA
>VGNO01000379.1 GCA_016865985.1 Chloroflexota bacterium | reverse complement strand
GAGACGCCCGATGCGGGACGTATCACCCTTGCCGGGCGCGACATCACCAACCTGCCGCCGCGCAACCGCAACCTGGGCATGGTCTTCCAGGATTACGGCCTCTACCCGCACATGAACGTCTTCGAAAACATCGCCTACGGGCTGGAAGCCCGCGGGATGCATAAAGACGAGGTGAGCAAACGCGTCAAAGAAGCCGCCGATAAACTTGGTTTGACTCCGCTCATCGAACGTGTCGTCGTTGACCTTTCGGGTGGTGAGCAGCAGCGCGTGGCGCTGGCGCGCGCCCTGGCAAAGGATGCCGACCTCTATCTATTCGACGAACCGCTCTCGAACCTGGACCCCAAACTGCGCGCCCAGGCCCGCCGCGACATCGTCATGGTCCATCGCGCCAAGCAAAAACCGTCCCTCTACGTGACCCACGACCAGTCTGAAGCCCTAGCCACCGGCGACCGCATCGCCATCATTGCCAAGGGATGTTTACAACAGGTCGGCGCTGCCGATGACCTGATCCAACGCCCGGCCAACATGTTCGTGGCCGGCTTCATCGGCACACCCGCCATGAATCTCATGCGCGGGACGCTCGCGTCCGGGAAGGACGGCTACCAAGTGGAAGTCTGCCCTGGCGTGGCCGTGCAACTGCCCACCAATTGGAACCCCGCTCTGCGAAAATTCGACAGGGACCAGGTCGTACTTGGCATCCCTCCTGCTGCATTCCTGGCCCCAGGATCAATAAAGGACGAGTCTCTCGGCCCGATCAGCCACATCAAAGGCGAAATAGATTTCGTTGAACCATTGGTGAGTGAGGTTATTGTGGCATTCAAATTGGCTGATAATATTTTCGCCAACGCGCTTTTAGTCAATGTGGACGAAACGCTCTTCGCAGCCGGCGCCCGCATCCAGGTTGGAGTGGACGGCAGCCAGGTCTGCCTGTTCGACCCGGATAGCGAGCAGGCCATCCTGCGTGAAGCATGAAACGCGTCATCCCCATCCTCTTCTGTGTTACACTCCTGTTAAGCGCCTGTACCATGACCCCTGCAACCACCCCTCCCTCAGAACTTCCCGGCGGCTGGGCCCTGGTCTGGAGCGATGAGTTCGACGGTCCTGCCGGCGCCGCACCGGACCCCGCCAAATGGAACTACGACCTCGGCGGCCACGGCTGGGGCAACCAGGAATGGGAATACTACACCGACAGCCCCGAGAACGCCGCACTGGATGGGACCGGCAACCTGGTCATCACCGCCCGGGCGATGGACAACCCTGACGCCAGCGACCTGGACTGTTGGTACGGTCCCTGCAAGTTCACTTCGGCGCGCCTGCTCACACAGGACAAGTTCGATTTCACCTACGGGCGCGTGGAAGCCCGCCTGAAGATCCCCTTCGGGCAGGGCATCTGGCCCGCCTTCTGGATGCTCGGCAACGACATTCCCGGCGCAGGCTGGCCTGCGTGCGGCGAAATAGACATCATGGAAAACATCGGGCGCGAGCCGGGCATTGTCCACGGCACGCTGCATGGTCCCGGCTTCTACGGCGCGGATGGGATTTCTTCGGCTTACTCCCTGCCGGATGGCGCCGCCTTCAGCGCCGATTTTCACGTCTACGCGATCGAATGGGAAGCAGACGAGGTCCGCTGGTACGTGGATGGGAACCTGTATGGCACGGTCCGCAAAAGCCAGTTCTCCGAGACCCAGCGCTGGGTGTTCGACCATCCATTCTTCATCATCCTGAACGTGGCAGTGGGCGGCGGCTGGCCCGGCTACCCGGATGCAACCAGCGCCTTCCCCCAAACCATGCTCGTGGACTACGTACGCGTGTACCAAAAGCCTTGACAGCGCATCATGAACCTCGATCTCGCATGAAAGACCCTGGCAGACAAATATCTGGCCGCGCGCCGGGAATACGTGGGGGAGCAGT
>VGNO01000378.1 GCA_016865985.1 Chloroflexota bacterium | reverse complement strand
AGGATGTCTACATCGATACGACACCCACGCCAGACGAGGTATCGCTGACCAGTTCGGTGCTGGAGGCGGGCCGCCCGTTGGCTGTGATCGATGTCTGCAATACGCCGTACATCAACGAAAAACTGGCAGCCGAGTATCCCTGCACTTCCGCCCTCGGCCTGCCGCTTATGGCAGGAGAACGGAAACTGGGCGCGGTCATCCTGGGATACGAAAAGGAATACAAGTTCTCGGAGAGCGAGATCCAACGCAGCGAACTGGCCGCCCGCGAAATTTCACTGGCGATGATGAAGATCCTCTCGGTCGAGGATTCACGCCAGCGGGTGCGTGAGATGACCGGGCTCTACGAGATCTCCCAGACCTTCGGCCTGCACAGCGAACCGCGCCTGACCTACGGCCTGTTGACCGAACGCCTCGCCAGCCTGTTGGGCGCTGAAATGTGCCTGGTGGCAATCAAGATCAACGAGACGAACGAGATCAGCGCCCGGCTGCCGGCTTTCGGCGTGAGTGATGAGGTCGCATCCCGCTTGAGCTACCCGGTATCGATGGGCGCAGGAGTCTGGGATTTTTCGAAGATGGGCGTCTTCCGCGCCAACCGGCCGGAGGAGATCCCACCCCAGTTCGGCAAACTCGCAGCGGACAACGGCATCCACTCGGTCCTGGCCGCCCCGCTCTGGGATCCCAACCGCAACCTGCTGGGGATGGTATTCGCAGCCAACAAACAGGCCGGCTTCAACCCTTCCGACGCGCGGCTGATGAATATCTTCACCGCCCAGGCCAGCGTCGTCATCCAGAACATGAACCTGCTCACCGCCGAACGCAGGCGTTCGAAAGAACTTTCTGTATTGCACGATGTGGCCCAGGCTGTTACCTCCAATGACGAGGAAAAGGAACTGATCGTACAGTTGGCGCAAATGATCGGTCGCAACCTCTTCCCCGATAATTTCGGCATCCTGTTGATGGATGAAGTGAACAATGTCCTCCACTCGGATGGCTCCTATTTCTTCGAAGACCAGGAAACACAGGTC
Organism: Chloroflexota bacterium; assembly: GCA_016865985.1. Lineage (GTDB taxonomy): Bacteria > Chloroflexota > Anaerolineae > Anaerolineales > Villigracilaceae > VGNO01. Next base: position 892 of record VGNO01000378.1, on the reverse strand, counting down.
TCCTTCCCGCTCGACAGCGGGATCACCGGCCGGGTGGCAACCACCGGGATAGCGATCCGCTCCGGCGACGTGACCAAATGCGAGTATTACGTCGCCTTGAACGAGCGCATCCGCTCGGAACTGTGTGTGCCGGTCAAGGTCGGCGAACGCGTGATCGGCGTGATCAATGCCGAAAGCGTGCTCTCGAATGCCTTTTCACAGGAAGACGAAAAACTGCTGACGATCATCGCCGGCCAACTGGCAACCGCCATCGAACGGCTGCGCGCCCGGCAGGCTGAAGACCACCAGACCGCCCAGGTAAAACGCTCGAATGCCTTCATAAAAGCCCTTGCCCATGTGGGCGCGCGCGCCTCCGCCGCCGCCGATCCCGACAGCGTGATGCAAACCCTCGGCAGCGAATTGACAAAACTGGGACTGAGCTGCTTGCTGGCATTGAACGAGCCTGAAACCGGCCGGACGACCATCCATTACACATCCATCCATCCCAGGATCGTCCGGTTGATCGAACGCGTCAGCCGGCGGCGGATGCGGGATTTCGTCATGGACCTGGAGCGGCTCGCCCCGTTGGTGGAATCTCTTCACGAACCCGCCCTGCTCTACGACCCGCTCGTGATCGCCCGCCAGGCGCTGCAGGATTTCCCCGAAGATGCCCTGCGGAAGGCGCTCCGCCCGACCGGGGTGGACGAGAATATTCCGATCTGCCACCTGCCATTGGTGTATGAAGGAAAATCGTTGGGTTTCCTGTGGCTGTGGGGCGAGGGGTTGCACAAGAGCGACCTGCCGACCATATCCATTTTTTCGAGCCAGGTGGCGATCGCGTTGGAGAATGCCAGCCTGATGGCGGAAGTCAAGCGCCTTGCGATAACCGACGAAGGGACGGACATCTTCAACC
>VGNO01000377.1 GCA_016865985.1 Chloroflexota bacterium | reverse complement strand
GCCATAGAATCCGCCCCAGAAATTGGCGGCGTCGTCGGTATTCCTGAACCAGGGGCCATTTTCGCCATCGCAACAGGTCGTCACCAGGGGCGGCGCACCGCACTCCAGATTGCGAACGGATAACTCCTCGACAAACTGGCCATAATTCATGCCTACCGCCATGGCGTTGGACAAGCGGCGGTCCCGCACGATCACCACGATTTCCGCATCGCCGTGACGAGCAAGATGGGGGCGATACAGGCGTTCGGCCTCGGTCATGGGCGTTACCGGTCGGACATGCTCGCTATCCACCACGACGTAACGATGACCCATGTGCTTCAGGAGCGGTATCAACTCCATGGTAAAGCCCATCTCTGGCGGCCAGAAGCCCTGGAAGGTGTTCCGCCAGAACAGGTGCCGGGCGATGCCTTGCCAGCGACCAAGTTGCTCCCGCCAGTCCGCCTCGGGTATCAATGGCAGGACGGGGTAGTAGTAACCGGTGCCCAGAATCTCGATGATGTTCCGGTTCTGCAGATGCCAGAGCAAGGAACTGCAATCGACCAGTCCATGGGTCTCCTGTTGGAAACGTGGATTGGAGAGGGTCTCCAGAAGACTGCCCGACAGTGAGAGGTGAACCCTGGCCACGTCTTCATAGGCCCACAGAAATCGCGGGATTCGATCATAGGCAAGGAGAATTTCACGGGCTTCCCAGGGCTTTTCCGCGAGCAGGTATTCGAGATTGCCCAGAGGTTGATGAAGGTTCAGGACCAGGGCGTGATGTATCACGGACATGTGCGGCTAATCTCCGTGCAGGCCCGGCGCGTGTATGAGGTCTGACCATGAACGGAAAGGAACATGCCCTGTACCCCTGAAGCCTGCATAAAGCTGTTCAAAAAGTTAAGCGCACTATTATGAAGAGGTTTGCCCGGTAATGGGGAATTCCATCCCGCATTTGGGTAGGAATGAGGAAGAATAGACTTTTTCCAGAAATGCATTGAAATGAGGATTCGCGTCTGTCGTTGACAGGAGTGGGATGTGATCCACTCCGATGGCGAAGGGCGGAAGCCCGGTTTTATTGAGTCATGCCTTTCCCGATCAGGCGACAATGAATTCCTTTTGAATTCGCTTGATCTCGTCACGTAGGCGCGCCGCCTCCTCGAATTCCAGTTCGCGTGCGGCGGCGTACATCTTTTCTTCGAGCTGCTTGATGGTTTTAGCGGCCTCGGCGGGTTTGAGGTGGGTGTAGTCGGCCGTCTTCTCCGCGACTTTGGCGCGGCTTTTCTTTTGGGCGCCGGTCATCGAGCCCGGAATGGGCAACTCCAGGATGTCGGTTACGCGCTTGACGATGCCGCGCGGCTGTTGGCCCATGCGCTGGTTGTATGCCACCTGCTTCGCGCGCCGTCGCTCCGTCTCCTCGATGGCCCGCTCGATCGAGCCCGTCAACCGGTCGGCGTAGAGGATCGCCTTGCCGCGCAGATTGCGCGCCGCGCGGCCGATGGTCTGGATCAGTGACGAGGTGGAGCGCAGGAAGCCCTCCTTGTCCGCGTCGAGGATGGCGACCAGGGACACCTCGGGAATATCGAGCCCTTCACGCAGCAGGTTGATGCCGACCAGCACATCGAACCTGCCCAGCCGCAAATCCCGGATGATTTCAACGCGTTCCACCGTTTCGACATCGGAATGCAGGTAGCGCACGGCAATGTCGTGCTCGAACAGATATTCCGTCAGGTCTTCGGCCATGCGCTTGGTCAGTGTGGTGACGAGGACCCGTTCCTTCCTTTGAATGCGTTCGCGGATTTCAGAGAGCAGGTCTTCGACTTGCGTCAGGGCCGGCCGGATTTCCACCTCCGGGTCGACCAGCCCGGTGGGCCGCACCACCTGCTCGATGATCGCACCCGAGTGCTTCAGTTCGTAGGGTCCCGGCGTGGCGGAAATATAGATGCGCTGGGGTGACCGGGCCTCGAAC
>VGNO01000376.1 GCA_016865985.1 Chloroflexota bacterium | reverse complement strand
GCTGGCCGAGATCCAGTATATAGATTACCTGCTCTATGCCCTGCAACTCATGTCCGACGACCTGGCGACCCTCCTGTGGCGCACGAAGGGAGGTCAGAAGGCGCCGGTCATCGTGCGGACGCGCGGCCACCGGTTGGAAGGCATCTGGCATTCCGGCTCCCCGATGGCGGGCATCATCAACCTGGTGCGCGGGATGCATGTGCTGGTGCCGCGCGACATGACCCGCGCCGCCGGTTTCTACAACACCCTGCTCAAGGCTGAAGAGCCGGCCATCGTGGTGGAGGCGCTCAATGGTTACCGGCTGCGGGAGGCCATGCCGTCCAATATTGGCGAGTTGACCGTCATCCCGGGCATGATCGAAACCATACGGCCAGGTCGGGATGCCACCATCGTCACCTATGGCGCATGCGTGCGGATCGCGCTCGAGGCGGCTGAAAACCTGGCTGGCGTGGGGATCGAGACCGAGGTGCTGGATGTCCAGTCGCTGCTGCCGTTCGACCTACAAGGCAGGATCGTGGATTCACTCAAGAAGACCGGGCGCGTCCTGTTCGTGGACGAGGATGTACCCGGCGGGACGACTGCCTACATGTTGAGGGAGGCGCTGGAGGTCCAGGGTGGCTACCAGTGGCTCGATTCTGCGCCACGTACCCTGCCCGGCGCGGCGCACCGCCCGGCCTATGGCACGGATGGCGACTACTGGTCCAAGCCGAATGCCGAGGCGATCTTCGACGAGGTGTATGAGATGATGAGCGAGGCGAGGCCGGCCTTGTACCCGGAGATTCTTTAACACAAAGGACACAAAGGTTCACAGGGGGAAGAGTCGTGTTCCTCGGTGACCTTTATGTTTAGGAGATTAAATCAATGGCAACCAAAGTGCTTGTCCCCCGATTGGGTGAAGGCGTGGACGAACTGACGATCGTCAAATGGTTGAAAAATGAAGGCGACCCGGTAACGGAGATGGAATCATTACTGGAAGTCGAAACGGATAAAGTGGTGACCGAGATCCCAAGCCCGGCGGCTGGTGTCGTGTTGAAAATTTCGGCGCTCGAGAATACCCCGGTGCGGGTGGGGGAGGTGATGGCGTGGATCGGAGAACCGGGAGAGCGTGTTGGCGTATCAGGCGTTCCAGCGTCAGGCGCTCCTGCGGCGGTTGAAACCGGGTTGAAGGTGGAAGGTCAGAAGCCAGGCGAACCGCCTGCGGTCGACAGCCCACCGTCCACGGTCACGGGCGGCTTTCTCGCCCCCGTTGTCCGCAAGATGGCCGCGGAATATAACATCGACTTGTCGCAAGTCCGCGGCGCCGGTCTGAACGGGCGTATCACGAAGCAGGACATTCTTTCTTATCTGGAACGCTCCGTGACCAAGCCAGTCAACGTGTCACTCGAAACTGAAGGGCATGGAACTGCAACACGTGGCATGCTTCTTCCGATCACCTCGGTGCGGAAACAGATCGCCGAGCGGATGCGGCATTCCAAGCAGATTTCGCCGCATGTCCTGACCGTCATGGAAGCGGACATGAGCCGGGTTGCCGCCCACCGCGCCGCCAACAAGGCCGCTTTCGTCGCCGATGGCGTCAACCTTACCTACACTGCTTATTTCATGACTGCCATCGCCGCTGGCTTGAAGGCTCATCCGCTGGTCAATTCAACCTGGACTGAACAGGGAATCTTGGTGCAACCTGAAATTAATATTGGGATGGCCACTTCGCTCGGAGAGGAGGGACTCATTGTCCCGGTCCTGCGCCGGGCGGACGAGTTGTCCCTGCTTGGGATGGCGCGGGCGGTCAACGACCTGGCCGGCCGCGCGCGCGCCAGGAAACTGCGCCCGGAGGAAGTCCGCGACGGGACCTTTACCCTGACCAACCACGGGACGGGAGGGTCGCTCTTCGCCATGCCGATCATCAACCAGCCGCAGTGCGGCATCCTGGGCGTGGGCGCGCTGCATAAGCGCCCGGTCGTTGTCAGTGACGCGGCCGGGAACGACGCCATCGCCATCCGCCCGATGGT
>VGNO01000375.1 GCA_016865985.1 Chloroflexota bacterium | reverse complement strand
GCTGCCTGCCAGGTGATAGAGCGTATCCACCCCGCGCAGGGCAGCCCGCAGGCCGCGCTCGTCGTCCAGGGCGCAGACGGCCACCTCCACCGGCGTCCCGGTCGGCAGGCGCGGCGAACGCGGCGAAGGACGCAGCAACATCCGCACCGGGTGTCCGTTCTCAACCAGGTGGCGGACGAGCACGCGTCCGATGAAACCCGTCCCACCGGTAACCAGGATCATGGCTTGGATTATACCGGATTCACTGCCTCCCCCCATTCACCCCGCTTGTTGTACAATATGGGAACGAACCGCACAAAACCCGGAGGACAGCATGAAGACCACCATCCAGAAAACCATATCCATCCTCGGGCTCAGCCTGGCGCTGGCGATCGCTATCGCCCCCCCGGTCCATGCCCAGCAGATCTACCAGGGCGATACCGTGCCGGCCGGGACGGTCCTCGAGCAGGATGTCATCCTCTTCGGCCGCGAGATCACCATCGACGGGGACATCCATGGCAATGTGCTCATCCTGGGCAACCAGGTGGTCGTGAACGGGGACGTGGACGGCAGCCTGGTGCTGGTCGGGCAGAACGCCCACATCAGCGGGACGGTCAGCGGGACGGTCTACGCCCTGGCCCTGACCCTCGACCTGGCGGCCGGTTCCAGCCTGGACCGCGACTTGTACGTGGTGACTGTCAGTCTGACCTCCGGCCGGGAAGCGGTAATCGGGCGCGACCTGTATGCCATCGGTCTCGATTCCGGCTTGAACGGGCGGGTCGGGCGCGACCTGCATACCACCATCGGCCCGATCCAACTCTACAATGGCCTGATGACCCTGCTGGGTTTCGAAGAACTGACGTTGAGATTACATTTCGACCTCCCACAACCGGTCGCCCCGGATGAAGCGGGTGGCAGCCAGACGACGTCACCCCTACATGGGGCTCTGCTGAAAACCAGGCGTGTGGTCGAACCTGCCCCCGGATTCGATTGGGGCGGATGGGCGCTCGACCTGCTGCGCAATTGGGCGGCGCTCTTCGTATTCGGGCTGCTGGCGCTGTGGTTGAAACCGGGATGGCTGGCCGAATCCGGGCAGGCGCTCCGACAACGCCCGCTGCAAACGCTGGCCTCCGGCCTGCTGGTACTGGTGATTGCCGTCAACCTCTACATGGTGGCGCTGGTGGTGGCTGCCCTGGTATTTGCCATCGGCCTGGGGTTGAATTTCCTGGGACTGTGGATGCTCTCGCTGGCTCTCTGGCTGGCGGCCTATTCCATCCTGGTCATCCTGGCGGTGGCGTTGTGGTTCTTCATCGCCTACGGCGTGAAGATCATCACCGCCTACACCCTGGCACGCTGGGCTTTCGATCGCTTCACTCCCAGGCAGGCATTCTGGATGAACACGCTGGCGCTGTTGGCCGGGACGGTCGTCTATGCCCTGCTGCGTACCATCCCATATGTCGGGTGGGTGGTGGGATTGGTATTCACTGCCCTCGGGATGGGCACAGCCTGGCGCGCCTGGAGGCAGGGAAAAACCGCTTCGAAAGCAGGAGCGGCAGGAATTGCCAGGCCGGTCAGGAAACCCAGCCGGAAAAAGTAAGCCCGCAAATTTGGGATAGGAGCCAACCATGGTTCGCATTCTATTCGCGCAGGTAAAACTCTCGCTGTGGGTCATTGCCGTATTCACCCTGGCCGCCTGTAATTCAAAAGGGCCCTCGGCTACGCCGGAGGTCGCACAACTGACCATCGCCCAGGTCCGGCAGGAGTACGCCGCCTACGAGGGACAGTTGGTAAAGGTATCCGGTTACAGGGTCGTGATGGCGATGTTCCCGCTCTGCCCGGGGTATGTGGGATTCGATAAACGGACAGCCTTCATCGATGCCGGGGAAGACTCCATCGAGGCACGGATCGACCCGTCGGTTGAAGTACTCGATACCGGTGATACTCCGCGCACTTTCCTGGCCTACGTGCGGGTATTCAGGGGGCAAGTCGGTTGTCCCGGCAGCGTGGTCGAGGAAACATTTCCCTACCTGGC
>VGNO01000374.1 GCA_016865985.1 Chloroflexota bacterium | reverse complement strand
GTGACCTGGTTGATCCCCAGCGCCTCCCCCTCCTGGTAGGCTGCCAGCGCCGCCTGGGCGCTGTCGAAATAACGGATGACGATCTGCTCTATGAACGGTTTCGCGCCGTAGTAATCCTCGAAGACCGAAAGCGCCACACCGATGATCCGGTCGTCTTCGACCAGGAGTTGGTCGAAACGGTACGGGCCGCTCCCGACCGGGTGCAGGTTGAAATCGGCATTCATCAACTGGTCGGCCTGGACCGTCCCCAGCAGGTGTTGGGGCAGGATGCCGAAGGTCAGATAATCGAGGAAGGGTGCGTAGGGTTCGGGAAGGGTGAACTTTAGGGTGCGCTCGTCGAGACGGGTGATCTCCACCTGGTCCCATAGGGCGCGGACATCGTCCGAATAGGCCGAGAACTGGCTGCGGAGCAGTGAAAGCGTGAACAGGATGTCGTCGCTGGTGACCGGCTGCCCGTCGTGCCAGCGGGCTTCCGGCCGGATGGAAAAGTTGTAGATCATCCCATCCTGCGACATGCCCCAGGATTCAGCCAGGTCGGGCTGGGGCAGGCCGGCGGCATCGAAACGGATCAAGCCGCTGTAGACCAGGCGGTCCACATCCCGGTCGGCCTGGTTGTGCAGGTCGAAGACCGGGTTCAGGCGCCCGAACGAACCGATGACGGCTTCGGTGTAGATGCCGCCGCTGGTCGGCTGGTTGGAGACCGGCGCCAACACCGGCTGCTGGCTGAATAACAGCACAGCCACCAGGGTGAGCGTCAGGACGACGACCAGGATTTGCCAGCGAAGACGTTTCATGGATGGGCAAAAAATAAAGGCCTCACCGGCGCGCCATGCGCAGCCCGGAGACGGCCTTTCTCCGGAACAGGTCCGATTAGCGGGCTGCGACGATGACCGTCGCCACTGCCAGGATGAAGAAGAGGATGCTCAGGCTGATCGTCACCCAGAACAGGGTGCGCTCGATGCCGCGCCGGGCGGTGAAAACGGCGCCGGAATCGGCCCCGCTCAGGTTACCCAGGCCGGCGCCCTTGCTCTGCAGGATGATGGCGGCGACCAGGGTAATAGACGTTATAATCAAAGCCACATACAAATAGGTTTCCATTTACAAGCCTCCAGTATTTATAGCGGGCAAATTATACCTGCGAAGCGTCCAAACCGTCAATCAGGCCGTGGAAAAACATGCATGAACTGACCATCAACCTTCATATCCATACCACCTACTCGGATGGCACCGGGAGCCACGCCGATGTGGTCGCCGCCGCCCTGCAGGCCGGGTTGGATGCCGTCATCGTCACCGACCATAATGTGCTCGTCCAGGGCATGGAAGGGTACCACCGGCGGGGACGGAAGCGGATGCTGCTGCTGGTCGGCGAGGAGGTCCACGACCAGGCGCGGCAGCCGCAGAAGAGCCACCTGCTGGTGGTCGGAGCCGGGCGCGAACTGGCCGCTTCAGCCGGGCAACCCCAGGGGCTGGTGGATGCCGTCCGCACGGCGGGAGGATTGAGTTTCATCGCCCACCCGGTCGACCCGGCGCTACCTGTCTTCAACGAGGATGATATTTCCTGGGAGGACTGGGATGTGCACGGTTTCACCGGCATCGAACTCTGGAACGGTTTCAGCGAGATCAAGACGGTCGTCAGGAGCCGCCTGGGCGCCCTGCCGTATGCGTATTTCCCTGAACTGGTCGGGCATGGGCCGCTGCCGCAGACGCTGGAGATCTGGGACAGGTTGTTGTCGCGCGGGGCGAAAGTGGTGGCAGTCGGCGGCTCGGACGCCCATGCCTTGAAGATGTCCATGGGTCCGCTGCGCCGCACCATCTTCCCGTATCGCTTCCATTTTTCCGCGGTCAACACCCACCTGCTGGTGGAAAAACCCCTCTGCGGGGAGATCGAAACCGACCGCCGGATGGTCTACGCCGCCCTGGCCGCCGGGCATGCCTTCATCGGCTACGACCTGCCAGGCGCGACCCACGGTTTCCGTTTCAGCGCCAGCAGCCGCGAGCGGACAGCGCTGATGGGCGA
>VGNO01000373.1 GCA_016865985.1 Chloroflexota bacterium | reverse complement strand
ATTGCTCTTTTTCTTAATATTGAACACCAGTATTGAACAGTGTCAGACGTTTTCATTGTATTTCAAGCGCATATGTCAGCTTTTCCCAAGAAGGATATGGAACAAATCTGAATTATTGAACAGGCTCCAATTATCAATTCAATCGGGAAAAGACTGCAATGCGGCACAAATGGGTTCACAGATGCCATGGGGCTGGTAACTTACGGGTTCATCGATACTGGCTACATCGAACTGCTGGATTACGGTACGACATTTGATGGAAACCCTATCGTGAACACGTTGCGATTCGGAAACCGTTCTGCGAAAGAAATCTTTGACATTTCCAGCATCCTGCGGGTAAATTTAATCGCAATCGCGAAGAGCGGTCAATTCAATCTGAAGACAGCCCGCGAAGGCGCTGTGGGTCACTGACACCAAAGAAGGTCCTGCTCCTGGCAGGGCCAAAACATCGGGGAGGAACGATGATGGGAGTAAGAAGGACCCGGATGGCATGGGTCGTGGTCGTTTTCCTGCTTGGCGTGCTGTGGGCAGGCCCGATAAAGGCCGCGGACTACAAGGTCAGCATCCATGATGCGGCCCGCGTGTTTCCCGGCACCACCTTGCTGGCGGACATGTCGCAGGTGGAGTGGCCGAGAATCGTGGAAGTCGACTTCTCCGGGAAAATCGTCTGGCAGCACAGGCTGCGCACGGCACGGGGCGAGCGCAGTGCGCTGCTCGATGCCGCTCTCTTGGAGAACGGCAACATCCTCTACACCATAACCAATCGAGGCATCTACGAGATCGACCGCTCGGGGCGTGTCGTGTGGAAGCACGAGGACCCGGGCGCTTCGCACGACGCCGACCGCCTGCCCAACGGAAACACGCTCTACAACCGGGCGTGGCAACCCAAGGGCAGCCCTGTCGTGGTCGAGGTGGACAGGGAGGGCCGAACCGTGTGGTCCTGGAACGGCGTCGAAGCTTTCGACAAACCGCCCTTTGCCAATGTCGATCACGAGGGCTGGATGCACGTCAATTCCGTCACCAGGCTCACCAACGGAAACACGCTGATCAGCATCCGCAACTTCAACACCGTCGTGGAGGTGGATCCCTCCGGAAAGGTTGTGTGGCAGATCACCTTCCGGGGCCATGACAAGCGCATCGGCCTCGCCACCGAAGGGAAGATCGTAGGGGTGCTCAACCACGAGCCGGAACCCCTGGACAACGGCCACATCCTGCTCGCCCTGCGTCAGCCGCAGCGCTTCGTGGAGATTGACCGGGCAACCGGGACCGAGGTTTGGTCCTGGTCGCACCCGGATGGGGATCGCGCCCTGTTCCTCAATCGAGAGGCCAACCGCCTGCCCAACGGCAACACCCTGGGCTCGGCCGGGGACAAACTGATCGAGATCGCCCCGGACGGCACCATCGTGTGGCAGATCCATGCCCCTTCCGGGGGCCAGAACGAGCGCAAGTTCCACAAGGCGATCCGCATCGCCCCGGACGGCCGGACTTCCTACGGCGGGTGAGTGCGGTCACCGGCCAAAAAGGAGGCCAAAATCACCGGATAAAAAGGGGCCACTGATTGAGCAGGAAACACTCCGGCACCTAAACGCCTATTTTATGAAGCGCCTTTCATATTCCTGTTCTGTTCCATGTTGAACAGGTCAAGTAACTGTATTTACTTTTCAATCATCTTTTCTTTCGCTTTTGGTTTCGTTCGATAGCTGGGTCCCTCCAAAATAATGATTTCCGAGTTGTTGACAAGCCGGTCGGCGATGGCCGTGGCCACGGTGGTGCTGTCGAAGATTTTTCCCCAATCGGCGAACGGTAGATTCGTTGTAATAACCGTCGATTTTTTTCATGTCTGGCGCTGATGACCTGGAAGAAGAGGTTGGAGCCCTGGTTGCCTAAGGGAAGATATCCTACCTCGTCGATGACCAACACCTCCGGCGCCTGATAGAGATGGAGTTTTTTCAGCAGAGAGCGATCTGCCTCGGCGGCGACGAGGTGATTGATCATATCCATGCCGGTGGTAAACAGGGCGCCGACCCCGGCCTGAGTGGCGGCGTAGGCGATGCATTTTGCCAGGAAGC
>VGNO01000372.1 GCA_016865985.1 Chloroflexota bacterium | reverse complement strand
GAAGGGCTGCTCTTCCGGGACGAGCACGGGGCATGGAGCACCCAATGGGATGATTCGACCGAGGACTATACCGAACTGCCCCTGCCAGGCGGGGTCGTCCAAAGCATCGAACGCCGTCTCGAACGCCTGCCTGGAGCCATGCAGGAACCGCTCGGCCTGGCGGCAGTGATCGGCAGGGGCATCCCATTCGATCTCTGGCAGCAGGCCTGCGGACTTGGGGATAAAGAACTGCTGGCCGCCGCAGGCGAGATGTGCCGCCGCGGCTTGCTGCACCGCGTCGATCCGGCAGACCCCGACCAGGCCTCCAGAGGGATGGACTATCTCTTCCACCACGATCTGGTCCGCCGGGTTGCCTACGACCGGCTGGCCCCGCCACTGTTGCGCGCCTACCACCGGCGGATCGCCGATGCCCTTTACCACCTGGGGGCAGACAAGCCCGAAGCGTTCGCATACCACTACACTGCCGGGCAGGCCTGGGAACTGGCTGCCAGGTACCAGCGGGAGGCCGGCGACCGGGCCGCGGCGGTGTATGCGAACAGCGACGCCCTGGCTCATTATGAGCAGGCTTTGCATGCCCTGGGTCGCTCCCCAGGTCCACCGGATCCCATGTGTATCTATACCATCCACCGGGCGCGCGAAAGGATCCACGACCTGCTCGGCGCCAGGCAGGAGCAGACCCGGGAGTTGGAAGCCATGGAAGGCCTGGCCGGTAAAATGGGCGACAACCGCCTGCGGGCGGAAGCGGCCTACCGGAAGGCGCGCCAGGCGGAGTTGATGTGCAATTTTCCGCCGGCCATCGAGTATGCCAAATGGGCGGTCGAACTTTCCCGTTCCGCCGGGGATACCACGACAGAAACCGAGAGTCACATGGAGTGGGGCTGGGCGCTGCTGCTCCAGGGCGAGAATGCCGGGGCCAGGGAGCGGTTCGAGGCGTCGCTTTCACTAGCCAGGTCCAATGACCTGACCCGGCTGGAAGCCGACGGCCTGCACGGCCTCGGGACGGTCTGCCTGGTCATCGGTGAATTCGATGAAGGGAAAGCATACTTCCAGCAGGTGCTCGAGATCTGCCGCAAGGTGGATATCCGCGCCCGCGCCGCCAGCACGCTGGCCAACCTGGGCACCATCGCCTCCGCCCAGGGGGACCACGGCGCCAGCAAGATGTACAACGAACAAGCCCTGGGCCTCTGCCGCGAGATCGGCGACCAGCGAGGCGCCGGCCTCGTCATCGGGAACCTGGCAAGCGAATTCCTGGCCGAAAGTGATTTTTCAGCCGCCAGGATGTACTTGGAACAAGCCCTGGAGATCCAACTGGCAATCCAGGCGCTGGACAATGCCGGCATCTCCTATCGAGACCTGGGTCTCTTGTTCCACCGGCTGGGCGATCATCCCAAGGCTGGGGAATATTACGACCGTGCCATGTCTGTTTTCATCGAAACCGGCATCCGCCTGTACCAGTGCCAGACGCTGGCCTTCCAGGGACTGCTGGCCCACCACCTCGGGGATGAACAGCGGGCGAGTCAACAGTGCAGCCAGGGACTGGCCATCGCCCGCGAGATCAACGACCCCATCGCCTTGGGCTGGCTGCTTGACATCCAGGGACATATCCTGGCGGATCGAAAGGAATACGACCAGGCGATTGAGGCCTACCAGGAGGCAGTCACCCTGAGAAAGGAGACCGCCGGCGGGCACCATGCAGCCGAGTCCCTGGCCGGACTGGCGCGGATTGCAATGCAGCAGGGGGACCTGCCCCTGGCCAGCGAGCACATCGGACGCATCCTGGCGTTCGAGGCCCCGCCCGGATTCGACGGCGCCCTCGAACCCATGCGCATCTACCTGACCTGTTACCGGGTTCTGGAGGCCTGCCGCGACCCGCGCCTGGAGCAGGTCCTCGATGCCGCCCACAACCTGCTTCTCGAGCAGAAGGGAACCATCCAGGACGAAGCCCTCGAGACCTCATTCCTCGCGAACGTGACCGCCAACCGCGAGATCGAAGAGGCCTTCCAGGCGTTGCAGGTCCGCAAACACGGCCGCCAGGCGACGGTCCAACTGCCCCGGCTGGATGCGGCTACCGGGCGTCCT
>VGNO01000371.1 GCA_016865985.1 Chloroflexota bacterium | reverse complement strand
TTCTTCCGATTTGCCCGACCTGGATACTCGCCCCTCCGAGATGAAACGCTCGACTCTCCAATACTGGATACGCCGCTGCCCCTCCTGCGGGTACTGCGCTCCGCAAGTGTCGCAAGGGGATGGCAAGACCGCCGCAATCGTCAAAGGGGAAGTCTATCGCCAGCAACTGGCGGACCCGGCTTACCCCGAACTCGCCAACTCCTTTTTAGGCCAGGCGATGATTCAAGAAGATGCCGGCAACCATGCCGAAGCGGGCTGGGCGGCTCTTCATGCGGCCTGGGTTTGCGACGATCTCAAGCCCCCCATGGCATCCTTCTGCCGGAGCAAAGCCATCCAACTCTTTCAGGGCGCAATGGAAACAGGCGAGACAATATCCGAGGAAACCGGCGTTGCCGAAGCGGTGATGGCTGACCTTTACCGAAGGACGGGTGAATTCGAGAAAGCGCAAATGGTGTGTCTATCCGCGTTGTTCAAGCCGCTGCCGGAATTGATCACACAAGTCCTTACTTTTCAGAAGTCGCTTACGGAAAAACAGGATGAAGGCTGCCATACGGTTGGTCAGGCCGTTGAGTATGCAAAAGGCTTCGGGAGCCCGCAGGCGCATTCTTGAGTTGTCCGGCGACGAAATGCTGTATACCACAGGAGAAAGACTTCTATGAAGAGGATTTCAAACATCATTGACTATGAAAATACATTATTGCAAATGTGGTCCCATGCTGAGTCGTTCGTCGCAATCCCTGATAGATCCAAGATAGGTACCTTTCTGCGTGAGGTGGCTTTCATGTCGGGAATGGGTCTTCAGTTCTATGCGACCATTAACCAGTGGATTGATTTGATAAGTAAATGCGCATCAGGTGGCATCATCCAGAAAATTATGGCTAACAATATCGCTGCTGCGTTGTCCGAAGATGAAACGATGGCAATTCCATTTGACCAGCTGCGGCAATGGCGAGATGAAAGCATTGCATCTAAAAGAAATGAGTCTGCAAAACGTCTTGAGGTGTCCATGATCAAGCGTTATCCGCTAAATGTAAGTGTAGAGGATATCCGAGAATTATGTAGGAACGTTTTTAACGATGATATAGACCGTATGTGTGATATTCAGACAACTGCTGTTGAATCAGGCATAGAAGGCATCACGGAACAAGATGTTATCACGTGGTTGCAATCTTACATACCAGATACCAGCCAAAACATACCCGGCAGGTGGGACCTGTACCACAAACTGGCGCTCGCTGTTGTAAACAAGAGGGAAGTGGATGAGACTGGTAAATTGCTCAAACAGGCGATCCCCGGCATCCCGGAGGCTGAGGAATCTCGTTTGATTCTCGACTGGTGTTACAACCTAGACAGGGCTGGCGAGTCTGCGCTGGCCCTGGACCTGTATTGGGCGGCATACCAGAAGGCCGTGACAGGCACGACCGTGGAAGGAGTGCAAGCGTTCATAAAAGTTGCCCTCGGTCAAAGCGGCGGCGGCTTCGTGCAGACGGGCTATGGCGCAGGGACAGAAGTCAAGGGGGAGGTCAGGCCGGACCTGGCAATCGAGATCGCGGCCGCCTTCATCCAAAAACATGGCAACTTGTTGAGGCCGGATACCATTTTTGAGTGGAATGATAAAACGACCCCCAAGGTCGCAAGCATTTCGAACAGCGAACGCATCATGGTCGCCGCACTGCAAAACGAAGCGCTGAGAGAACGGTTGGATAGCGGCAGGCTCGCCTCCGTTGTTCAGGGCTGTATTGACCTGGCGGTGGCACGCCGGACCCCCGCTTTCTATGTGGAAGCCGCGCGGGTTGCCGCTGCCGCAGTCGAGACCGGGTTCGCCGGGAAAGACCAGGCGAACGCATGGGTCGCAGAACATAAAGAATACGGCGCACTCTGCGAGGCGCAGCCCTTGTTGCTTGCCATGTGGCAGAGACGCCAGGAATTCAATCTCCCCCTGACTCTCTTGCAGGAAGGGATGAATGCATTTGTATCAATGGGAAACTATGACGGCGCGCTCAAGTTTGCGCAAGCCGCGCTCGCACAGGGAGCGCCGCTGGAGCGCGCCAGCATCCTCGACCTTGCCGCCAGGATCGGCGCAG
>VGNO01000370.1 GCA_016865985.1 Chloroflexota bacterium | reverse complement strand
CCGAGTCGTCGCCATAGGCCGCCACGGGGACGACCCGGCGGGTCTCCGCCTCGATCCAGCCCACCCAAGCCATGGCGACCTGGCCGGCTTCCACCTGGATGCGGCAGATATCTTGAAATATCCGCTCCCGCGTCTGGCCGCGCAGCAGGGTCTGGTTGATCTGGCTCAGGGCGGCGAGCTGCCGGCTCAGTCGTTGGACCTCTCGTTCCTTTTCGAGGCGGGTCTCATTTTCCCGTTGCAGCAATTCGGTGGCATGGTGAAGTTCGGTCACGTCGGTCGAGGTGACCAGAATGCGCTGGGTGTGGCCATCCTCGCTAATCAGCGGCATTTTGTCCGTGCGGACCCAGCGGCGCTCCCCATTGGGGAGGGTCATGGGTTCGATGATGCCCAGCCGTGGCAGGCCGCTTTCCAGGACGGCAAGATCATCCTGGTAATAGCGATCCGCCTGTTCGGGGTAATACTCCCGGGTGTCTCGACCCTCGATCTCGGATTTTGGACGGCCCAGCGTCTTCGCCACCTGCGCGTTGACCCTCAGCATCCGGTTTTCAGTGTCCTTGTACCATATCTGGGCCGGCAGGCCATCGATAATCAGGGCCAGTTCCTGCTGAAGCTTCTGCAACGCCAACTCGGATTCCTTGCTATCGGTTACGTCGACGACTACGCCATTCCAGAGGCTGTCGCCATTCGGCAGAAACATCGGCTTGGAACTCAGTCGCAGCCAGCGGATCTGGTCCCCCACATGAAAGCGTCCTTCGAAATGGAAGGGCTTCCCGGTCATGGCGCTTTCCCAGTTAGCGGCCTGCAGGTTAGCCAAGTCTTCGGGTACGCAACGATGGAAAGCCGCATGGGCGTTCTCCATGGCCGCGGCTTTGTCGAAGCCGATGATCTCGCACATTCGGTCGCTCAGGTACTCGAAACGGAGATTTACATCTCTGGCGGTAAAACGCAGGGTGTAAATGCCCACGGGAATACGTTCGACCACCTCGCTGAAGCGCTGCTCGCTTTCCTTCAAGCTGGCTTCGATCTGTTTACGAACGCTGATATCCCGAGCTATGCCGCGGACGATGGGACCCTCACCGCTGTTTACATCCAGTCTGAATTGGTCTTCTATCCAGATGACGCGACCGTCGGCCGTGTTCAGCCGATATTCCAGCTTGCTCTCCTGATCCGGGTTCGGATTCGCAATGGCGGAGAGAAAAATCTCGCGGTCCTCTGGATCGATGCGCTGGACATGATCCTCCAGCTTGGTCCAACTTTGGCGGGGGTAACCGGTCACGGAGGTGACGGAGTCACTCAAGAAGGTGATCGCCCCGGAGACCGGGTCGGCTTCCCAGAACACGCTTCCCAGTGCCGAAGCGATATTGGAGAGGCGATCCTCCAATACCTGTCGAGTTCGCAAGTCGGCTACCACCTGACGCTGCTCATGCCGGCGGATGAACAGGTAAGCCAAAAAATAAACCAGGGAAAGGATTGCGAGAGCCAGTAGTATGGCGATCCGGGTGGTTAGCTGGGTATCCCGGTAGATTTCCTTCCGGCTCTGCTGGACCAGCAGGCGCCATGGGGCGCCGGCGATGGGCGTCAGATAGGCCATGACGGGTTCACCACGATAATCCAGGGCATCTTCCCGAAAGGCCGGATCAGCGGTCGTGGTTGGGTTGGCCGCGAGTTCCAGGCGGTCCAGCGGCGCCGTCAGTTTAAGGATGGCGTCGGGCGCGAAGCGGGCTGGCGAGATCCAGCGATGGTTTGCGCCTTCCTGGCGAATAAGTGCGCTCTCGCCAGTGCGGGTGACTATCGGCCAGGCATCCAGCAGAGGAAAGAGGGTCTCCTCGGGCTGCTGAGCAAAATACAGGGCGGCCTTGGCGGGTTGGTGTTCCGGCCCGACCGGGCTCATGACACCATATTCATGACGACCATCGGGCTGGGCATGGAGGTCCACGAACCGTGGGGCGCCTTCCGCGATGACCTGACGGGCCAGGTCGATATGCTCGGTGACATCCTCGTCGCCCAGGACCAGAATTGGTTCACCGGTGGCGGAGAAGATCGCGATGCTCGAATAATGATGAAGCTGGGCGATTTCACTTAACCGGCCGA
>VGNO01000369.1 GCA_016865985.1 Chloroflexota bacterium | reverse complement strand
GCCGCGCGAGAAGTTCTTCGTACTTGCGCTGGGAGGCAGCGCCCTGTTCCTGCCAGGCACGCAGGTCGGCGCGCGCCTGTCCGAGTTCCTGTTCGATTTCCGCCAGTCGCTGGCCGCGTTCGATGATCGGGAGCAGGAGGTTCGATACGCCGCTCAGGAAGTTCTGGTCGTCGGCGCTCCACAGCCGGTTGGAGTAAGGTGAAAGCAGCAGCGCCGCGCCGGTCGGGTCGCGTCCCGGGGTGGTGATCGGGGCGCTCAGGAGCGGCCCGGGGTTGGCCAGGCCGAGCGCCTGGCCCAGGCCCTTCAGGTCCGAGGAAGCGCTGCTGGCTGGCAGGCGCAACGCCCGCCCGCGCTGGACGGCGTTCACCAGCAACGGGGCGTCGACTTTGGTGATGAAGGCGCTGGTCAGGGCCTCCTCGCGGATCAGGTCGTAGCCGGCCGAGACCACCAGGTCCTTGCTGTCGGTCAGGTGCACCAGGAAACACAGGTCGGCCAGCATGGCCTGGGCGATGGAGCGGGCGACGGCCGGCCCGATGCGTTCGGATTGCACCTCGGAGGCCAGGGAGAGCAGGGCGTGGAAGGTCTTGGGGTCAGCGCTGTAACGGCGGCGCTCCTGGACGATGGGCGTCTCCACCGTCCGGAGGGCCGGGCGCGCTGCCGGAGCCGGGAAACGCTGCGGCAGGGTCAACAACAGCGGAAAGGCGGCGGTCTGTGCCAGGCGCAGCAGGCCGGGGAAATCACCACCAGCAGATGACAGGAGCAGGGTCGCCAGGTGCCCGGCAAACAGGAGCGCCAGCATGCCCAGGCCGCTGCCCCAGCCGTTCGGTTTCCTGAGCGCCAGGACGACCCCGGATATAAGCAGCAGCGCCAGGGCGAATCCCTGCCACAGGATATCCGGCAGGGAGGCATTGAAGGATGTCGCGCCGCCGCTTTGGATCCAGGCGATCAGGGACAGGCCGAAGAAGATCAGGATCAGCAGGCTCAGGATGCCGGAAGCGGTATCGGCCGGCCGCGCCGGTTCGGGAAAGACCCACAACCAGGCGATCCAGACGATAGCGAGCAGGCTGGCTGCCCGGTCGAGGGGCGGCAGGATTGCGCGCGGGTCGAGGATGTCCCCCCATGCCAGGAGGCTGGTAAGGAACAGGATGGATTGCAGCCCAAGCAGGATGGCAAGCCCCAGCAGCATGCGGCGCGCCTGTGGGAACTGGCTGTTGCGCCAGTGAAAGACGGCTCCCTGGAGCGCGCCGGCGATCGAGAAAGCCAGCACGAGATGGTAGGCCAGGTTGCCGGGCGGGATGGTCAGGAGGGTGGCGAGGTCCAAAACGAGGTTCCTGTGTTCAGCACGGATGCTGAGATTATACTGCGATTTACCCGCGCTAATTATTGAAATGGGATTGCCGTTTGCCTGGGAACGATATGTTCACCGGCTAATCTTCCATGGATGGTTTGGGGGTGGCGCTGCGAAGCCCTTGGGGTAATCGCATTTGTAAAAGATGGTTACGATTCTTCCTCTGCCAGGGGCTGGAGCCGTCCGGCTCAGTTCATGAAAGCCCTCCGGGCTGATCAGAACCAGCCCCGCAGGGGCTTTCAAGTACTGAGGCAGGACTTTAGTCCGCCGAAACTATTGAAATGCGATACCCCTAGCGAAGGCTAGGGCAATCGCATTTGGAATACATTTAGGGGTCACTGCAAAAACTAGGCTACATATACTGGTATAGAACATATGAACAATGGCAGAGTTTGCCAACGCTGCTCAAAACGCCTGTAATTAGGGCGTGTAATTTCTAATGTTATTGCCCTAAGCGAAGGCCTTGACATCCTTCGGAATCAGCTTATACTGGGCGCATCTTCATCCCCCCGGAGGGAGGACAGACCCGATGAAGTGCCCACCTCGAAATAGAATTCCTGTCACAATATCCATCCTGGCCGGCCTGGGATTGGCCCTGGCGTTGGCCGTCCCGGCCCTGGCCGCCTACATCGGCCCCAACCGGACGGTGACGGAAGCCTACGAATATTGGCGCTAATCGAAATGGGTACCTGGTTATGGCTGGAACCCGCTCTGCGTCATCTGGTCCCCGCCGCCAAGAGCCTG
>VGNO01000368.1 GCA_016865985.1 Chloroflexota bacterium | reverse complement strand
GGCCGAGAAAATGAGTCCTGATTCTGAAAAAAACAAAACGCGTCATCCCGAGGCTGGCGATCATGATTCGGTGGTATCTGCTAGCCTTGCGGGAATGCAGGGAGTTTTCCCCTGATACACAAGCGTAACCCTGAGGAGGCGTGACCAACCGGATGAAAAAACATGCATGGATGCTCCTGCTCGTCCTGGCATGGATGTTACCGGCCGCATGTATCCCTCGAACGCCGGAGGCGGCTGTCCCGGGCGTTGCATCGAGCACGCCTCGACCGGCGGACGCCCCCAGGCCCACCGGCGCGGCGCCGCAGCCGAGCGTGGTCACGCCAACATCAAGCGTCCCCCAGTTGGGTGAGATGCGCGTCTCAGGGACCGACCTCATGGAGCAGGTCTACATACCCGCTGGCGGGTTCCTCATGGGTTCGAACGACGGCGATGCTGCCAGAGAAACTACGGATATGCACGACCATTCCGAAATCCCCCTGCCTACGGTCTTCCTGGACGGGTTCTGGATCGATAGATTTGAGGTCAACAACGGACAATACGCCTCGTGCGTCGATTCGGGCGCCTGCCAACCGCCCTATGCTTCCAGTTCCGATACCCGCCCGCAGTATTACGACAACCCGGAGTTTGCGGACTATCCGGTGATCTGGGTCAACTGGTACATGGCGCAGGATTACTGCCAGTGGGCCGACCGGAGGCTGCCGACCGAGGCGGAGTGGGAGAAAGCCGCCCGAGGAACCGAAGGGTACAGATACCCCTGGGGGAATGATTTCCTGACCGACCCGCTGGCGAACGACCGGGCAAACTGGTGTGATGTCCATTGCCCGAGGGAGATCGCCAGCAGCGGATGGTATGACGGCTATGCCGATACCGCGCCCGTGGGCAGTTACCCTGCCGGCGCGAGCCCTTACGGCGTGATGGATATGGCTGGCAATGTCTGGGAATGGACGACCACGATCGTCAGCCTGTATCCTTACGACCCCGGCGATGGGCGGGAAGACCTGGCGGTCGAGGCGGACCGCATCTGGCGCAGCGGCCCCTGGAACAACGGGATCTGGTACCTGCGGACGACCGTCCGGCACTTCTCCCCTCAATGGTACTGGTTCGTCAACCTCGGTTTCCGGTGCGCTTCTACAAAGTAGATGGCGACGGGAGACTCCCAGCCGTGGATTTCAGGTAGTGGGACAAACCAGATCACCCGGCGGCCATCTCTAATCTCCAGGATCACCTTTTCAACGTCCGGTACTTCACCCGGTGCGGGGTCAGGTCCTTGCCGAACTGCTCCCGCATGTGCGCCTCGTATTCGGACCAGTTGCCCAGGAACAGGCGCGCCTGCGAGTCGCCTTCGAAAGCCAGGATGTGCGTGCAGATGCGGTCGAGGAACCAGCGGTCGTGGCTGACGACTAATGCTACGCCTGCGAATTCTTCGATGGCTTCTTCGAGGGCGCGCAGGGTGTTGACGTCGAGGTCGTTGGTGGGTTCGTCGAGCAGGATGACGTTGGCGCCTTCGGTGAGGGTCTTGGCGAGATGGACGCGATTGCGCTCTCCGCCTGAGAGGATGCCGACTTTCTTTTGCTGGTCGGAGCCTTGGAAGTTGAAGGAGGCGCAGTAGGCGCGTGAGTTGATCTTGCGTTTGCCGAGTTCGAGGAAGTCGGCGCCTTGCGAAATTTCTTCGTAGACGGTCTTCTCGGGGTCGAGGGTGCGCGATTGGTCAACGTAAGCCAACTTGACCGTCTCTCCAATCCGAATGGAACCGCTGTCGGGAGTCTCTTTGCCAACGATCATCTTGAGCAGGGTGGTCTTGCCTGCGCCGTTGGGACCCACGATGCCGACAATGGAGCCGGGTGGAACGGAAGCGGAAAACTCGTCCAGCAGGATGCGGTCGCTGTAGGATTTGGTGATCTTGTCGAATTCGAAAACGATGTCGCCGAGGCGCGGACCAAGCGGGATGTAAATTTCCAGTTCTTCGCGGCGGGCTTCGGCTTCTTGACTCAATAATTTTTCGTAGGCAGTGACGCGGGCTTGTCCTTTGGATTGACGCGCTTTGGGCGACATGCGAATCCATTCGAGTTCGCGGTTGATGGTCTTTTGGCGCTGG
>VGNO01000367.1 GCA_016865985.1 Chloroflexota bacterium | reverse complement strand
TACAGGTGTATGGAAGTGTCATTGGAGCAATGGTCATAGGAACTAACCAGGACAGTCGTCCCATCCTCCGGGTTGGCGTCCGGCAGGCTGGTGGTCTTTGGCAAGCCGGTGCAGCCATTCCAATCCACGAAGAGCGCAAGCGTATCCAGCACGGGATGGACGATCCCGCCATAGGGTCCCGGCACTTCCCCGCCCTCGAAGCGCACCAACTGGTCTGCCAGCCCGTGGATGTGGATGATGGAGATCGGCTGCTCTGGTGCACAGACTCCGACCAGGTTTTCGGCCATCGAGCCTGCCACCGGGGCGATGGCGGCGATCTCGTCGGAGAGTTCGCATGCCACCCGGTACGAGAAGATACCGCCATTGGAAATACCTGCGGCGAAGATGCGGTGGGGGTCGATGGAATAGACCGTCGACAGGGAGTCTATCAATGCGCCGACGAAGCCGATATCATCCGTCCCAGTATAGAGGGGATCGGTCGAACGGCCGTCGTTCCAATGGTCGTGCAGGGCGTTGGGGTAAACCACAAGGAAGCCGGCCTCGTCTGCCAGGTTCGAGAAACCGGTCATGGCCTGGGTATCTTCGGCGTTTCCGAATCCGCCATGGAAGACGAACACCAGCGGCCAGGCCTCGCCAGGCGAGTAACCCGCCGGGACATGCAGGAGGTACGTGCGTGTCACGCCGTCGACCTCGATGCTTTCCAGGATGGGCGCGGCGGACTCCTGCCCGGGACGGGCGCAAGCCGTCAGGAGGAAGATTGCAGGCAGGATACGGAATAGCATGGGTGGTTTCATCGGGACCTCAAGCCGGGACCCGGAGAGGGGAGTTCCGGCGGCTGCCCTGATGATAACAGATTTGGCGGGGAAGGGAAAAGCCCGGCAGGCACGCCGGGCAGGTTTGGGGAATGTATTCAAATTACGGGGTGCAGAAGATATCCACGAAATCCGCATTGGAGTACTGGCTGGAAGGCGTTTTGATGTGCAGCCTGGCATAGACCCTGGAGGTACTGGTGACATCCCGGTTCAGCAGGAACGAGAAGGGCCCGCCATCGTTGAAATCCCTGCTGCCGCTTTCCGTGACCGAAAACGAAACCCCATCGGTCGAGATCTCCCAGTCATAGGTCATCGTACCTGTGCCGGAGGCTGCTCCATATCCCTCCCAGGTGAAGGTGGGGGGCGCCGGTGGGCAGGTCCCGGTGTAGTATTGGACCCCCTGGACGACCACGTTGACATATTCGATGGTGAACGGGATGGCTGTCGGCGGGGGCGGCACGGTCTTGGTCGGGAGCGCGGTGGGCGTGAAGGTCGGCTGGACCGGTTTCGGGGTGGCGGTTGGGGTGACTGTCGCCGTTGAATGCGGGGTCGTTGTTGGAGCCAACTCGCTGGCTGTCGTTGGGGAAGCGAGGGATGCCGGGGCGGCCGCCTGGCTCGCCCATGTCCGGGTCGGCGTCGGCTGGACGGCGGGTTCGGTACACTGTATCCGGCAGGCAGACAGGGCCAGGCTCAGCGCCAGGAATATCGACAGGACCCGCAGTGTATCCGGCAGGCATGTGGTTTTTCGAGACATGGGTTTCATTTTCGCTCCTTATGTTTCTTCAACTGGATCAGGGCACACAAGTGACGACCATGGTGGCCTGGTTGGATATGGCATTGGGGGAGGAGACCCGCAATTCGAATGTGAGGGATCGGCTCGAGAGCACTGTCCCGGCGGCAAACTCGGTGGATTGACTGCCGGCGCTGATGAAGTTCATGGTCTGGTTCCAGGTCCCAATGAACGGGCCGCCATCGGTGGACATGTACCATTGGTAGGTCACTGTCCCCGGTCCATTCGCAGTGATGGTCGCGTCGAAGTAACGGCCATCCACCGGGCACGGACCGGTATAGTCGCCGCCCCGGGCTGAAACCGAGACCGAGGTCACCAGGAAAGATGGGAGCGGCGTGTTGGTCGGCGGGAGAGGCGTGCGGGTATTGGTGGGCGGAAGCGCGGTGTTGGTCGGAGCGGAAGGCGTATGGCTGGCCGGCGCGGCTGTCCTGGTGGGTGTCCGGGTGGGGGTGGCCGCACCGGATTGTTTCTTGGTAGCCGTGGCGGTCACTGTCGGGGG
>VGNO01000366.1 GCA_016865985.1 Chloroflexota bacterium | reverse complement strand
TTGACGCGGCAGGGCCACCAGTGTTTCGTGGAACACGAAGCCGGGATTGGTGCCGGTTTCAGCGACCAGGACTACGAACAGGCCGGGGCGCGGCTTGTTTACGCGCCGGACGAGGCGTATGGCAGGGCCGACCTGGCGCTCAAGTTCGCACGTCCCCTGCAACATGAACTCGAATGGATCCCGAACAACAAGGCTATAGCAGGGTTCCTCTACCTTGCTTCCGCCCGGCAGGACCGGATCGATACATTGCTGAAGAACAAGATCACATCCATCGCCTGGGAACTGGTGCAACTGCCGGATGGCAGCCGTCCGGTGCTGGGCGCCCTGAGCCTGATCGGCGGCCTGATGACTGCCCAGATCGCAGCCAGCCTGCTCCAGAACAACGACGGCGGCAAGGGCATCCTGCTGGGCGGTATCCCTGGTGTCGCCCCGGCGGAGGCGGTGATCATCGGCGCCGGCATAGCCGGGACCAATGCCACCCGCGCCTTCACCGGGTTGGGCGCCCATATCACGGTCCTCGACCAGAGCGTGGAAGCGCTCCAGAAGATCTATGAACGCTTCCCGAACATCGTCACCATGTTCGCCACACCCCGCAATGTCGAGCGCTGCTGTGCATATGCGGACGTGGTTGTTGGGGCGGTCATGACGCCTGGGGAACGTCCTCCGGTTATCGTCACCAGGCAGATGGTCGCCGGTATGAAGCCGCGTTCGGTCATCATCGATCTGAGCATCGACCAGGGCGGGATCTTCGAGACATCCCGCCCTACCCGCCACGACCACCCGACCTACATCGAGGAAGGTGTGATCCATTACTGCGTGCCGAATATCCCTGGCGTGGTGGCGCGCACTTCATCGCATGGTTTCATGAATTTTGCCCTGCCGTTCGTCACTGAGATTGCCAACCTTGGCGTCGATGAGGCCATCAAGCGCAACCCGGCGATTGCAGGCGCTGTCAACACCTATAACGGCGAGTTACGGAATATAACCCGCCTCGAGTCGGCAGGAGATAAACACGATGGACTGGAATAGTCAATACCAATCGCGTGTCTCCAACGCTCAAGACGCCATCCGGACCTCGGTCAAGTCGGGCAACCGCATCTTCATGACCGGCAACGTCTCGGTGCCAAAGAAATTACTCGGCGCCCTGGTGGAACACGCCCCAAACCTGAAGGATGTGGAGATCTGCCAGGCGCTCTCCATCGGCCCGGCGGATTATGTAAGCCCGGAGATGCAGGGACACATCCGGGTCAATACCCTCTTCATCAGCGCCAACGTCCGCAAGGCGGTCTGGGAAGGCCGGGCGGACTTCACACCGGTGCTGCTTTCCGAATTCCCACTCCTGTTCAAGAACAACCTGCTGCCGGTGGATGTATCCTTCATCCATGTCTCACCGCCAGACGAACACGGGTTTTGCAGCCTGGGAGTTGAGGTCGGCCTGACGAAATCCCCGGCCGAGTCGTCCCGGATCATCATTGCCGAAGTCAACCAGCAGATGCCTCGCACACTGGGAGATTCATTCATCCACGTCAGCCGCCTGGACCATATCGTACCGGTCGATTACCCCCTGACCGAACTGCCGATGGTGGATGAAGGCCAGGGGGATGTTGCTGAAAAGATCGCAATGCACATCGCCGAACTCATCCCGGATGGCGCGACCATGCAGATGGGTATCGGCGCCATCCCGGACGCAGTGTTAAAGTACCTCTTCGACAAAAAGGACCTCGGGATCCATAGTGAAATGATCTCGGATGGCGTGATCGACCTGGTGGAAGCGGGCGTTGTCACCAGCGCCCGCAAGACCCTCCTGCCGGGAAAGATCGTCATCGGCTTCATCATCGGCACCAAGCGACTCTACAATTGGGTCAACGACAATCCGCTGCTCGAGTTCCGCCGCACCGAATTTGTGAACGACCCGTTCGTCATCGCCCAGAACGACCACATGATCGCCATCAACTCGGCGCTGGAAGTGGACTTGACCGGCCAGGTCTGCGCCGACAGCATTGGACCGAAACTATACAGCGGCGTCGGCGGTCAATTGGATTTCATCTACGGCGCATCCCGCTCCAAGGGCGGCGTGCCGATCATCGCCCTGCCGAGCGCCACCACCTTGCGCGACGGGAC
>VGNO01000365.1 GCA_016865985.1 Chloroflexota bacterium | reverse complement strand
CCCGCTCCTGCCATTGACCCGCTCCGAACTCGCCATCCCCCTCATCAGCCGGGAACGGATCATTGGCGCCCTGACAGTACAGGACAAGCATCCAAATGCCTTTTCACCCGAGGATATCGCCATCCTCCAGACCATGATCGACCAGTTGGCGGTTGCGATCGAGAATGCCAACCTGTTCGATGCTGCCCGGAACGAGATCGCCGAACGCCAGCGGGTAGAGACCGAACTTCAACGGCAGCGCGATTTCGCCGTTCAGATCATGAATACTCTTGGCCAGGGAGTGACCGTTACTGACAAGGATGGTTGTTTCGAGTTCGTCAACCCGGCATACGCCCGGATGCTGGGATGCTCCCATTCGTCCGCGATAATGGCCTGAGGATCGAGCCGCAGTACCAATCGCGCGTCTTCGGCTTGTTCAACAAACTGGATGCCCATTCCGAGGGGACCAGCGTTGGCCTCTCCCTCGTCAAACGAATCATCGAGATCCACGGTGGAAGGATCTGGGTAGAATCTGAAGGCTTGTGGAAAGGTTGCACTTTTTACTTCACCCTACCCGACCCGTCAGGAGGAACTCGTTGAAGCAGTTAAATCGGATACAATCGGGCTGGAGGTTTTATGGCAGGCGAACCTGTCTTGGTATTATTGATCGAAGACAACGATGATCATGCAGAGTTGGCGACCAGACAACTGGCGGACCACCGCGTGGCCAACAGAGTCATCCGTCTATCTGACGGTCAGCAGGCTGTCGATTATCTCTTCAGGAACGGGATCTTCGCCTCGCCGGAATCGAGTCCCCGGCCCCATATCGTTCTCCTCGACCTGCGGCTGCCGAAAATCGACGGCCTGGAAGTACTGCACCGCCTCAAGGACTCCGAAGACCTGCGTAAGATCCCGGTGGTCGTCCTCGCCACTTCCGAAGCCGAACGGGATGTAGCCCGGGCTTACATGAACCATGCCAATAGCTTTGTGGTGAAACCGGTGGATTTCCATAAGTTCCGCGAACTGATGAACGACCTGGGATTCTATTGGTTGAGTTGGAACTCGTTTGCGCCGTAACCTCTTTGGTCCAATAAGCGAAAAGCCCCCGGTCCGGACCGGAGGCCTGTTTCATGCGCTGGGAGGGACTTGAACCCTCACGCCTTGCGGCACATGGCCCTCAACCATGCCTGTCTGCCAATTCCAGCACCAGCGCTTGAGCAGGTCGTATTATAATCAGCTTCACTTGCTTGTCAACTCCCAAACCTTCAGGAGCGACCCATGACCCGGATTGTAGTAGACGCAATGGGCAGTGACGACTTCCCCGTCCCGGACGTGATCGGATCCGTCCAGGCTGCCCGCGAATATGGTGTGGAAATCATCCTCGTTGGGGATGAAGCCAGGGTTAAACCCATCCTCGAAGCCCAAAAACCCGGTTCCCTGCCGGTGCGGATCGTTCACGCCCCGGAAATACTCACCATGCAGGACAAGGGCATGGCGTTGGCGCTCAAGGCACGTCGTCCCAACGCCCGCAACTCGATGGCCGTTGGGATCGATCTGGTCAAAAGTGGCGAGGCGGATGCCTTCGTTACAGCAGGGAATACAGGCGCAGGCATGGCAACTGCATACTTCCGCCTCGGGACGATCCCCGGGGTCGACCTTCCCGCTCTTGCGCCTGTCTTCCCAACGGCTACAGGATCCTGTGTCGTACTGGACGTAGGAGCCAATCCGGATGTGAAAGCGGAAAACCTGCTCCAGTTCGCCATCATGGGAAGCGTCTATGCCGAAAAAGTGCGCCACATCCAGGATCCGAAAGTCGGGCTTGTCTCGAATGGAGAGGAGGAGGGTAAGGGTAACCATACAGTCAAGGAAGCCACACCGCTCCTCAAAGCCTCCAGCCTGAACTTCTATGGCAACGTGGAGGGGAAGGAGGTGATCGGCGGTAAAGTCGACGTGGCTGTAACGGATGGTTTCACGGGCAATGTCATGCTCAAAACCTCCGAAGCGGTCGCTAAATTACTGGTGGACAAGATCAAAGAAGCCATTCTAGACGGAGGATTGCCTACGAAGATCGGCGGTATGCTTGTCAAACCGGCAATGGGTCGGATCAAAAAACTGATGGACCCAAGCGAATACGGCGCCGCCCCCCTGCTCGGTGTCAATGGTCTGGTA
>VGNO01000364.1 GCA_016865985.1 Chloroflexota bacterium | reverse complement strand
AAAACTGCGATACCTTCGTGATCGCCGCCGTCAACGTCGTCTTCCCATGGTCGATGTGTCCCATCGTCCCTACGTTCAGGTGCGGCTTCGACCGGTCAAACTTCTGCTTCGCCATGTCTGCTGTCTCCTTCTTTCACTAGTACTGGTTTTCAGCAACGAGAGCCCTCAATGGGATTTGAACCCATGACCCCGTTCTTACCAAGAACGTGCTCTACCGACTGAGCTATGAGGGCTTGTTGCCATGCGCCGGCGCGCATGAGTGGGCGGTGAAGGATTCGAACCTCCGAAGGCTTCTGCCAACTGATTTACAGTCAGTCCCCTTTGGCCACTTGGGTAACCGCCCGATATTCAATTGTCTAGTCTCATTGACTAGTCGCTTCGCCCCATCCTTGCAGATGAGACGAACCGACAACTGAACGAGACTGGAGCCGACGACGGGAATTGAACCCGTAACCTACCACTTACAAGGCGGTTGCTCTGCCGTTTGAGCTACGTCGGCAAGACGGTCCTGCCTTTTAAGCAGGGGGATTATACCAAAGCAATCTTCTCCGGGCAAGTGCACACCGGCGGAAAAATCAAACGGCGCGGGAGTCTATCAGGATTCGCGGGATGCGTCAAGCAACCCGGAGGTGAATTGTGATAGACTTGATGCCAGCAATGCCGACAGGAGACCCCATGAACCCGACCCGCCTCGCCAAATTGTCTGCCGCACTCCAGGTCTCGCACCTGGATGCCATCGTCCTGAACGCCGGTCCCAGCCTGGTCTACCTGACCGGGCTGCACTTCCATCTCTCCGAGCGGCCGGTGGCCGTCATTTTCACCGCCGGGCAGGACCCGGTCGTCATCCTGCCGGAACTTGAGATGCGAAAACTGAGCGGGTTGCCGGTGAAAGCCTTTCCGTACCCCGAGAACCCCGCCGCCTGGGACGGCACATTCCGCGCCGCAGTCACATCCCTTGGGTTGGACGGGAAACGCATCGGCGTGGAGCCGCGCCAGATGCGCCTGTTGGAGTTCCGGTATGTGAAATCCGGCGCCTCGGAAGCGGACTTCCCCGACGCCTCGGATGTGGTAAGCAGGTTGCGGGTCCGGAAGGATGCGGACGAGGTGGCGGCGATACGCAAGGCGGTCCGGGTGGCGCAGTCCGCCCTCGAGGCCACCCTGCCTCTCATCAAAACCGGCATGACCGAGAAGGAAATATCCGGAGAACTGGTGGTGCAGTTGCTGCGGCACGGGTCGCAATCCGCGATGCCCTTTGCCCCGATCGTTTCCGGCGGACCGAACGCGGCCAACCCGCACGCCACGCCGAGCGACCGGAAGATCCATCCCGGCGACCTGCTGGTGGTGGACTGGGGCGCGGCGGTGGACGGTTACGTCTCCGACCTGACGCGCACCTTCGCGGTGGGCGAGGTGGACGAGGAATACCGCAGGATCCACCAGATTGCGCTGGAGGCCAACGCCGCCGGCCGCGCCGCCTGCAAACCCGGCGCGCCCTGCTTGGCGGTGGACAAGGCCGCCCGCGCGGTCATCGAGAAGGCGGGGTACGGTCAGTATTTCACGCACCGCACCGGCCACGGCATCGGCATGGAGGGACACGAGGAGCCGTACATACGAGGCGACAACGCGCAACCGCTGGAGCCGGGCATGGCGTTCACCGTCGAGCCGGGGATTTACCTGCCCGAGCGCAACGGCGTGCGGATCGAGGATAACGTGGTCATCACGGAGGAGGGTCCGGAGTGTTTGAGCGATATGGCGCGGGAAATTCAGGTGGTTGGTTAATGGTGAATGGTTAATGGGTAGGGGCGATGTTTCGTCGCCCTTACTGTGAGCTTATCTCGATGCCCAGCGGATTGGAAGCGAATATGCGGATATTGAGCTATAAAATCCGCTGATAGGAAAGATGCAAAAAGCGCCCGTAAGTAGCATAACTCGGTGAAGAATGAGGACATCACTACTCGTTAGGAAATCTACCCTCGAAAAAGCGGATGCACTTGCCCGCCAGATGAAGATTTCGCGCAACTGCTTGTTTTCACTGGCGTTGGAGCAATTCATCCAGCAACAGCAAAACCGCAAACTGCTGGAAAAGTTCAACGCTGCCTATGCCGATGGGCCAGACCCTGAGGAGGAAATGCTGCTGGAGAAATACCGGATAATC
>VGNO01000363.1 GCA_016865985.1 Chloroflexota bacterium | reverse complement strand
GCGCAGGCCGCCGCCATAGAGGAGTTTTGCCATCAGTTGCGGCAGGCCGATCATCCGGTCGAGAACGGCGAGGGCTTCCTGGTGGGTCAGGACGGTGGGGAGGGTCTTGGATTTTTCGGCGCGGATGAGGTCGGGAGGCAGGTCGATGTCTTTTTGGAGGACGTGGCGGTAGAGGAAGAGGATGGCGCTGAGGGCCTGGTTCTGGGAGGAGGCGGCCAGATGGCGTTGGGTGGCAAGGTGCGCGATGAAGGCCTGGATCTCCTGGCTGCCCATGTCGTTGGGGTGGCGTTTGTTGTGGAAGAGGATGTAGCGGCGAATCCAGTCTTTGTAGGTTTGTTCGGTGCGGGTGGAGTAGTGTTTGATGCGGATGGCGTCGCCGACCTGTTCGAGGAGTTTTTTGGGTTGGGAATTTTGCATATTGACCTGTGGGAGGGATGTACTATATAATAGACGTTATAACACTTTATTGCCATGAAAAGAAAAAAGGGGTATCCTTCCAATTCAGCGCCAACAGAAAAAAGAAGGAGACCCCTCCATGGACTATTATGCCAGATTTTCCCGAAACGCAATCCAGTTTCTTGCCCTGACCGGCTCCACCCTTAAAGAATTCCATGCGTTGTTGCCGATATTTCGTGCTTGTTTTTTGGAGCGAATGGAAACCTACACACTGAAAGGAGAGAAACGCGAACATCGCCGCTACGTGGAGTATCGCAATAGTCCTCTGGTAAGCATGGAAGACAAACTGGTGTTCATTTTGATGTACCTGCGAAAAGGAACGACCCAGGATATCTTTGGAGAAGTGTTCAACATGTCGCAGCCGATAGCGAACAAATGGATTCATATTCTGCATCCTTGTTTGAGCCAAGCCTTGGCAGAATTGGGCGAGAGACCAGCGCGCAGTGTTTCGGAATTAAAAGTTGGAGCCGAAGAAGGACAACTTTTCTTTCAGGATGGCACCGAAAGACCGATTGAGCGGCCCAAAGACCCAGAAAAACAGCGAAAGTACTATAGCGGCAAGAAAAAACGACACTGCATCAAGAACAATGGGTTCTCCTCAGATTAGTGGGGAGATGAGGTGAGAAATTGAGTATCATTGAGTCATGAAAATGCTACCATTGCTACCAGAAGGTCCAAAGAAAGTTGTGCGTGATGCAGCGCGAGCAGTGAAAGGGAAGGTCAATCTGATGATTGAACGAGTGACAACGAACACCTTGAGTATCTTAATGGGATTACCCGGTATGATAGTCACCGAGTATGCGATTGAACGACAGGAAGGGCGAGAAGTATTGCATGTTTTCTGTCATCACGAACATGAGATTGCCATGTGTCCGCGTTGCGGGAAGATCAGCGAGGCGCTCCACGAGCAGGAGGAGCGTTGCATCCGGCACTTGGATATTTGGGGGAAGCCAACCTATGTGCATTTTCCGTCCCGCCGTTTTGAATGCCCGCATTGCGAGAAACCATTCACGGAAAGCCTGTCGTGGGTGGAAAGCAGGCGGCGGGAAAGCACCGCGTATGAATTGCATGTGTACGAGCAATGCAAACACACAGATCAATCGGCGGTGGCGGAACAGGAAGGATTGCACTTTGAGACGGTCAAAGGCATCTTCAACCGTTGGGCTCGGCGAGCCGAAAAACAGCGCCGACCGGTGAGGGTGCATTGTTTGGGCGTGGACGAGATCTCGTTACGCAAGGGGCATCAGCAGTTTGCGTTGGTTTTGAGCGATCTGGAACGCCATTGTGTGCTTGCGGTACTGCCGGAACGCAGTCAAAAAGCCTTTGAAGCCTGGTTGGATGCCTTGACGGAGGCCGAACGTCAGGCGATTCGGCTGGTGGCCATGGATATGTGGGGGCCGTATCGCGGCGTCGTCCGCTCCAAACTGGCGCATGCGCAGATTGTCGCCGACCGCTTCCACGTGATGAAGCAATTGAACGATGCGCTCGCCAAAATCCGCCGCCGTTTGCAGTCCAAGGCCGATCCAGCCTCCTACGAGCTGCTCAAAGGAATTCGCTGGATATTAGTGCGAAGGCGGGCGGAATTGAAGCCCGAAGAAGAAGCCAAACTCCAGGCGGCCCTGGATGCCTTCCCTGAATTGCATACGGCCTATCTGCTCAAGGAACGCTTTGTTATGATCGCGGATAAAATCCAAGAC
>VGNO01000362.1 GCA_016865985.1 Chloroflexota bacterium | reverse complement strand
GTCCACCTCCTGCAGGGCCATCTCCGTATGGCCGAGGATCACGCCCAGCATGTTGTTGAAGTCGTGCGCCACGCCCCCGGCCAGCCGGCCCACCGATTCCATCTTCTGGGCCTGGGTCAACTGGGACTGGAGTTTCTCCTTCTCCGCTTCGGCCAGTTTGCGGCCGGTGATGTCGCGGATGGTGACCAGCGTTCCACGTCCGGCACGGGTGTCATGCGCTGCTCCGCTCAACTCTCCAGGGAACACGGCGCCGTCCTGCCTCTTCATTGCAAGTTCCTTCCGGATGATGATCCGTTCTTGCGCAATCCCATCGCGGAAGGCCTCCATTGCGGTCGGAAGCGAGGACTCATCCAGGAAGCCGGCGAAATGCCTGCCTATCATGTCCTCCGGAGCCAGACCGAACAGCGCGACCGAGGCGGGAGAGGCATATGTAATGACACCCGCCTCGTCGGTCAGCGCGATCATGTCGGGCGACCGCTCGGCAATAGACCGGAATCTCTCCTCACTCTCCCGCAACGCCTCCTCCGCCAGCTTGCGAGCTGTGGTGTTTTCCACCACTGACAAGATCCTTTCGACCCTGCCGTCCTTCCCCCTCAACGGTACGACCCGGTACCATTGATGCTGGCTGTCAATGAACAACTCGAATTCTGTCTCCACTCCCCCAAAGGCTCTCAGGTAGTGTCCGCGCACCAATGGAGTATGTTCGCCGAAGACCTGTTCGAGCGTCAGGCCGACGAAACTATTGGGGTCCAACCCCTGCTTTTTGAATTCCTGCCCAGCCGTGAAGCCGACGGTCAGGTCTTTTTCGATGATGGAGACATACGAGTTGGGGTAGTTGTCTGCAATCCCCTTGAGCAGTGTTTGGCTTTCCCTCAACGCCTCCTCCGCCCGCTTGCGGATGAGGGCTACGCCGATACTGGCCGCGATCCGCTCAAAGTAGCGGATCAGATCCGGGGTGAAACGTCCCTTACGGCGGTCATTCAGCTGCAGTACGCCGATGATCGCATCGCCGCTGCGAATGGGGACAATGGCAACTGATTGGAAACCCGCATGTACGCAGCGGTTCCTCGGATGATGCCGGGGGTCCTGGTCGGGCGGAATATCGAGCAGTGGGATTGAATCGTTCGTCCAAAAACTGCCGCCCGGCGTGAAGATCGGATTGGAGGGGTCGGTCTTTCCCGAGACGACCAAACCGCACGTGCATTCCAGGCTGGCCTTGCCGTCCTCGCCACGGCAAATGCCGCCATCGGCCGTACGTTCAACCAGTGAGTTCTCGGCGCGAAGGAAGTCATCGGAGAACCCAATCTGGACATAGTACGGATAGTCATCAGCCTCGAGTTGGCGGACGCCGATCGCATCGAATCCTGTCCCACGCTTGATGAGATCGACTATCCGATAGATAGCGTCCGACATCGGAGCATCTTCATTGAGAATGCCCAGTATCTCCGCAGCCATTTCCTGGTGCGTCTCCGCCCGCTTGCGCTCGGTGGTCTCGAACAACGAGTAGCTCAGACCGGTGACCTGGCCGCCGGCATCCATGATGGGGATCAGCGTCCAGTCCCACCAGGTCGTACCGCGTTCGGGCTGGTCGGAAAACCCGAGAGGTTGGTCGTGTATCTCGAACGGCTGGCCGGTGTCGCGGACGCGGCGGAAGATCGCCTCGTTCTCGGCATGCGGGTAAAGCACGAAGTGGTTCTTGCCGACCATCTCCTCGGGACGATACCCACACGTAGCCGCGTAGGCGTCGTTGACACGCACAAAGTTGAAGTCGCGGTCCAAACACACGAGGTGGGCGCTGCCGGCGCCGTTCATGACTGATTGCAGCACGTCGCGCTCGTGGGCCAGCGCCTCCTCGGCCTGCTTGCGGTCGGTGATGTCGGTGATCAGGCCGTCGTAACCGGTGAGGACGCCGCTCTCGTCCCGTTTCAGGACCGGGGTGTCGCTGACCCAGCGCGTGTGGCCGTCCTTGCGCACAATACGGTGTTCGAGCGTTTCGACTGCTTCGCCGGCAGCGATCCGCCGCGCCTGTTCGATGACCCGCGCGCGGTCCTCGTCGGGCACCATGTTCAGCCACAGGTAGGGGTCGCTGTCGAAGTCCTTCTCGCGGTAGCCCGTGACGGCCCGGCAACCCGCCCCATGACGGGTCTCCACGAC
>VGNO01000361.1 GCA_016865985.1 Chloroflexota bacterium | reverse complement strand
TGGGCGTGCAGGATCCTGGCGGCAGTCAATAATATGGCCGTATGACCGTCGTGCCCGCAGGCGTGCATCACGTTACTCGTCTGGGAGGCATATGGCGCCCCGGTCTCCTCCTGGATCGGCAGGGCATCCATATCCGCCCGGATCATCAACACCGGGCCGGGCTGGGATCCCTCCAGCAGGGCGACCACCCCGGTTTCAGCCACACCGGTATGGACTTCCAGCCCAAACTCGGTCAATTCCTGGGCGACGATCCCGGCCGTGCGGGTCTCGCGGAACCCCAGTTCCGGGTGGGCATGGAAATCCTGCCGCAGGCGGCTGGTATATTCGGCTAATTTCCTGGCTTCTTCGAGATAATCGGTCATCTTCGCGACTCCTGCTTGTGGCTCCTGGGATGGCAATGACATGGAGGCGGCTCCGCTGGAAGCGTCATTTCAAGCGGATCACCCTGAATTTTTCCTCGAAACGGGGATTCTCGTCCGTGCTGTCTTCGGTATGGCGTGAGCGCATCCGCTCCTCGAACTTGAGGGGATCGCCGATCTGGGAACGGTGTTCCAGCAATGCCTGGTATTTGATCTTCCAGGTCTCCGTCACATCCAGGGTGACGTTCGGCTGGGAGGTCAGCGCAACCCAGACTTCGCGCGGGGCGTGGGCGGACAGTCCCTCCGCCTGGAGTTCAGGGAAGAAATGGGCGTTGCCTGCCGCCGGGAAGACCGCGTCCAGGACCGCCTGCCCGGCGTAGCGGTGGTCGGGGTGGTTGATGCCATATCCGATGCTGGGGTAGAGGTTGGCCGGGTCGCAGGTGACCAGGATGTCGGGGCGTTCACGGCGGATGGCGCGCACGACTTCGCGGCGCAGGTCCAGGCTGGGGAGCAGGTAGCCGTCCGGCATGTCCAGGAAACGGACATCGAGGACGCCGATCACGCCGGCCGCGGCCTCCTGCTCTGCGTGGCGGCTGCGGCAGATCTCGTCCGCCGTCATGCCGGCGTCGTTCGATCCCTTATCGCCGCAGGTCAGGAGCAGGTAGTGCAGGCGGTGGCCGGCGCGCGCCCAGCGCGCCAGGGTGGCGCCGCAAAAAAACTCCGGGTCATCCGGATGCGCCAGGATGACCAGGATCTTCTGCGGTCCGTCCCATAGGTCGGGAGGGTCTTGGGTTTGGCCGGTCATTGCTTCGGTTATTTTTCGGCGCAATTGTCGCAAGGCGCCTCCGCCTTCCGGCGCAGGGCTTCGAGTTCATCCCAGGGCTGGATATCCTCGCGCGGGAACTCGCGGTTGCCGGTCTCTGGCAACGAAACGATGACCGTCATGCGCATGGGGATGCTGTCCACGACCTTTCCCTCTCCGAGCGGGGTGACAACGCGTTTGCCGCGCTTGGGGAGGTCCTTGCGGGCGGCGACATATTGTTCGTACTCGTAGACCAGGCAACAGCGCAGGCGCCCGCACATGCCGGTGATCTCGCCCGGGGTGAGGGAGATGCCCTGTTCCTTGGCCATCTTGATCGAGATCGGGCTGAATTCTGTCAGGAATTTCGAGCAGCAGCGGGATTCGAGGCCGCAGGCGCCCATCCCGCCCAGCATCTTGGAGACATCGCGCGGGCCGATCTGGCGCATCTCCACCTGGGTTCCGCTGAATTTCTTCGCCATGTCGCCGCGCAGGGACTTGAGTTCGGCTTTCTCCTCGGATTCACTGCTGAATATAAAGGATAACCGGCTGCCATCGAAACTGTACTCAGCGGCGATGACCTTGATCCCTTTCAGTTTCAAACCGGCTGCCCGTTCCCGGCAGGCGATCATCGCTTCCAATTCCTTCTGCTGCCATGTCCGGCGCAGGACGAGGTCACGCGGCGTTGCCAGGCGTTCGACCGGTTTCCAGGTCCCATCGGGGGGTGATGGCGGATCCTGGACGAGTTGAGTTACTTCGCCCAGTTGCCTGCCGCGCGAGGTCTCGACGATGACGTGGTCGCCGACCCGGATCTCCGGGAAGGAGGCTGCATCGAAGTGGTAGATCTTCCCAACCTGTGCAAACTGAATTCCAACAATAAGGGGCTGCATGAGGTCGATTATACCGTAAGGGAGGGCGGCTGCCGCTAGTCCAGGAGTTCGATGCTGGGGGCGTTGCGTCGTTCGAGGGACACCACGCTGATGCGGGCAGCCACCTG
>VGNO01000360.1 GCA_016865985.1 Chloroflexota bacterium | reverse complement strand
AAAGTGTCGGCCAGTGCATCGATGCCCGTGAAGACGCCGCCTGTATTCAAGACGATCACCAGGCAGGCTACGAAAGCCAGATAGTCGAGGATGAGGGAGATCGTCCTCCCTCGATGGAGTCTCTTTGCAATGTCGAACAAACCCAGCAGGCTGAACAAGGCCGCAATGCACAGCGCCATGGAAAGGACAATTTTCTGCCAGGGGCTCGCCCCGAGCCCGGGCACAATCCACAGGCCGAGCACCGCTACCAAGGCAAGCAGCGCGAACAGACCGCGCCAGACCATGAAAACCCGCAAGATGAAAGCAGTCGGGTGTGCGCTCCGATCAGGCATCACAGTCATCGTTTGCTCCCTTTCTAAGGATTCTCCTTGCGGCACAACGCGCGAGGGCGGAAGAATTCCTCCCGCCCTCGCGATCAGATGGAAACTAGTTGGTAAACACCTTGCCTGCTTCGTCGCATATCGTTGCGCCGAAATCTTCAACCGTGCTTCCGCCCGTCAGAACCGCCTGGATGGCAGGGCCCATGATCTTGTCATACTCGGGCCAGGAACCAGCCCACAGCGGACCTTCCGTGGCGGGTGAATCGGCCAGGCCATTCAAGAATGCCTGGTTGTTGGCCGGCGGAGTGAAGGTCAGGAAGGCATCGAAGGCCTCCTGGCTGACCCGGCTGGGGATGTTTGCACCGAGAGCGGCTATCTCACCCTGCGTGTTGGCTGTGGTCAGGGCCTGCATAAGTTTCCAGGCTGCCTCCGGCTGTTCCGTCTTGGCGTTGATCACATACGCACCCCAGAACAACCAGTTCCCCATGGTTCCGCTCGGTCCTTTGGGTAACTCAACGACATCCCAGTTGAATTCCACCGTGCGGACACCGGGAGTGGCCCAACGGCCATTCTGGAACATCGCCACCTTGCCGGCGCGGAACGGTGGTTCGGGATCTTCTCCATATGGCGTGGCGACATCATAATCCTGATAGAGGGAGCGTTGGAATTCGAGGCCTTCGAGGGACCCAGGCGTGTTGAGGGCGCAGGCATTGCGTTCGGCATTGAAGAATCCGCCGCCGGCTGCATTCAACCAAACTCCGTAGGGCCCCCACCAGGCACTCGCGCCATAACCGTAGATATCAGATCCCAGTGCGCGGGTCTTCTGGGCGACCTCCAGGAAGGTATCCCAATTCCACTCCCCGCTGGCGGCCAATTCGCGCGGATCGGGCGCGCCGGCTTCCTCGATCAGGTCCAGGTTAAGATACAGGGCGAAGGTGGATACGTCGCGCGGCAGGCCCCAGAGCGCTCCGGAGTCGGCGCCGGTTGCATCGGTCTCCGGATTGTAGGTCAGGTGATACATCGGGCCGGGATAGAACGCATCCACATCGAATCCTTCAGTCCCGCCTGCCAGATCGGCAATGTTGAGGATCAAACCGCGGTTGGCAAAATCAGCCACATCCGTGCCGGGGATCCAGAAGACATCCGGAGCTGTGCCGGCTGCGACCTCGGCTCGTAATTGTTCCTGATAATTGGTCCCTTCCGTTCCGCCGGGTTCGTAGGTCAGCGCGATACCCTCCAGCTCGGCATCCAGGGTTTCGCTGATCTGGCTGTAGACGTCGATCTCCTCCTGGTTATCCGGGCGGGTGCGCCAACGAAGGGAGATTTCCTCCATCGGAGCTTCGGTCATCGCAGCCTCCGTGGCAGGAACCTCGGTGGCGGCAGGGGCTTCCGTGGGAGCCGGGGTGCCGCAGGCGGCCAGGGCAAAGGCGGCGACGACGAAAAGGCTGAGTGCCTTAAACAACAGACTGTCTTTCATTTTCTTCTCCTTGAGTATAGATGAACAATAGATGAACAAGTCGGGTATCCAGGTTGCTACACATCCAATGAATTAATCACCTCCTTTTTCCGTGGTTGAGCGGCGAATGACCAATTCAGCAGGCAGTTTCACTTCGCAGATTGCCGGGTCCTTGCGCTGGATGATCTCGAGCAGAAGACGGGCAGCTTCCCGCCCGATGCGCGGAATGTCCTGTCTCATGGTTGTCAGGGGCGGATCGAAGTAAGAAGACAAGGGGATGTCGTCCACACCGATGACCGCCAATTGGGAGGGAACCTTGAGACCCAGGTCGCGGGCTGCGCGCAGCACACCCATGGCCATGCGGTCGTTCTGGGCAAAGACTGCTG
>VGNO01000359.1 GCA_016865985.1 Chloroflexota bacterium | reverse complement strand
CCGGTGTCGTGGGCCGCGTTGAGGATCAGGCCGTCAAATTGGTTCTGCCATTCGGTGACCGCCTGACGGGCCGCTTCCAGCCCGCAGGGGCTGGCCGCGGCCTCGTCGGAGGAAAGGCCGTTGTTGAGGCAGGCGCGTTCACCTTCTCGGCGGCGGTCTACCTATTCCGCATCAAACCTCTCGAAGTACTGGCACGGCCGGCTGTCTTCATTGGTTTCCTGGGTTATTCATCGGCCATGATCGCCCTTGCAATGGACATCGGGCGCCCCGACCGCTTCTGGCATCCGCTTGTATTCTGGAATGTACACTCCGTTCTGTGGGAAATCACCTGGTGCGTTATCCTCTATTCCACCGTATTGGTGATGGAGGTCCTGGCTGTGGCGGGTGACTCACGCCTCGGTGAGCGCTGGCCGCGCCTGCGTCGGATCGGCCATCTCACTCACCGTATCACCCCGATCCTGGCCTTGATAGGCATGGGCTTGTCTTTGCTCCACCAGTCCTCCCTGGGCGCTACTTACGGCGTGCTTAGCGGTCGCGCCATCTGGTTCAAACCGTCCCTGCCAGTGATGTTCATCATCTCAGCGGTGGCAGGAGGCATGTCCCTGACCATGCTGGCATCCATGACCGTCGCCCGGTTGCGCGGACAGCAGTTCCTGCCTCCCAGGATTTGCGCCGGAGTGACCCGAACCATTGGCTTCATCACCCTGGGTTACCTGTACATAAAAATCTGGGACTGGGCGGCAACTTCGTATTACAGCAATGCGCCTGGGACAGCAGATATTCTTGCCCGTCTCCATGCCACCACCCCCTATACTGCCACCTTCTGGGGTGTGGAAATCCTGCTCAGTGGACTTGTTCCGGCTTTGATCCTCCTCCTGCCAAACCTATGCGAACGCAGGAACCTGGTCATGACCGCCCTTGCCCTGGTGGTGGCAGGTGTGGTCATCAACCGTTGGAACATCACCCTCTCCGGCCTTGTGGCTCCTCCCGACTGGTCTCCGGGTGTTCTGGGAAACATCGTAGCGGTCTCCTACTTCCCATCCTTGGTCGAGATCGGCGTTGCCCTGGGGATCGTGGCCTATGCCCTGATCGGTTTCACCCTGGGTGTGCGTTTCCTGGAAATTTATCCCCGCCGGCTGGATGGATCGTTCACGGAATAGAACAGCAGCAAAATAGGAAAACCATATTCTGATCCGGCTGCGATTCACAACACCCGACCTGGTCAAGACCGATAGCATGCGCCCCGGGAAGATACTCCAGGGGCGTATTTCAATTCTCGATTGGAATGTGACAATTCCCTAGTTTGTTTTTTCCGGTTTCGGTTCGGTCGGCGAGACAGGCGCCTGTACTTCACCCATGAAAAGGATGCGCTGTGTGTTGACCACCACTGCGTCCCGCCGCAACAGGAAATTGGGATTGGCTTCGAGTGTGACCGAGGCCTGGGTGATCGGCAGGAACGAATCCCCCGCATCGGTCAGAAGGTGTAACAGGTCCAGCGGACCCTGGACATGCACCTCGCCCCGTGCTTCCATCCCATCCATGACCAGGAAAACTTCATGCCGGTTCTTTGGATACTTGATGAACCTGCGCTGTGGAGTGAACACTTTCTGCGGCGGTTCGAAAGCCAGCACGATCCCGGCCTTGGGAACGACGGAGAAGAGGGTCTTTTCCAGGATCTTGGTGGGGTTTTCCAGGCGCGCCACACTGGCATTCCGCACCATGACATTCTTGTCGCGGCGGTCGTTCAGGAAATCGGACAGGCGCTGGTCTCTCAGAAAGATCCCGCCGCTGATCGAATGCCGGTTTGTGAAAATGACTACCTGGAAGGGGATGGTGGTCTCTGGCATGGGCAGTTACCGTCCTGGGGTGGTCTCAATGGTTTCATTCTACCCATCCCGGGCGGAAGTGTCAACAAAACCGGAGAACCCAAGATAGGATTTTCGTATTATGGGTATAATGACGCTTGGCACTAGCCGCCCGCCTCAGATACCGCCATAATCTAGCCGTTCGTGAATATCCATCTAATTCAGTCCAATTTCTAATTAAGGAGCCTTGAATGCCTGCAAAAGGTTGGATTGAAGTCGACGACCTGTTCTGCAAGGGCTGTGAACTCTGTATCAGCGCCTGCCCGCCCAAAGTATTGGAATTGGACCAGGAACGGT
>VGNO01000358.1 GCA_016865985.1 Chloroflexota bacterium | reverse complement strand
TAAGTTTGCTCGGTCATCTTGATCCCTTTTCAACACAAAGGTACACAAAGGAAAACCCATGCAGGCTTTCTTTCAAGTCCTTCTCTCCCGCAGTTCGACCGCCTGTTTCAGGCGTTCCTCCCCGATAAATTCGAGATAGGCCGCATGGTCCTTCAGGCCGTGGACGTATTTGTCGAGATACTCCTGCGCGCCTTCGGCGGTCCTGCTCATGTCCACCCATTCCTTGATGCCGGGTTCGTCGCGGCCGTAGAGATACGCCATTTCGCCGGGGTGCGAACCATATGGGGCATGCACGACCGCATCCACCAGGTAATACGGGATCATCGTCCGGTCGGGGTATTTGCGGATCTCCCCGGTCGGCACGATCTCCTCGGCGGAGATGACCAGCCGTTTGCAGGCGCGTGACATCTCCAGCGCGAAACCGCTGATGCCCTCGATCTGGCAGTTGCCGAATTTATCCGCCCGGTGGACGTGGATCAGCGCCACGTCCAGGATCAGGGCCGGCAGCAGGGCGACCTTGATGCCGGTGAAGGGATCTTCGACCACTTTGGCGGCGCTGTATTTGAGCATGTCCGTGCCGAGCATGGCGCGGGTCGGCAGGAAGGGCAC
Source organism: Chloroflexota bacterium (assembly GCA_016865985.1). Taxonomy (GTDB): domain Bacteria; phylum Chloroflexota; class Anaerolineae; order Anaerolineales; family Villigracilaceae; genus VGNO01. The sequence continues at coordinate 1,558 of VGNO01000358.1, read as the reverse complement.
GCCCATCGCCGCGGCCTTCATGCGCCATGAAATGGAGGCGTTCGACCATTCGACGCAGGTCTCCACCTGGCCAGATTCCACCGCCCGCCGCAGGCTGGGCGGGATGCCGTAGACTTCCAGGCCGATATAGGTGATGTCCAGTTTCTTGACGATGCCCGCCCCCAGCCACAGGTCCAGTTCGAGCACGCCCTGGCCGCAGACGCGCAGGTCCTTCCGCCCCTGGCGCGCCACTTCCCGCGCCAGGCTCATCGGGCAGCGCACCGTCCCGTAGAGTTCGGTGCCGATGTAGCAGCCGTCGGAGACGAACTGGCGGATGGCTTCCGCTTCGGTCATGACCTTATCCACAAGTTTACGCGTCTTTTTGGTACGGTTCCATTCACGGAACTCGTCCAGGTCGAACGGCTGGATGATCTCCCCCCGGCCGGATTCCAGGATTTCCATATCTCCTCCTTTGGCGATGGATAAGATGAATGGCGGTTCTATTTTACAACAGAATACAAGTCACCTGCCCCATTGGAATCCAGCGCCATCCTGCATCAGGAAAAGCGTGGGGCCGTCTGAAACGCTGAAGTACAGGACTTCGTCCGTAGCGGCGGCCGGGTGGGCGAGCCTGGCAATAAAATGGCTGCCATCGGGCGTCCAGAGCGCATCACGGAAATCCATGCTGCCAAGCCAGAACAGATCCGGGCGCAGGGCCTGGCGGTCCGATATACCATCCAGCAGGGACGAGTAGAGGGAGACCGGCATGGATACGGATGGATTCTCGATCCCGGGGACGCCCAGGAAGTAGCGGAGCCGTCCATCTTCCGTCGCCTGCGGCCACCAGGCCGGCACGTCCGGGACGAGGGGCAGGATCGCCGCGCTCGGAACGGCTTCGATGCTGTAGAGGCCGGTCGGCGAGATTCCCATCCCGTACGACACTGTCCCCGCCAGGTAGAGATGCTGGCTGTCCGGGCTCCAGGCATATGAATCGAACGCCTCGAACTCCGTCAGCAGGAGGCCGTCATCCACCGAGAGGATGCCCAATCCCACCCATTCGTAGTACCCGATGAGCAGCAGTAACTTGCTGCCATCCGGCGACCAGGAGAGCGGTGAAAAGCGGCGGAAATCCCCGGCATAGATGGAATCGTTGTTTGACAGGATGAGCCGGTCATCGCCCGTTGCAGGCGTATGAATGCGGATCCCGCCCCGGCTGTAAGCCAGGCGCATCCCATCCGGGGACCAAAGCGGGCTGGAAAGGAATTCATCCGCTCCGACTGTGACCAGCGCCCGCCGCCCGGCCCCGGTCGCATCCACCAGCAGGAGGGCTTTGTTGCTGGCATAGGCCACACTTCCGTCAGCAGGCGAGATGTCAAAGGATGTGACGCCGGTCAGTTCGAAAGTGACCTGGCTGGCCTGCCCATCCGTTCCCATGCGCCAGACCTGGCGGGCTTCATCCTCACCGGCGAAGTAATAGACTGGCGCAGGCAGGATGGTCTGTCCGGCGGGGAGCGCTTCGATCGCGACCGTCAGGGTCAACGGGTTGCCGTTGGAATCCGGCACAGGGCTCCCGGATGCG
>VGNO01000357.1 GCA_016865985.1 Chloroflexota bacterium | reverse complement strand
AATCATGCCCAAGCCAGGCGCATCTTTGACGCTAATCCCCTGGCGGCTTTGACCATCATCTTGCGACTTTAAGAAAGCCCTGACTCCCTCCAGTTCCCTGGTTGACGGGGACTTGCAGACATGCTATCATGCAGTCCGGTTTATGTTTTCATTCATTCGAAAGGAGTTATTCAAGATGAGCGCTGACTTCATCGCCCGGTTACTCGGGATGATCGTTTTCGCCGTGCTGGGGGCCTTTGGCGGCAATGGCCTGGCGACAGCCAATGAATACCCAAAAGCCACGGTTACATTCTATATCGTAGCGGTCGGCCTGGTGGGGGCGCTTTTCGGCCTGGTGCTGACGCCTTATTTCACCACCCGCCCGATGCGCTCCCTGCGCAACCAGTTCGGAAAACTATCGGCCGAAACCCTGTTCGCCGGGCTGGTCGGATTGGTCTCCGGCCTGCTGGTGGCGGCGCTGCTGGCCTTCCCGCTGTCCCTGCTGCCCGAACCCTTCGGCAGCATCCTGCCCTTCGTTGGCGTCGTGGTATTCGTCTATTTCGGGATTTCGATCTTCGTCATGCGCCAGACGGATTTCGGGAACATCATGGGCATGTTGTCTTCCCGGCGGGAGGAGGGCGGCCAGTCCGGCAATTGGGCGAATTCCACCCGCACCATCCTGCTCGATACGAGCGTCATCATCGACGGGCGGGTGGCCGATATTGCCAAGACCGGTTTCCTGCCGGGCACATTGCTCATCCCGCGTTTCGTCCTGAACGAACTGCAATATATCGCCGACTCGCCGGACAGCCTGCGCCGACAGCGCGGCCGGCGCGGGATGGAAGTGCTGGCCGAACTCCAGAAGGCGCAGTCGGTGGTGGTGCGCATCAGCGACATCGATGTGGACGGTGTGCGCGAGGTGGATGACAAACTGGTCATCCTGGCGCGGCAGTTGAAATGCCCGATCCTGACCAACGACTACAACCTGAACCGGATCGCCGAACTGCAGGGTGTCCCGATCCTGAACATCAACGAACTGGCTAACGCCGTCAAGTCGGTCGTCCTGCCGGGCGAGGTGATGAGCATCAATGTCATCCAGGAAGGCAAGGAAGCCGGGCAGGGAGTGGGGTACATGGACGACGGCACGATGGTGGTGGTCGAGAACGGCAACAAGTACCTGCACCAGGAGATCCACGCCACGGTCACCAAGGTGCTCCAGACCGCCGCCGGGCGGATGATCTTTGCCCGGCCCGACAAAGACTGAAGCGACGCGGGCCGCAGGGCGCCGGTCTTTCGGCCCATATGTATTGCAAGGCGCTCCCCCGCGCTCCCGGCGCGGGGTTTTTATCGGACTTGAGTAGTCTAAATTACCCCCGGGTGAATTGGGCGTATGGATGGTAAGATGGGGAAGACTCAACCCATCCCGAGAAGGAGAAACCGCATGAGACCATCTGCTCGTTTCATTCCAGCCCTGGCTGCGCTGCTGCTGGCGGCCCTGGCGTGCAGTCTGCCCCCCGCCAGCCCCGCCCCCACCCTCAGCCCGGAGGATGCCGCCGCCAGCGTGGCCGCCACGTTGACCGCCATCGCCTCCGGCGGGTCCCCCGAAACGGGGATCACGCCTCCCGCCGAAGGCGGCCCAACCCTGACCCCGACCCTCCCGCCCCCGCCGCCGGTATTGCGGGTGGCTTACATCAAGAACAATAACCTCTTCCTCTGGACCGATGGCATCGGCTCCGTTGCCCTGACCTTCGACGGAACCGCCCAGGGCGCCCTGCTCTCCAGCGACGGGCAGGTGGTCGCCTTCCTGCGCGAGAGCGTGGCCTTCCACCCCGAGATCTGGGCAATCAACACAGATGGAAGCAACGAACGCCTGCTGGTCAGCGCCGCCGAACTATCCGCAACCTACGTCGGCAGCGCTGCCGAAGCCCCGGCCGGGATCGGCATCTACCGCATGGCCTGGCGGCCGGGCAGCCACAGCCTCTACTACTCCACCCGCCCGCTCTACGAGGGTCCGGGCTACATGGGGTATTATGACCTGCATTCTGTCGACGCCGACGCCTTCGTGAAGGCGACCCTCTTCACCCGCGACACGGGCGGCGTGCCCTTCTTCTCGCCAAACGGGATGCAGATCGCCCTCTCGACCCCCACCAGCATCAGCCTGGTCAATTTCGATGGCAGCAACCTGCGA
>VGNO01000356.1 GCA_016865985.1 Chloroflexota bacterium | reverse complement strand
GAGAAGTCCAAAATAAACTCCTGGCAGAGCTCGACCCCTCGATGGACATTACCAAAACGGACGAAGTGAAACGCACGATCCAGGATTTATTCGAACAGATCCTCGGCGAAGAAAATATCGTCCTTTCCCGGCCTGAGCGCGCCCGCCTTTTCGAACAGATTGCGGCCGAGATCCTTGGGTTCGGCCCCCTGCAACCATTGCTCGAGGATGAGTCCATCACCGAAGTCATGGTCAATGGTTCCAAGAATATCTATATCGAGCGAAAAGGGAAGATCCATCGCGTGCCGGTTACTTTCGAGAGCAACGAACATGTCATGCGGATCATCGACCGGATCGTGGCGCCTCTCGGCCGCCGCATCGACGAGTCCAGCCCCTATGTGGACGCCCGCCTGCCGGACGGTTCGCGCGTCAATGCAGTCATCCCTCCGATCTCGCTGGTCGGCCCGGTGCTGACCATTCGGAAATTTGCCAAGAATCCAATCACCATCGAGCAACTCGTCCAATTCGGCACACTGACCCCGGAAGCGATCCAATTCCTGAAGGCTTGCGTCGAAGCAAAACTGAATATCGTCATATCCGGAGGCACCGGTTCCGGCAAGACGACCCTGCTCAACATCCTGTCCAGTTTCATCCCAAATGACGAGCGTATTGTCACCATCGAAAATGCCGCCGAACTCCAATTGCGCCAGGAGCATGTCGTGACTTTGGAATCTCGCCCGCCGAACATCGAAGGCCGGGGTGAGATCACCATCCGCAACCTGGTCATCAACGCATTGCGCATGCGCCCGGACCGGATCGTGGTCGGCGAAATCCGCGACGACGCCGCCCTGGACATGCTCCAGGCCATGAATACAGGCCATGATGGCTCGATGACCACCCTGCACTCGAACAGCCCGCGCGATACCCTCTCCCGCCTGGAAACGATGACACTCATGGCCGGGATGGAACTGCCGGTACGTGCGATCCGTGAACAGGTTACCTCGGCCATAGACTTGATCGTGCACGAGGAAAGGATGCGTGACGGTTCCCGTAAAGTGGTGAATATCACCGAAGTCAGCGGCATGGAAGGCGATGTGGTCACCACAACGAGCATCTTCGAATTCGAACAAACTGGTATCGAGAATGGAAAGATCGTCGGACGACTTCGCTCGACCGGCCTGCGGCCTAAATTCATGGAAAAGATAGAAGCAGCCGGCATCCACCTGCCACCCACAATCTTTGGTGTGGGCGAACGGCGCAGGTACTAGGATTGCATAAGAAGGTGTCAGGATGACCATATTCCTGTGGGTCGGTGGTGGGCTGGTACTCATCTTGCTCCTGGTCGGGGTGGTGGTTTCGATTCAGAGCGAACGGTCCCTGGTCGAAAAACGGCTGGGGAAATATCTCGATGAGGAAGGCGAGCCAGGCGAGGGGAAGGGCGCTACCTCCTCGGCCTTGACCGAGTGGGTGAACAAACGGGTCGAGAGATCGACTTTCGGCGAACGCATTTCGAAGCAACTCGCCCAGGCCGATCTGAAATTCAAACCCGGTGAATACATGGCTTTATTCGTTATCGCCATTGTAGGAGTGGGCTTGATCGCCTGGTTGATCGGGGGAAGAGACCTTATTTCCGCCATCATCGGCGGGATAGTCGGCGCTTTCCTGCCGCGGATGTATGTAAGGCGGCAGCAACGGAAGCGCTTGATCCGATTCAGCGAGCAATTGCCGGACATGATCAACCTGATGGTCAACGGCCTGCGCGCTGGTTTCTCCACCATGCAAGCCATGGAAGCGGTCAGCAAGGAACTGCCATCCCCGATTTGCGATGAATTCCGGCGGGTCGTGCAGGAGATGCAGCTGGGCATCCCGATGGAAAGGGCGCTGGCCAACCTGCTCAGGCGCATTCCTTCGGATGACCTGGATTTTGTCGTCACAGCCATCAATGTCCAGCGCGAAGTGGGCGGAAACCTGGCTGAAATCCTGGATGTGATCTCCTTTACCATCCGTGAACGGGTGCGGATCAAGGGTGAGATCCGCGTTATGACCTCGCAGGTGATGACTTCGGGCAAGATCCTATCCTTCATGCCGGTCGCATTGCTCGGAGTCCTCTGGTTCGTCAACAAGGGGTATTTGCTGGAATTCTTCAAGCCAGAAATCGGTTGGTGTGGATATGGCGCACTGGGCTGTTCTGCATCCCTGATCGGGA
>VGNO01000355.1 GCA_016865985.1 Chloroflexota bacterium | reverse complement strand
TCATCATTCTGTTATCAATTACGGGACTTGGACTGATCGCGCCGCGTGTCATCCAACAGATCATCGACGATGGGATTGCCCGCGGGGAGATTACCGCCATCATACGCTCGGCCTTCATTCTCTTCGGAATCGGTATTATTTCTGCGGGGTTGAGCATGGCGCTCCGTTATCGATCGGAGCGGGTGGCGGCCCAATTTGGATATGATTTGCGAAACCGCATGTACGATCACATCCAGAACCTCTCCTTCTCCTATCACGACCATTCCCAGACCGGACAATTGATCAGCCGGTGCATCGAGGATGCGCGCGCCATCCAGAACTTTGCCGGTGGGAGCATCATCGAGATTGTCCAGTTGTCGGTAATGGCTATCGGTGTCCTTGCGATCCTGGTCACAGCCAATGCCGGGCTGGCGTTGATTGCACTCCTGCCGTTAATCCCGATGATCGTGATGACAACCGATTTCGGCGACCGAGTAACAAAACTCTTCTATGCTGTGGACAATGCCCTGGGCGACCTCTCCACCCGCCTGCAGGAAAATGTGACCGGTGTGCAGGTTGTCCGCGCCTTCGCCCGAGAACCTCATGAGATCGAGCGTTTCGATGAGACCAACCGCTCCTACTTCAGGTCCCGGATCAAGGTTATCGGTGAGTGGTCGAAAGTGATGCCGACCACCCAGTTATTGATTACGATGGGTACTATCCTGATCCTGCTCTTCGGGGGACAGTTGGTTCTTTCCGGACGGATGACAGTCGGGGAAATCGTAGCCTTCAATGCTTATCTCCTGATGCTATCCGCGCCGGTCCAGCAGTTGACCTGGCTCGTAAACGCCGCAGGCGAAGCCAGCGCTGGGGCGCAGCGGGCGCTGGAGATCCTCGAGACCGATCCTGAAATCCGCTCCCCCGAAAAGGCAGTCGCGTTACAAACGCTCAGCGGTCGGGTCCAGTTCCGGAACGTGTCCCTCCGGTATAAGGATGAAAGATCCATCGCCCTGGAGGGGATCAACCTGGAAGTCGAACCAAACCAGCTGGTTGCCTTGATCGGCCAGACAGGATCAGGGAAGACATCGCTCGTCAACCTGGTACCTCGTTTCTACGATGTCAGCGAGGGCGAGGTCCTGGTGGATGGGTTGGATGTGCGGTCGGTTGACCTGGCCGGTTTGAGGAGGCAGATTGGCATTGTATTACAAACATCCCTGCTGTTCTCTGAATCGATCCGGGACAACATCGCCTATGGCAGGCCGGGCGCTACCGAAGAGGAGATAGTCACCGCGGCCAAAGCCGCCCAAGCGCACGACTTCATCACTGAACTGGCAACTGGATACGAAACAGTCGTTGGGGAGCGCGGCATCACCCTCAGTGGGGGCCAGCGTCAGCGGGTGGCTATTGCTCGTGCATTATTGATGGACCCCCGCATCCTGATCCTTGACGACTCGACCTCCAGCGTGGATACGCAAACGGAGAAACAGATCCAGGATGCCCTCGATATGCTCATGGAAGGACGGACTACTTTCGTGATTGCCCACAGACTCGCTACCGTGCGCCGCGCCGACTTGATCATTGTCATGGATAATGGCCGGATTGTACAGCGCGGGAAACATGCCGAATTGCTGGATCAAGGCGGCCTGTACAAGGAGATCCACGACCTTCAATTGAGCCAGAATAGAATTCTGGCAGATGAATTGGAAGAGATCGATGCCATAATCTCCAGGCGGAAAAACGAAAGCCGCCGTCCGTCCGACCATTCGCTTGCATAAAGACCCTTCCCTTATGACTACTATTGTTCCTCCCAGATATGTCACCCAATCCGAAGACCAGTACGACAAACGGTTCGATCCGAGTGTCGCCCGCCGCATCCTTGGCTTTGTGCGACCCTATTCTGCCAAATTAATCCTCGCGATGGCTTTGACCTTAATGGCAACTTTTGCCTCGGTGGCCGGCCCTTATTTCGTGAAGGTAGCCATCGATTCCGGCTTGAATGCCGGCGATGCAGAAACCCTGCGATGGACGGTTCTGGCATATCTCGGTGTGGCTGTCCTGCAATGGAGTTTCACATATTTCCGCGTCAACCTCATGGCGCATGTCGGTCAATCGGTCATATATGACCTGCGGAAAGCATTATTCAACCACCTGCAAAGGCTGTCGCTCGGTTTCTTCTCCAATTTTTCGGTTGGACGGGTCATCACGCGTGTAATAA
>VGNO01000354.1 GCA_016865985.1 Chloroflexota bacterium | reverse complement strand
ATCCAGATTTACAGTGAAACCTCCCGGCAGGTGATGGAGTTGCTGGATGGTTTTTCCGGCCGCATCGAACAGGTATCGGTTGATGAAGCGTTCCTTGACTTGAGCGATGTCGCCGACGACGGGGAAACGCTGGCGCGCCGCATCCAGGCATGCATCCGGGACCGGCTGGACCTCCCATGCTCCATCGGGGTGGCGACGAACAAACTGGTGGCCAAGATCGCCACCGATGTCGGTAAGAAGGCGGCGCCTGATCACACCCGCCCTCCGTACGCAATCACGGTCGTCCCAGCAGGCGAGGAGGCGGCTTTCCTGGCTCCCCTCCCTGCGGATATGTTGTGGGGGGTGGGACCGAAGACCGCCTCCCGGCTGGCTTCTCTGGGAATGCACACCATCGGAGATATCGCTGCATGGCCGGAAAGGGAACTACACGCCCGTTTCGGTGAAGCGGGGCTCGAAATCGCCCGTCACGCCCGCGGACAGGACGCCCGCCCTGTAGCAACCGGGCGGGACGTCAAATCCATCAGCCAGGAGGTGACCTTCGCCCGCGACCTGCGTGACGACCGCGACCTCGATCGCACCCTGCGCGACTTGTCCGCCGATGTCGGCCGTCGCCTGCGCAGGGCGGACTTGGCAGGGAATACCGTAAAAATTAAAATTCGCTGGCCCGATTTCACCACCCTCTCCAGGCAGAGCCGGCTGCTGCAGGCAACCGACCAGGACGACGAAATATTCGAAACCGCCGTGCAGCTGCTCCGCAAAGTCCGCCCTGCCGGCAAGGCGGTACGGCTGGTCGGAGTCGGCGTCAGTGGATTGGCGGCACCGACGAGGCAGTTATCCCTCTGGGACGATGGCAGCGAAAAATCGCGCCGCCTGCTCACCGTGCTGGACGAACTGCGCCAGAAATACGGAGAACAGGCCATCCAGCGCGGGGGGATGGATGATACCCGGCGCGCCGAACATGGATGGCTCCACCATCGCAGGAGCGAGGAGGAAGCATAAATGGGAAGCAATGATGGAACTCAACGGAAAATCACACGGGTGGATGCGGAAAAATTCCTCCTGGCAGAATTCGACTACATTTCAAAGACCGCCTTCGAAGCCCACGAGGACCGGGCTCGGGTATCGACCTTCTACCTGGTCAGTGTCGGCAGCCTGGTGGGAGCCTTCCTGGGCGCGGACTTCCGACATGACCCATTGGTCGCCGTCTTCTTGGCTTTGTTATTCTTTATCCTCTCGAACTTCGGCCTGGCGACCCTGTTGCAACTGGCCCGCCTGCGCCAGGCCTGGTACGATTCTGTTGAGGCGATGATCTCGATCAAAAAGTACGCCACTGAACACGCCATCCAAAATGGCATCGAGATGGCTTTCCCTTGGATGAAGCCTCCAATAAGGGACAAACCCTGGAGCATATCCTTCATGCTGGCTTTCCAGGTCTCCCTGCTGGGAGGGTTCATCTTCGGCGCAGCAGTCTTCTTCGCCGGCCTGGCCTGGGGCTACGATCTCTGGATCGGCGCTCCAGTGGCGGCGGCTTTATTCTTCACCGGGCAATTGTTTATATACAAGAAGATCATGTAGCCGTTTTACTTTCCCCAGCATCATTTGTAACAGCAACCCCGCCCGCCAGAAAGCGACCGCCGCCATGCCATGCGCCAGGACGGCAAAGAAGGGCGGGGTTTCGTAGGTGTAATAGGTCCAACACTGGCGGGTGGTGCCCCATAATTCGAGGAAATATCCCAGGGCTGAGCCGGCTGCGAAATTCAACAGGGCGGCGCGCGGGTCGGTCGGGGTCAGAGTCAGGCAGGTCACCAACAGGATGGCCATCAAGGTAAGTAGTTTATCCACCGTCGGCCAGGTGAAGAAAAGCATGTAACCCGCAAATGTCGGGAAGACCAACCAATAGAGCAGGCGGTGGTAACGCTTTGCATCTTGGCGAGGGATATAGTGGTCCAGGATACGAACCAACCGGTCGATCGAGAGGCTGGCAATCGGCCAGGCGGGGATGATCCATAAGGGCGGTCGTTCTGCGGTAAAGTAGAACCACAGGTTGGTCTGTGTACCCCAGCCCTCGATCACGAGGCCGCCCACGAAACCGACAAAGACGATCAGCCAATCCTTGCGCAAGTCCGCCCCGGACATGATGAGCAGGGTCATCACCAGGAAGATGCCGACCAGCAACCAGTCGAAATATAACCACCAGGCTCCACCCCA
>VGNO01000353.1 GCA_016865985.1 Chloroflexota bacterium | reverse complement strand
AATCCGGCAGGGCGCGGGCCTGTTCCACCAGGGCCATGATGTTGCCGTACATGCCGGTGAAGCTCTCCGCCAGCACATCGACGGAGCCGCTGGAATCCTTCAGGGCGATCTCGATCTGCGCCACCGCAAGGTTGAGCATCAATATGGTCTCCCGCACCTGACTCCAGTCCAGGTCCGGACGGGCGGCGCTGGAAGGGGGCAGGCGAACGCCCTCCACGTTCTTGTTCATCTTTGTCTCCATGAAATCAGCCCGGTGCGGGCACGCGCGTCGACGCCGATGCTTCAACGGCACCGCGGGCCGATACTTGAATCGCGAGTAGCTCCGGGACGCCGGCAGCGCGCCGCCGACAAGCGCCTCAGCGCCGCGAGGGATGGCTAGAGCCTGACGGAGCGGAGAGGGGCGCGGAGCCCGGCAATTTCGCGTACAAGTTGGTCACCCGGTCCATCACCTCCAGGATGCGTTCGCTGGTGGTGGCGACATTCGCGGCATATGCTGAGTCCTTGTCACCGATCCTTTCCTGGCGCAACGCCTGCTCGAAGAACAGCCACTGCGTGCGGGCCAACTCCAGTTCCTGCCTGATTTTCGGGGTGTTCTCCGGCGCCCGCTCCAGCGCATCCAACGCGCTCATGAACTCGCGCCTGGCGACCTGTGCCTCGCTGTCCATCGTCGGGCCGCCGATCCCCCAGCGGCGCATCATGTAGAACTTGGCCATGCGCTGGGAAAGCATGCGCTGACGACCGGAGATGTTGACCAAGCGACCGACGCTGGAAGTGGAATGCAATTCCAGCTGAGTGGTGCCGAGATGTGCGACACGCAGTGCGTCTTCGTTGACCTCGGCGATGCGGCGCGCCGGTTCCAGGCCCGGGGTCGAGGCCAGCAGTTGCCGGTAGCGCAGCCAGATGGTTTCAAGTTCAGCATAGGTGGCCTGAATATCCGAGGACGGCGCATACGCCTTCAGATCCTCCAGATGCTCCTGGTAGAGCTTGATCGAGGCGTCGAGGAGCCGCCGCGACGCGTCCGGCAGGATGCCCTGCCCCAGTTGGAAATAAGCCTTGGCCATGCGCTGGGAAAGCATGCGCATGCGTCCGGCCTTGTTGATGGCCTCGTTCAGGTTCGCGATCGCCGCGCGCGCCTGGCCCACCGGCACCGCGAACAGGACCATCAGGCCCAGGCCACGGCACAGGAACTCCCTGCGATCCATGTTCTTCATCACGCCATCCCCCCCGCGGGGTCCATCTGTTCAGTCGCGGGGGAAACTATCCGATTTTCTCGGGCGGGCCTTTGATCTCGGACAACGATCGTGCTGAATCCACCGTTGGCGCGCGGGACGATTCAGGGCAGAGCGGACAGATAGGCGGCCAGCGCGGCGACCTCGTGGTTGGTCAGATTCTTCGCCACCCCGGTCATGCGCATGTCCGAGCGTGTTCCAGAGCCTTGGCGATAGCCTTCCAGGGCGATCCTCAAATAGACCGGCTGCTGCCCCGCCAGACGCGCGACATCCTTGGTGCCGCGCGCGGAGGCGCCATGACAGCCGGCGCAGGCCCGCGCGAAATGCCTGCCGCCGGCCTCCCGCAGGCGCACATCGTGGCCCGGCGTCGGCCGCACCGACTGGGTCGCGTAATACACCGCCATGTTGAAGCGGTCCTCGGGCTTCAACACCTTCACCAGGCCGGACATGAACTCGTCCTTGCGTCGACCATCGCCGAACTTGTCGATTTGGTGAAGCAGGTACACCGGATTCTGGCCGGCCAGATTCGGCACGTGCGCGAGAGGGCTGTTGCCGTCCTCGCCGTGGCAGTGGACACACAGGAAGGCCGCGCGTTTGCCCGCCGCCGAAGCCGCCTCCCGCGCCTTCGTGTCGGCCATCACCGAAACCAGGCGCTGCTCCGTGGAGATACCCTGGGGCGCCGCCTCCCCCTTGCCGGGCGCGAACGAGATGAAGAAACCCAGCAAGATAGGCACAATGCGCGAACGCACGGACATACCCACTGCCTCCATTGATCCAGGTCAAAAAAATGGCAGCACTATACCTCTAAATAGGTATTCCTCCTGTACCCAGACCATCTTCCCCACCCACCACCGTGACCGCCGACGCCCTCAGCCAGCACACCCCCATGATGCAGCAGTACCTGCGCATCAAGGCCGAGCACCCCGACATGCTGCTGTTCTACCGCATGGGCGATTTCTACGAGCTGTTCCATGACGACGC
>VGNO01000352.1 GCA_016865985.1 Chloroflexota bacterium | reverse complement strand
CCTGAGCCCGGTCGATGGGAACCGGGCTCTTCGATATCTAGATCCAATGCAGGATGGGGATGAAAACGATGAGGGCAAGTATATCGAGCGCCTGGATGGTTCCGGCTGTGATGAGTTTGTTTTCCACTGATTTCATGTGGCCCAGGTTGTCCCTTTTGGCAGCCTGAGAATGACTTGGGCTCCCTGGTCGGTCTCATCGGTGGATTCGACGATCCCATGATGCAATGACAGGATGGCGCGCCCAAGATAGTCGTCCATCGCCTGGTCGCACGCAGCCGGAGCGCTTTTCTCCCCCCGGCCGCGGATGGTGAGTCGGGTATCTACCGCCGTTTCAGCGATCTCCAGTCGGACTTCGCAAGGGTCCTTTACGAATCCGGAAACATAGGAAATCCAATGGAGGAATGCCTTCTGCATCAGGGTTCCATCCATGGGCAGGGATGTGGGACTGGGACTACCCGGATCGAACAATTTCACCTCCCGGCCGGGATTGCCCTTGCGCCATGTTTGGCAGGCCTGCGCCCAGATTTCCAGGATATTTTCCCGGGTGAACGAAGGCAGTTTGTCGCCCCGGCTGAAGCGCGCCATGTCCACCAGGTTGCTCATCAACGCCAGGGCATGGATGGCATTGTGGTAGGCAGTCGTCAAGTCGTCCCGCTGGAGGTCGGTCAGTGGGCCATCCAATCCGTTGATGACCAGTTTCAAAAAACCCAGGATGCGGTTGAAAGGCGATTTCAGGTCGTGCGCTTCCCTGGAGACAAATGCAGCCAGGTCGAGTTCCTGTAGAGGCTGGGATCCGGATGGATTCATTTTCATCACTCCTGGAGACTGCCGATGACCTTGATGCAGGGCCGGGTGAACACATCTTCTTTGTGTGGCGCATCGGGCAACTCACTCGTCAAGTCCTGGCCGGGGAAGTGGAGAGACTGGCGACTATCCCGCAACCAGCGCGGGCAGTCGGTCACATCGTAGACAACCCCTCGGAAGGCAATCCATTTCCTCATCCCGCGCTCACCAGAATGCTGTCTCAATTCAGATACCGTAACCACCCGGTCGGGTATTTGCATGGTGGGATTATACACAGATTGGCGGAAATTTCGTTACTCACCGATAAAAGGGAGTGTCGAAAGCGATGGGCTTTCTTTCTAACCGCAGAGAGCGCGGAACTCGCAGAGAAAAAACAAAAGCTTCTGTGCTCTATGCGTACTCTGCGGTAAATAGCTCGAGGAAGCCCACTAGATTAAGCGCTCCCCGATATTAAAAAACACCCCGGAGGGAGTTCTCCGGAGTGTTGGCGTACCGTTCGGTCTTTCAGGGTTTGCTGATGACGATATTGTCGAAGTGGATCTCCGTCTGCTCGGACTCGAAGGTCGAAGCCGCCAGGATGACGTTGCCGTAGGTGAAACTCGAGTCGGACACCTGGTCCATGAGGGTACCGTTGACCTCGAACCGGAAGTCCGATCCATCGCAGATCACCTTGAGCCGGTTGGTCTTGTTGCCCTGGTTGATGGCGCTCGAAGTGGTCCAATCCACGATGGCTGTCGTCTCACCGCCGCGGACGATCTGGATGGCAAAATACCCGTCGCCGCTGATGCGGAAGAGATAACCATCCGGCTGGTCGGAGCTGGTGAAGCGGCAACCGACGCCATAGGAATTGTTATTATTACCGGGCGCGGATACCTGGGTTGCATCCACGGTGATGATCGTATCACCGTAGGCGCTGCCGGAAAGACCCCACATGATGGAGCCCTGTTCGATGGCATTTACGAAATAGTAGCCATTTTCATATCCTACTCTCCCGATGTCATAATCGCCAACTTCCCAGCCGGTGCTGCTGCTGCTGAAATCGTCCTGAAGAAGGACGTTGGAAGGGGGCGGCGGCGCCTCGGTCTCGGTGGTCCCTGGCAGGCTGAAAGTGCAGGCCAGGACGGAGAGTGCCAGAACGCCAAGTGCGAGTACGATTGTCTTCCGCATGAGTAACTCCTCCTGATGAATGAATGGATAGGTTAGCCCATTATAGCATTTCCGCCTTGGTTGAAAAGAACAAATCCGGGGGAAATTTGGTGGATATGGATCATCCAAAACCGGAGGGACGGTTTCTCTACCGGACAAACAGCGGATAAGCATGTGAAAAGTTTGTAAAAGAGACAGGCAAAGGCAAGTTGTGATCGAGCAAATGATCAATGACACGCAAGCCGAGTTGAAAAAGGCTTA
>VGNO01000351.1 GCA_016865985.1 Chloroflexota bacterium | reverse complement strand
CCTACCTGGAGATAGTAGGCGTGGAATGACGCCTGGCCGCCAGGCCTCCAAGTTGGACGAGACATGGAAAACTTCATCGCAGGGAGTGTCTAAAATGATGGGCTTTCTTTCTAACCGCAGAGAGCGCGGAGTCCGCGGAGAAAAAACAAAGGATTTCTCTGCGCTCGCCCGCCCCCGAACTGAGGGGGTTGCGTACTCTGCGAAAAAAAAACCGAAGAAGCCCACTAAACTAGGCGCTCCTTATAGCATCCATATTCGCCGCGGCGCCCAATTCGTGGTATACTGCTGGCCGCTGTCCTGGCTGGACGGCAACAATCGATTGTTTTGATCATTCCAACCGGTGGCCCGACGCGTTTCGGTCGGGCATTTTTCTTGCAGGTGGCTGGCTTCCGAAAGGAGACCGGCTGTTGGTAGGTAAAAGGGACGCCGCCCGAAAGGAAGGCGCAGCGCTTCGGAGTCATCAAAACAGCCTTAACCCCTGTGAGCCGCAGCGGTTCACAAGCGCATTCGACAGGAGTATTTGATGACAACCGAATTTTCCCAAATGGCGCTGCACCCTCACCTGGTGCAGGCCATAGCCGACCTCGGCTATACCACGCCGACGCCGATCCAATCCGCCGTCATTTCGTTGATGATGGCCGGCTCCGATATCATCGGCCAGGCGCAGACCGGCACCGGCAAGACGGCTGCCTTCGCCCTCCCCCTCCTCCACAATCTTGTTCCAGGCCAGAAGCGCACCCAGGCGCTGGTCCTGACCCCGACCCGCGAACTGGCGATCCAGGTTGCGGATGCAGTCTACCAACTCGGCCGGCTGCTGGAGGCGCGTGTCCTGGCCGTCTACGGCGGGCAGCCCTACAGCCGCCAGATCACACGGCTCAACAAGGGGGTAGATGTGGTGGTCGGTACGCCAGGCCGCCTGCTGGACCTGATCGAGCGCGGCGTCCTCGACCTCGGCGACCTCCGCACCCTGGTGCTGGACGAAGCCGATGAAATGCTCAGCATGGGGTTCATCGAAGATATCGAGGCCATCCTGGAAGCGACGCCGCTCGGGCGCCAGACCGCCCTATTTTCCGCCACCCTGCCCTCCCCGATCCGCCGCCTGGCCAACCGCTATTTGCGCGAACCTCAGTCCATCACCATCCAGTCCGAGGGGTTGGCAGTGGCGACCATCGAACAACGTTACTATCTGGTCCACGAAGCCGATAAACTGGCTGCCCTGACCCGCATCTTCGAGGTCGAGCCGGTCTCGCGGGCGCTGGTCTTCGTCCGCACCCGGGCAGGGACCGGAGAACTGGCGAATTCGCTGGTGGCGCGCGGTTTCCCGGCCGAGTCACTCAATGGGGACCTCAGCCAGGAAACCCGCGAACAGGTGATGGCGCGCTTCCGCAACGACCAGGTCCAGGTCTTGGTGGCGACGGATGTCGCGGCGCGCGGCCTGGATGTGGACGGCATTTCTCATGTCATCAACTATGACTTACCCGACGACCCCGAACTCTATGTCCACCGCATCGGTCGCACCGGGCGGGCTGGGAAGGCCGGCGCTTCCATCACCCTGCTGCACCCGAAAGCGCTGTGGCAGTTGCGGCGGATCGAAGGTTTCATAAAGCAGTCCATCGTCCCGACGGCATTGCCGACCGTCGAAGAGATCATGCAGTTCCGCGAGAATAAACTATTGGAACAGGTGAACGCCTGGCTGGCGAGTGGCCGCTGCCAGCAGGAAGGCCTCCTGGTTGCCAAGTTGGTGGAAGCCGGGCATGACCCGCTGGATATCGCAGCCGCCGGCTTGAAACTGGCGCGGGCGGAGGAAAAGCAACGCCCCATCCTCCCCATCCGCGCCGCAGTCGAAGCCGCTCCCCGCAAAGGGAAACGCCCGGGAGGGACGGAAGGGAAGAAACGCTTCGAGGGCGACCGCCAATCGAAGGTCTCCCACGAACCTGGCATGGTGCGCCTCAGCCTGAGCCGGGGGAAGATGCACGGCATCCGTCCCAACGACGTGGTCAGCGCCATCGCCTATTTCGCCGATATTCCAGGGAAGACGATTGGCAAGATCTACATCCAGGAAAAACAGACCCTGGTGGACATCCCGGAGGAATACGTAGCGCAAGTGATGGCCAAGGCCGGGAGTTTCCGCATCCGCAAGCAGACCGTAGCCGTAGAACAAGTATAAACAAACGCAGGAACTATTCTACGCTGAAAATACACCCAGATTTTGAACATCG
>VGNO01000350.1 GCA_016865985.1 Chloroflexota bacterium | reverse complement strand
ACGCCCAAGGGCTTGGTCGTAGCCGATGTCATCTGGTGCGGTATTTGCCAGCCACAGCCGGAACCAATCGGCATGCCGGAAATGTTCTGAAAGCGAGGGCAAATGAGCGGAAGTATCTTTGGCCGCTTGCAGCAACAACTCGATATACAGAACCGGGCGGAAGGCATCAGCGCCCTCGACCTGGCACAATTACCGTCCGGCCTGCGCAAAATTATGCGCTTGATGCTGCGCGAGATCGAGATGAGCCATGCGGCCATCCTCGAAGCCATGTCCGACCAACCCGAACCTGACAGGATGAAACCTGGCGACCTCGAAAACGCGTTATCAACGCTGTCACAGCAGGGCTGGCTGATCTGCCGGGGCGAGGGGGACCGCCGGAACTATACGGTCAATCTGCGAAGGAAACAAGGCAGCAGCCTGGCTGGGAGTATCTTCAATTCACTCGAGGAACGGATCCGTGATCAGAAAGGATCCGGCTGAGGTCCCTTCCCTGAGATCCAAGTCTACCTACCCGGATTATGAAGACCAGCATTAAAGCGCTTCTCCAGAAACAGATCGCCATCCCCCAGGACCACGGCTCCTGGGTTTTCATCCTCAGCCCTTTATTGATCGGGTTATCTGCTGGAGGGGAATTCACCCCCGGTTCGGCTTTCCTGACCCTGGCGGCTTTGTCTGTCTTCTTCATCCGGCAGCCAGTGACGGTCATTGTCAAAACCTGGAGCGGCCGCCGTTCTCGGCAGGAACTGCCTGCAGCCTGGACCTGGTGCCTGCTCTACGGCATGGTAGCGCTCCTGGCCGTAGCCGGTTTGGTCTTAACCGGTCGGGCAGCCGTCCTGCTCCTGGCCATCCCCGGCATACCGATCTTCCTGCTTCATTTGTACCTGGTCAGCAAGCGCGCCGAGCGCCGCAAGCCTGGTATTGAAATCCTGGCCACAGGAGCGCTCTCCCTGGTTGCCCCGGCCGCGTCCTGGGCGGGAAGCGGGAACATGGATTGGAGTGGATGGATATTATGGCCCCTCGTCTGGTTCCAGTCGGCGGCATCCATCGTATACGCTTACCTCCGCCTCGAGCAACGGACCCTGGACAGGATCCCGCCACGCTCCGTACTGTGTAACATGGCCGGAAGGTCGATCCTGTATACATCATTCAACCTGTTCGTGGCGCTGGGTCTTGGACTCAGCGGCTTGCTGCCGGCCTGGTTGTTTACCCCATATCTCGTCCAGTGGCTGGAGACGCTGCACGGTTCCTTCATCCGCCCAGCGATTGGATTCAAGCCGACCCGGATCGGGATCAGGCAGTTGATAGTCAGTTCGATTTTTACAGTTCTATTCATCACCGCATGGAGGTAACTCATGGATGAAATGACCTGGGAGTTGCTGGTCGAAGTACAGGGACGGCTGGAAGCGGAAGCCATTAAGAGCCTGCTGCAAGCCGAAGGAATCGATACTGAACTGTTCCAGGAATCGATCGGGCTGAATGCGTTCCCGGTGACAGTGGACGGCCTGGGCAGGGTGCAGATCTTCGTCCCGAAGGTATCCTCGGGCGACGCCCGGAACCTGCTGGCAGACTATCAGTCGTAATTTTGGAGCGAGTCATGACTCTCCGCGATTCGGTCATCCTTGTAACCAGGGAGGGAATGGGCAATGCCGTCCCACCCCTGCCGCTGAAATTGATCTCCAAGTACTTCGAACTCATTCTAGAAAATGGCGACCTCCCGAATGCGATTTGTTTCTACACGGAAGGCGTCAAACTGGTCTGCGAGGAGTCGCCGGTTCTGGATATATTGCACTCGCTTGAATCCAGGGGCGTGCGCCTGCTGGCTTGTTCGACCTGCCTGGACTTCTACAATCTATCCGGAAGGCAGGCGGTGGGGATTCCCGGCGGCATGACCGACATCCTCGAAGCCCAGGTTCTCGCAGATAAAGTCATAACACTTTAAGCGCTGACCTTATTGGGGAGCCTCCACTCCCCTCCCTGACATCCGCCAAAGACAGAGGAGGCGCCATGAATTTCGATTTGACCGATGAACAACGCATGTGGCAAAAGGCAGTCCACGATTTCGTGATGGCTGAAGTACAGCCGAAGGCCCGTGAGACAGACGAGGCCGAGGAGTTCAACTGGCCGGCGGTACGAAAGATGGGCCCGCTGGGTTTGTTGGGACTTAACATCCCCGAGAGTTATGGCGGCCCGGGAATTGACGCCATTAGCGCCGCCATTGCCATCGAAGAACT
>VGNO01000349.1 GCA_016865985.1 Chloroflexota bacterium | reverse complement strand
AACCAGGATTTCAGCGCCACCCAGGTTATATGGGCCTTCTTCAGCCAGCGCCCGAAACCATGATCGATCCCACCAGCATCCTCTTCATCCACGGTTCCAGCGGCGACAAGAGCCAGACCTATAAAGCCCGCCTCCTGCGCGACCTGTTCCCGGGGATGGTCACCCCCGACTTCGATGGGGAGTTGCCGGAGCGCATGGCGCAACTCGAAGCCATCATCGGCGACAAGACCGGCTGGACCCTGATCGGATCCTCACTCGGCGGCCTGATGGCGGCTCTTTTTGCCGCGCAGAATCCCGGCCAGGTGCGGAAACTGGCGCTGCTGGCCCCCGCCCTGATCCTGCCGGAGTTCGCCGACCACGTCCCGGACCCGGTGCCGGTCCCGACCATCGTCATCCACGGCACACGTGATGAACTGCTTCCGCTGGATGCCTGCCGCCGGCTGGTGGAGAAGGTCTTCCCGAATAACACCTACATCATCGTGGACGATGACCACCGCCTGCATAAAACCAGCGGGGAATTGGACTGGGCGACCCTGCTCGATGGCTGACCGCAGCATCTGGACAGGCGGATAAAACGGGACGATAATTAGGCTATTGCAGGGTTGGTTGTCCAGACCGCTCCAGGCAACGCCAGGGGCGCCTCCCACATGGGACTTCTACCGTGGCTATAGACCGTTCGACAACATCCAGGGAGATTGCAGAATCCATCCTGTCCCAACCAGCCGGGACTGTAGTCTGCTGCCGGCTGCTGCGGGACGTGCTGAAGAGGCTCCCGGACGATCCCGGACTCCTGTTGGCAAAATCCGGGCTGGAACTCACCTCCTGCGTGCAGGAACTTGCCCGTGAGCAATGGCCGGACGGCGGCTGGGGCGCCTTTCACTCCCGCAGCACGAAGTCGAAACAGAAGATCGCCTCCACCGAGGTGGGCGTGGAGCGGGCGCTGGCGCTGGGGTTGGATGCAAGCCATCCCATCCTGGAGAAAGCCAGCCGGTACTTGCTCGCTTTGCTGAACCACGATATCGAATTTCCCGATTACAAGGAAAAGAACGACTGCTGGGCGACCGGCGAGCGGATGTTCGTGGCTTCGACCTATTCCCTGATCCATCCCACCGATCCCATCCTCATGCCCGACCGGGCGCTCTGGCTGGAGATCGCCAATCGCACATTCCGTTCCAGCGCGTATTGCGAGCAGGACGAGATCGAAGCCCATGCAAAATTAACCGGCGCGACGGTCAGGGGCAGTTACCTGGTCATCGCTGGCCGTTATCAACTCAACATCCTGGGATCGCTCCCCGGCCTGTTGCCCTCCAGGATCGAGAGTGCGCTCCTGACCTGGCTGTGGCAGCGGCCCTCCGGCATCGGTTACCTGACGGAACCCCTCGCCAGGCCGCCGCTGGGCATGCCCGGCCGGATGGACCGCTGGCTGGCCTCCCACGAGATGCTGGCGAGGCTGTTCCCGGCCTGGAAGGATTTTGCCGGGGAGGTGATCGCCTGGCTGTGGGGACAGCGTAATGCTGACGGCCTATGGGATTTCGGCCCAAAACCGGCCTCGGTCAATACCATGCCGCTTTCTGACACTTGGCGTACGCCCCACCGCCAGTTCGACTGGAGCGCCCGGGTGTTGGGCCTGCTGGCGCGTTCCGCCGATTGATCCATGACTGCTCCTGGAGGGAAACCAAACCCAATGCAAAACACATCGAAATCCATGCTCAATGTCAACCTGCGCTGGTTCCTGCTGGCCATGATCCTGGCGAACATTGCCGGGCAGATGGCTTACAGCATGTTGTCGCTCTACCTGGTCGACCTGGGCGCATCGGTCGGGCAGGTCGGGCTGGTTTTCACCGTCGCCTCGCTGGTGCCGATGCTGTTGCAGATCGCGGGCGGATGGATCTCCGATACCATCGGCCGCCTGCGCGCCATCGCCATCGGCAGTTCGATTGCCGTCTTTGGCTACCTTTTATTCTTCATCTCACCATCCTGGGAATGGGTGATGCTGGGACTGTGCGTGGAATATGTCTCCAACTCGTTCGTCGGGCCGAGTTTCGGCGCCTACATTGCCGAGCAATCCGACGAAACCGAGCGGGGACGCGTCTTCGGGGCAACCCGCGGCATCTACATGGTGGTGACTGTCATCGGTCCGGCAATGGCCGGGCTGCTGGCGCAATATTTCGATTTCCGCCCGATGCTGGTGGTGGCTTTTGGTTTCTACGCCCTGGCGACTGTGGTCCGCAT
>VGNO01000348.1 GCA_016865985.1 Chloroflexota bacterium | reverse complement strand
CGAACTCGGTCTTGTCACCTTTTTCGGCCCGCTTTGCGAGCACTCCCCGCGGGGACGCTGGGAACGAAAAAAGGACGCTCTCCATGTCTAGCAAGACCCTGGCCGCGCTGTGCGCCGGCCTGTGCATCACGCCCGCCGGCGCGCGGGACTCCATCCCCACCCTGGACGAAATCGTGGTCACCGCGACGCGCATCCCGCAAGCCCGTGGCGAGGTGCTCGCCGATGTACGCGTGCTGGGGCAGGAAGCCATTGCCACCGCCGGACAGGCCTCCATCACCGACTTGCTGCAGAGCCAGCCGGGCATCGAAATCGTCGCCAACGGAGGCCTGGGTCAGCCCACCAACGTCTTGCTGGGCGGATATTCCGGCAGCCAGACCCTGGTCCTGGTCGATGGCTTCCGTGTCGGTTCCGCCACCCTGGGCATGACGCCTCTCGATCAGTTCCTGCCGACCGGCTTCGAGCGCATCGAGGTCCTGCGCGGCGCCGGCAGCCACCTCTATGGCGCCGATGCCATGGGCGGCGTCCTGCAGTTCTTCGCGCCGCGCGGCGAGGGCAAGCCGCGCATGCATGCCTCGGCGGGCTTGGGTGACTGGTCGACCCGGCGATTCGATGCCGGCCTGCGCGGCGGCGTCGACCATGTGTCCTTTGCCCTGGATGCGGGCCGTCTGCGCAGCGATGGCATGGATGCCACCAATGCCAAGGCGCCCTTCGGCATTCACAACCCGGATGCCGACGGTTTCCGCCACGATCACCTGCTGCTCAGCGGCGGCCTTGCCCTCAGCCCGGAGCACCGCCTGGACCTGGTGGGTTTTCGTACGCAGGGACGCAGCGAGTACGACGACGGCCCCGGCCCCCACAACACACACAGCGAGGTGACCCAGGAATTGCTGGGCCTGACCCTGCGTAGCCGGCTGTCCGATCACTGGGACAGCCAATTGCGTGCCGGCCTGAGTCAGGACGACTCGAGCTTCTTCACCAGTTTCGGTAACAGCAAGTACAAGACCGACCAGCATCAGTACGCCTGGCAGAACGACTGGCGCCTGGGCGACAACCGTGTGCGGGCGATCCTGGATCGCCTGGAGCAGTCGGTCTCCGGCAGTGTGGCGTACACCACACGCGAGCGCGACAACACCGGTCTGGTCTTGTCCGGGCAGACGCAGCAGGGCATGCATGCGTTCGAAGTGACCTGGCGGCATGACCATAACAGCCAGTTCGGCGACCAGGATACGGGGGCGCTGGGCTATGCCTGGCTGGGCTTGCCCGGATGGCGGCTCAGCGCGCGTCTCGCCACGGCCTTCCGGGCGCCGTCCTTCAACGACCTCTACTACCCTGACGATGGTTTCTTGGTCGGCAATCCGAACCTCGATCCGGAAGAATCCTTCAGTCGCGAGATCACCCTGCAGGGCAGCCTGGCCGGCGGCAGCCTGCGCCTGTCCTGCCATGACGACCGGGTGACGGATCTGATCCTCTGGCAATTCGATCTCGGTCATGGCAAGTTCACCCCGGACAACGTCAACAAGGCGCGCCTCACCGGCTGTGGCATCCAGTATTCCGGGCGGGTTGCCGGCTGGCTGGGCAGGATCGGCTTCGACTGGCAGCGTGCCGAGGACGAGGCGACGCACCAGGATCTGCCCTGGCGTTCGCCGCGCCGGCTGACCCTGGCCGCCCACCGCAGTTTCGATGCCTGGGAACTGGGCGCGGAACTGACCGCCTCGGACAAGCGCTACAACGATGCCGCCAATACCCAGCGGCTATCCGGATATACCCTGGTCACATTGAACGCAGCCTATCGGCTGGCGCCGGAGTGGCGCATCGAAGGACGTCTGGCGAATGCCTTGAACCAGGACTACGAACTGGTACACGGCTACAACACGCCAGAGCGGAACCTGTTCGTCACCCTGCGTTATCAGCCCCGATGATCCTGGGCGCGGCATCGGTCCCCGGCATGCCGCGCAAGCCCGGGCTCGGACCGAAGCAGGCGTGACTTCGGCGCTTTCACGCTAAACTCAGCCCATACCGTCCCTTGGCATACCCTCACAGGAGATTGAGATGTCCCTCTTCCCGACTTGCGCACCGCGCACCCAGGCTCTCATCGGCGGCTCCCTGTTGGCCGTCATGCTGGCCACCCGCTTCCACCACTTCGGCGACGCGCTGCATCTGCCGGACGCCTCCTGGGCCCTCTTTTTCCTCGCCGGCTTCTATCTGGCCCGCGTCTGGCTGCCGGTTCTCCTGCTGGC
>VGNO01000347.1 GCA_016865985.1 Chloroflexota bacterium | reverse complement strand
GGCGTTTTGAGCCATTTCATACGGCCGCGGCACGTCTGCTCCAGCAACTGACAGGGCTTTCAATGTCTGGAATTCATGGGCGATCCAGGATTGGTGTCGGAGGCTCTCTCCGTAAGCCGTACGGGTCACCATTGCATGGACCTCATTATGGCCGACAATTTCCCGACCGTCGCTGTCGATATCTGTCCGCCCGGCCCGGTAAAGGTTGTCATTCTTCAAATTACGCAACATCCGTGGCCGGTATACCTTCGCTGCGACAAGAGGCACGTCCACCTGCACCCCGGAACGGCAGAGATACACCGAGGCTTCCTTCCCCGCCTTGACCTTGCGCAACACATCCGAGATCCATTTCTGTTCATAAAGGTAACCAAGCGAGTCCAGCAGCCAGCCTTCCTCGAAACGCGCTGCCTTGTACGTGAAAGAAAATGTCCGGCGACCGTCATCCTGGTTCTGGACAAACTGCTGGATCGCCAGCGGCGCCTTGTTGGACTTTGGCCGGGACGACTTTCGAGGCGTAACTCCTGAAATATCGAATTTCCCTTCATCATCCAATTCGTAATAGTATTTTATGTTCTTGCTTGTTTCCATAGGTAGGCTCATGAACGAAGGAGGTTGTTCTGTACTGCGGCAACGAACCGAATCAAAAAGCCGCAGGGCGGCGTCCACCTGCGGCTGGGGGATAGGCATCCAGGGCGACAAGGTCGCGGTCAGCCCAACCTTTCAGGAGGCGCGCAAAATACAATGGGGATTACAACCAGTTTTTTATCCATCATTTTCATGCCTCCTTTCCTATGATTTGGATCGTTTGGAGTTTATCACCGGGGCGTTGAACCGTCAAGTTCCAGGTGTGTATTTCTTATACGTGCGGAAGGTCCTTACTCCTGAAAGCCGGTCCGGTAGAGTTCGTAATACATTCCTTGTTTCGCCAGCAGGACGGCGTGACTGCCCTGCTCCACGACCTTGCCATCGTGGATGACTACGATCCGGTCTGCATTGGTGATTGTGGAAAGGCGGTGCGCAATAACGAAAGAAGTGCGACCTTTCAGCAGTCTTGCCAGTCCTGACTGGATGACCTGCTCTGTCTGCGTATCCACGCTGGAGGTTGCTTCGTCCAGGACCAGGATGCGCGGGTCAGCCAGCAAGGCGCGGGCAAAAGAGATCAGTTGTCGCTGGCCGACCGATAAAAGGACCCCGCCTTCCTCGACAGAAGTATCGTAGCCGTTCTTGAGATGCTGGATGAACTCATGAGCGCCGACTGCTTGCGCAGCGGAGACGATCTCGTCATCGTTTGCATCCAACCGCCCAAATCGAATATTATCATTCACCGAACCATTGAACAGAAATGGGTCCTGTAATACAACCCCCATCTGGGAGCGGAGCGACAACTGGCTTACGCTGCGGAGGTCATGTCCGTCGACCAACACGAACCCAGTTGTCGGGTCATGGAAGCGTGAGAGTAGTTTCACGAGGGTGGTTTTTCCAGCCCCAGTCTCTCCGACCAGGGCGACCGTCTCCCCGGCCTTGATCTCGAGTGATATGTCTTCCAATACGAGAGCCGGGTCATCCTGGTAATGGAACGAAACATGGTCAAAGGTTACTCTCCCCTGGATGGGTGGAAGCGATTGGGCGTCCGCGACATCCCTGACCTCGATCTCCGTATCCAGCAGGAGAAGGATTCGTTCCCCTCCCGCCATCGTGGACTGGAGCGCGTCGAAACGGCGGAAGAGGTCGCGGATGGGTTCGAAAAAGCGGTCGATGTAGAGGATGAATGCCACCAAAACTCCGGCAGTGATCGAGTCTCCAAGTACAGCGGAGCCGCCTAGCCAGACCACCAGGCCGGTAGCAACGGCGCCGAGAATATCCACAACCGGGCCAAAGAAGGCGGCGATCCTTGCAGCATGGAGGGACCGCTCGAGGTGGTAACGATTGACCATATCCCGGAAATTTGTAAAGTTATACGGCTGGCGTGAGAAGGCTTGCACCACCCGTACGCCATTGACATTTTCCGCCAGGACGGAGTTGACCCAGGAAATGGCTGCCCGAACCTTGCGGTATGCTACTCGCGCAGCGCGGCGCAAGAAGTACGTGGCGAGCGCCATGAGCGGGATGACCGAGAAAGTGATCAATGACAGGCGGACATCCATCAACAACATGGCGATGATGATGCCGACGATGGCGAATATATCGCGGGCCACAGCCAGCGCTGCCCAGGTCACAAAGTCGCGCACGGTCTCTACGTCATTTATTACACGCG
>VGNO01000346.1 GCA_016865985.1 Chloroflexota bacterium | reverse complement strand
TTGATGCCACTGATCTCATTGAACTTGTCTCATGGATACAGATGAAGAACCATCGGGCCTATCTCTCTCATCGAAAACGGAAACTGGCTGCATTGGAGCTGCCACGTTATGTGTCGTTGTAGGGTTAAAAAGCTTGCCAATGAGTTCGTTCTTGCAGCAACAGGGAATAAAAAGCCTTTCGCGCGCCCGTGTAGTCCCGACATAAGCCAGTCGGCGAATCTGCTCCTCCGTCCAGCGTCCCGGTTCCCACCCGCCAGAATCAGGAGGAATACGTAGGCACAGTCGAATCCTTCATGCTGCAGATCGCGGACATCGTCACGCTGTTTGTGGTGACGTCATAGGATCGCTTGCCCCGGTAGTCTTCGGAGATCCAGTTGTCCAGGAGGCCTTTTTGCTCCAGCGCCTTCCTGATGAATTAACCCAGCACCTCCAGCATCTCGGCCACGACCTCGACGCTGCCCTCGTCTTCGCAGGTCAGCTCGATGGGCTGAAAATCCCGATTGATCGGCTTCAACAAGACTCTTACGTGCCGCCAAGTACCGTCTTCTGAAACTGCTTTCTCGCTTTCATAACGCTTCACGGTGAAGCGCTGGCCGGTCTCCGGATCGACTGAGTCCCGCAGAAGAACGACCACCGTCCTTCCCTGGCGTGTTCCTTCGACCTGCGAACAGAAGAGGCAGTAAGCGCCATCTGGGATCACGGGTTCCATGGACTTGCCCACCACCTGGGCCACAAACATGCCGGTGCGCAAGCGTCGCCCTGTGTCGATCTCCACCCAGTCGAGTTCCCATTCCTCATCTCTCAAGGTCTTTGGTTCTCCGAAATCGCCGGCAGCAGCCTTGAGCGGCATCAGCGGTACGCAGTTCTTAAAACGGTCCTCAGGGCGCGGGCGCACGAGCCGAAGGACAAAACGCTCACGCTCTGTTCCCGTCTTCCTGCCTCGCCGGAACCATGACGCATCCTTCCGCAGGGCCTCCCGGAGGTCGCCGGCGTTGAGATAACCGGCCAGTCTTCGGAAATGGCGTGTCATTGCGCCTTCGTCTTCGAGGTCGCTTACGACGATTTCTATGACTTCATAGCCGTTGTTTCGCAGCCAGGAGCGAATGCGCTGGTCCTGTTCCGCAGTCGCTGCGTTGCCGTGGAGATGGCCGCTCAAGCCGTCCAGATATAGGCACACCCCTTCATCTGCGCCGTGGTGCGGCGCGCAATAGATGACATCAGGGGTGGTTGTCCCGATGGCTCGGTCAAGGCGGATCTGTCGGCCGCGGATCCCTTCCTCGAAACCGGCCGCCAGCAATAGATGTCTCAGCCGCCGTTCCATTTCGTTGACCGGGTGGGTCCCCTCTGCGGGCGCCTTTGACGGCTGCTTGGCCGGGATCTCATGGCTTGCCGTCAGATTCGTTCCCCAGGCCGCAAGCCGCTCCTGCGCCGCCTTCCGGTCGAGGTATTTGTGGTAGTAGCCGTTGCGGAAGGTCTGGAGGCAATCGATGCATGATTTTTCGCAGGCCGCCGGGCAGTTCGAGACGATCTCCTGTGCGACCGCGACGATCTCCTCGAATCGTTCGCAGATCTGATCGAGGAGTCCGGAGCCACCGGGCATGGGATCCCACAACAGGGCGTCCACCTCGTCACGGTCCACATGCCCGATGACGAAGATCTGCAGGTCATCCAGGTGCATGTCCAGCACCCGGGCAGCCGCAAAGCGTAACGCTTCGAGGACGCTGTAAGCAGTGGTCTGATCCGGACAGGCCGGCAGCGACAGAATGTCGGCCACCACATCGGCGTAGAAGCCAACGGGAAGAATAGGTTTCCCACAGCGTTCCTGATGGGTCTGCTCGAAATGTTCGCGCTGCCGATCGGAGGAGAGAGGCGATACACTCTGCCCGCAGACGCGACATACAGGATAGCCGAATCTCTCGAACCGGTCGATGCCTATCGATGCGCCGACATTGACCATCCGCAAATGAACGCCGCGGCGGTGATGCAAGGTTTGTCCACCCCAACGGTAGGCCCATCCGCCGTTGTGCTGGTCGCGTTCCAGCCCGTAAACCGCCACCCCCATCTGGAAGCGCAGTTCCTCCTCATCGGAAATGTGCGACTGGTGGACCAGATCCACATCGCAGACCGCAATGGTTGGCAGAACGACGGCACCGAGGGCGGCCGGGGCAATGCCCAGGTTCGTTTCTTTGACGGCTTGGCGCTCGCCCGATACCTCGAAGACGGGCATCTCGAACCGTTGCTCGTCGATGTCGCGA
>VGNO01000345.1 GCA_016865985.1 Chloroflexota bacterium | reverse complement strand
CGGGCTTCCAACTTCGGCAGGTCGGGGCTGCGGGTGGCCGGGATGAGCGCCTCCGCCCGGTCGCTGAAGGTCACGACCGAGAAGACATCCTGCGGTCGCAGGCGGCGCAGCAACTGGATGGCGGTGGCCTTGACCAGGTCCATGCTCAGGCCCTGCATGGAGGTCGAGCAGTCGAGCGCCAGGCACAGGTTGAGCGGCGGCGAGGGGATCTGTTCCTCGGTTGCCCTGGGCGTCAGTTCGAGCAGGGCGTACACCAGTTGGGGCTCTTCGAGCCGGACGAGTGACTGGCGGCTGTAGAGGACCCGCTGGCGGATCGGGTACGGCGTTTCCTCCTGCGGCGGGAACTGGCTGTCGTAATGGGCGCGCTTCTCGGGATCCGAGAGGGTTTCATACGCCTGCTGGACTTCCAGGAAGATCTCTGTTTCTCCGGGAGTAATGTTCTTATCCGGGTGCAGGCGGTGGGCGGCGGAAAAGAAAGCCTTCCGGATCTCATCCGGTGTTGCCTGGCGGTTCAGTCCGAGGAGGGCGTAAAAATCCGGCTGGCTGTCCATGCACTCAATTCAGGAGTTGCACCAGGATGACGCTGATGTTATCCGGGCCTCCGGCTGCATTGGCGGCTTCTACCATGTCCTGGCATGCGACATGGACGCTGGGAGCATTGCGGGTGATATTCACCAGGTCGTCCTCGGGGACGACGCCCCACAGCCCGTCGCTGCACAGCAGCAGCGACCCATTCAGCGGGAAGGGGGCGGTGAATACATCCGGGTCGAGCAGTTCACCCTGGCCAAGGGCGCGGTAAAGGACGTTCCGTTGAGGGTGGGTGGCGGCTTCATCGGCGGTGATCTGCCCCAGTTCCTGCAGGCGGTGGACGAGCGAGTGGTCGCGGGTGATGGGTTCGATCCTGCCTTCCGGGCGCAGCAGGTAGGCGCGGCTGTCGCCGACATGGGCGATGGTCAACTGCTGGCCCAGGATCAGGGCAGCGGTGACGGTCGTCCCGCTGCCCGGGGCGGCCTGCATCACCGCCCGCTGGGCGTCGTTGAGCGCCTGGCGCATGATCTCCTGCAATGATTCGTCCAACGACTGGGAGGGATCGGCCAGGTGCGGGTGGAACTTGCGCAGGACCGCGCCGGCTACCGTCCGCGCCGCAACGCTGCTGGCAACCTCCCCGTACTGGTGGCCGCCCATGCCATCCGCCACCACGTAGAGACCGAGCGGCGTGCTGCCAGTTTCGCTGGCGAGGGTGATGGTCACGGCGAAGAGGCTGTCTTCGTTGTGGTCGCGCTGCCGGCCGTTCGACTGCCCGCAACCGGCGACCAGTTGGGGCGGGGCAAATCGCGGCGCCCGGCGGTTATCCTCCTCGCCTTGTTGGGGCGGGAGCGGCATGGTAATGGCATTGGCTTGGGTTGCAGCCGCTTTTTTCCTGTTTCGAATTCTTTCCCAGAACGGTTTCACGATTTTCTCCTTGGCCTTCCGGCCCGAGGCAGGCCATTCCCGCATTCAATATCAGGCAGGCGCCCGCCCGGACCTTTCATGCCAGCAGGGCATATAGTGTGTGGTCGGCTGAACCGACATAGACGATGCCATCGAAGACGACCGGCGCATTGGTGATGGGAGCGCGGGTCTCGAACTTCCAGCGCAGTCTGCCGGTGCGGTACTCCAGGCAGTAGAGACAGCCATTGGCCGCCCCGCAGTAGAGGGAGTCCTTGAAGAGTACCGGGGATCCACTCACCTGGTGGTCAACGCGGAAACGCCAGTTTTCCCTGGCTGTGCGGCTGTCCACGGCGTAGATGTATCCGTCCGCCGCGCCGATGTAAATGTTTCCCTCCCCGACTGCCGGGGACGAGACCGTGCCCTTGCCCATCCGGAAACGCCAGATGATCCAGCCGGCTTTCGCATCCAGGGCGTACAGGCTGCCGTCCAGCGATCCGAAATAGACCACGCCTTCGTGCACCCAGGGCGAGGAGGTGACGGCCAGTTTGGCCTTGTATCGCCACTTCAGGTCGCCGGTGAAATCGAGGGCGTAGAAATCGCCGCTCTCCGATCCGGCGAATACCGCCTCGTGGGTGACGAAGGGCGTCGAGCGGACCGGGGCGGCGGTCTCGAACTGCCAGGCGGCGCGCCCTGAAAGGACGTTGACGGCATGCAGGCGATTATCATCCGAGCCGAAGAAGACATGGTTCTCGGCGATGCGCGGCGATGAGCGGATGCGTCCGTCGGCAATATAGGTCCAGACGATCTTGCCGGTGCGGGCGCTGACCACAT
>VGNO01000344.1 GCA_016865985.1 Chloroflexota bacterium | reverse complement strand
GAGCGTCACCCCCCAGACCGGCACGCCGCTGCCGACCTTTGTCGCCCCGCAGAACGCCCCAACCCCCTTCCCGCTACTGACCGACGATGAGACCGTCACCTTCCTGCTGCTCGGCTCGGACAAACGCCCCGGTTCCGGCTACCGCACCGACACCATCGTCATCGCCGCCCTGCGCCCCACATCCGGTCAGGTGACGCTCATCTCCGTCCCGCGCGACCTGTGGGTCTACATCCCCGGCTGGGGCATGAACAAGATCAACACCGCCTACCAGCACGGCGAACTGACCGTCAAGGGCAGCGGCCCGGCCACCCTCGCCAATACCATCCTCTACAACCTCGGCATCCGCATCGACCACACCGCCATGGTGGATTTCGACGGCTTCCGCCGAATCGTGGATACGCTCGGTGGGATCGATGTGCCGGTTTACTGCGCCTATACCGACTGGCGCCTGATCGCGCCCAACCTGGACCAGTACAATGAAAACAACTGGGCGCTCTATACCGTCGGTCCCGGCCTGGTGCACATGGACGGCGACCTGGCGCTCTGGTACGCCCGTTCCCGGATGAAATCCAACGATTACGACCGCGGCCGCCGCCAGCAGGAGGCGCTGCGCGCCATCTATTCCCGCGCCCTCAGCACCGATACCATCGCCCGCATCCCCCAACTCTACAGCGATCTCAGTTCCACCATCACCACCGACCTGGGACTGACCGACCTGCTCGGCCTGGCGCCGCTGGCGCTGCACCTGAACAATGCCGACATCCGCAGTTATTACATCCGACCGCCGCTCCTGACCGGCATGATCAACAGCCAGGGCATCTACATCCAGATCATGGACGGGCCGGCGGTGCAGGCCATGTTGCAAAAGGCGCTGGCCCCTTCCGAACGCGCCCCCGGGACCGAATCCCTGTTGATCGAGGTCTGGAACGGAAGCGCATACGACGGCTGGGACGCCCTGGCTGCGGAGCGGTTGAACTATACCGGCTACGCCACCCGCCTGGCGCCGGCCGACCGGCGCGACTACGCCTCCAGCCTGCTCTACGACCTGACGCCCGACCAGGACCCGGCGCGCGCCGCCAGCCTGCTGGCCATCCTCGGCCTGCCGCAGCCGGCGCTGGTCTCCGCCCCGCGCGCCGACAGCAGCATCTCTTACGTCCTGATCCTGGGCGCCGATTACAAGCCCTGCTTCAAGCCGGAGACATTATCGCCGTAAATAACCATTGGCTCTTCTGAGGGAGCGGCTAACACGGTGGGTTATCCAATTTTTTTTACCGCAGATTACGCAAAGTGCGCAGTGATATTCCTTTGATTTCCTCCGCGAACTCCGCGCTCCCTGCGGTTACATGTTTTTAACCCACATTATTCGCCACTCCCTTTTCTGACCGGCTTTGACAATCCCGCCTTCCCCTGCTATACTGCTCCGCACCGGATTGACTTTACCTGCCCAGCGCGGCAGATGAAAATCTTACAACCCATGATCCTGCCAACCCCTGCGACATAATCGCACGGGGGGTTTTGCTTTTAGATTCCATGCAACCGGCAGGGCAGGGTGGAACAAGGAATGAAAATGGACAAATCACAAAAACTCAGGATCGTACCCCTCGGCGGACTGGGGGAAGTCGGCAAGAACATGATGGCCTACGAATACGGCGAGGATATTCTGCTGGTGGACGCCGGCCTGATGTTCCCCGAAAATGACATGCTGGGGATCGACTACATCATCCCCGACTTCCAATACCTGCTGGACAAGGTCGAGCGGGTGCGAGGCATCATCATCACCCACGGTCATGAAGACCACATCGGCGCCATCCAACACGTGCTGGAACGCATCCCGGCCCCGGTCTATGCCACGCCGCTGACGCGCGGCCTGGTGGAGGTCAAACTCGGCCGCCATGGCCGACTCGCCAAGGCTGAACTGCGCACCGTCCAGGCCGGGGAAACGGTCCAGATCGGCCAGTTCCAGGTGGAGTTCTTCCATGTCTCCCATTCCATCCCGGATGCGGTCGGGCTGGGCATCACCACGCCCGCCGGGCTGGTCATCCACTCCGGGGATTACAAGT
Organism: Chloroflexota bacterium; assembly: GCA_016865985.1. GTDB lineage: Bacteria > Chloroflexota > Anaerolineae > Anaerolineales > Villigracilaceae > VGNO01. The sequence goes on along the minus strand of VGNO01000344.1, from coordinate 203 downwards.
TCGACCATACCCCGGTCGACGGCTGGCCGACCGACTTTGCCAAACTGGCCGAATTCTCGCAACGCGGGGTGACAGCCCTGTTGGCCGATTCGACCAACTCCGAGCGGCACGGCTGGACGCCATCCGAGATGGCTATTTCACCGGCCTTCGACCAGGTTTTCCGCACCGCGCCCGGGCGGATCATCATCGCCACGTTTGCTTCG
>VGNO01000343.1 GCA_016865985.1 Chloroflexota bacterium | reverse complement strand
CCAGCATACCTCCTCAGGAAGACCAACCTGGTCTGTGCGCAGGCCGGCGCCCGGGGCGAGCGCCGTCCGGCCGCTGAAAAGTTGTTTCTCGCCTAGGCGCAGGATCTCAGGCGGGAGCAGGGCGGTAAAGAAAGCCTGGAGGGCAGCCTGCAGGCGGGTCTCCGCTTCACGCACCAGGCGTTCCGGCACCCGGCTGGAAAGCATGCCTGCCAGTTTTCCATTGGCTTCGGCCAGGTGGTCGAATTCGTCACCTGGCAATACAGCGCGGTCCGGGTCGGTGACCACTCCAACCGCTTCCAGGGTGCGTTCGCTCAACCAGGGATGCGGCTGTGGGCGGGCAAGCCGGAGCGCTTCCCCTTCGGGCGGAGCAAAGCGGAACGACAGCCTGCCCCCTTGGAGTTCAGCCCGGATGCCGGCGATCCGCAAGCGCTGCTGTAAATCCCTGAACATCGGCGACCGGTCAGGGTCGCCTGCGACCTGCAAACGGCGGGCCGCTCGTGCGTTCAAAGTCTCGTGCAGGGTGGCAGTGGCGCCCAGTTCCATCAGGGCGGCGCATTCCATCTGCCCCAGCCTCTGCCCGGAATATTCATCCGGGAGTTCTGCAAGCGCCAGTTTCAATTTATCCTTTGCCAGGTGGTACAGGCGCGTCCAGTACACCCAGCCGACCGCACTGGGGAGTTCCAGTGACAGGCCGTTCCTGCCGCGGGCCAGCGTTTCCATGCCGTCAGCAGGCAGTCCGGCCGCGACAAGGCGTTGGCGGAGTTCTTCCGGCTTCGGGGCATGGAAAGGAGGCACGACAACCGGCGCGCCTGCCTGGCGGGCGATGCGGCCCATCACCGCCTCGCGCACCTGGCCGAGGTGCATCCGGGTGCGCAGCCCCGGGAAGTTGTAGACCAGTTCGACGGGAGCGCCATCCGGCAGGTGGGGCATTTCGTCATCCGGGAGGATGTAACTGACCACACCCTTCGAGCCGTGGCGGTTGCTGAACTTGTCGCCTGGTTCCACCGGGGTGGGATAGTTCATCCGCCGGGAGGCCGACTCGCTGATGATGATCCCGTCTTCCGATGTGCCTGGCCCCCAGGAAACGAAGGCTGTCAGCAGGTTGTGACCGCACCAGAAGTCGGGGGCGTCGGGCTCGAAGCCGGTCTGCACCCAGGCGGGTTCCGGTTGCAGGGTTGGAATGCCCTGGCGCAGCATGTTGGCTGCCATCAGCAGGCGGTTGGGATCGTTATTCTCGAGGAAGGGCAGCATGGAGGCGGAGAGTCCCAGGGTGGCCTCCGGATCATCGTTCAGCGCCACCAGCCGACGGTCACGGATCTCGGCACCGACGGCGACGGTGAACGCCGCGCCAATGATGGGACCTTCCGGCGTCTCGAACGGGCAGACGCGCCCCAACTGTCCGGAGGTGATCACTTTTTCGCGATGTCGGAGCAGGATGCGGCGCAGGTGCGTGTGACGGCTGAGCCAGTTGGTGGTATCCAGCGGCATGGCCGCGGACTGAAGAAACTCGTTCACCCAGCGGTCCAGCGGCAGCCAGGCGCGCAGGATCTCCTCATCCCACGACAGGCCGTTCGAAGCCTGGCCGAGTCGTTCCCGGATGTAGGTATATAGTTGTTCGCCGACGCAGGCAATCTCGGCCCTGTCCAGGTCCTCGTGCTCAGCCAGTGGGACGACGACGTAGGGCTTGCCACCGATGGTGAACAGGCCTTTCTCATCCGGACGGGGGATGGACGGATAGCGCGTCTTCACCCCACCGGCCAGTTCGACCGTCACCGTGCAGGTATCCCCGGCCGGGCCGTCGTCGGCCACTACATAACTGGCCAGGGGCATGCGCTCGGCCAGCAGTTCGGGGAGGCTGCCGGACAGGAATTGGTCATACGATGCCCTGTGCCAGTTTGTGTTCAGGTTGATTGACATGGTTTCACTCCTCTTCCGCCTGCAAACCGTGCCTCACTTGTTCGCGGGCATAATGCAGGCGGGACTTGGCGGTTCCTTCGGGAATGCCCAGCTCGTCAGCGGCTTCCCGCAGGCTGAACTCCATCTGGTGCACCAGTTGGAGCAGTTCCCGTTTTTCTTCAGGCAGGTCCTGGATGACCTGCCGGAGCCGCGTTTCTCTTTCGACCTGTTCCACAACCGCTTCCGGTCCCAGGCTGGCCGTGTCCACCAGCCAGGCCGGCGTATCGGGCAGATCGTCGTCATCGTCCACGACAGTGTCGGGCATTTCCAGCGGCTGTTCGGGCCGCCGCCGGTGGGTTCGCAAGTGATTGATGGCGAGATTGGTGGCGATGCGGAACA
>VGNO01000342.1 GCA_016865985.1 Chloroflexota bacterium | reverse complement strand
TGGTACCGCCCATGGAATTCATTCCCATCGCCGAGGAGACCGGACTCATCCTGCCCATCGGCGCATGGGTGCTGCGCCAGGCCTGCCGCGACGCCGTCGCTTGGGCGGCGCGGGGAACACCGTTGCGGGTGGCGGTCAACCTGTCGGCGGTGCAGTTCCGCGCCCCGGACTTGGTGGATATCGTCAAAAGCATCCTCGCGGAAACCGGACTGCCGCCGGAACGTCTGGAACTTGAATTAACCGAGGGCGCGCTGATGGAAGACAACGCATCCACCCTGGCGATGCTCAACGCGCTGCGCGGGGTGGGCCTGGAACTGTCCCTGGACGATTTCGGCACCGGCTATTCCTCGCTCAGCTATCTCAAGCGCCTGCCCCTCACCAACCTGAAGGTGGACCAGAGCTTCGTGCGCGGTCTGCCGGCGGACCAGGAAAACCTGGCTATCGTCCGCGCCATCGTTTCCCTGGCCAAGAACCTGGGCTTCACCGTTACGGCCGAAGGCATCGAAACGCAGGAACAGGCCGGACTGCTGCGCGAAATGGCCTGTGACACGCTGCAGGGGTACTACATCAGCAAGCCCATCGCCGCGGGAGAACTACCCCCCCTGCTGGCGCGGCGATGGTTTTCGGAGAATGCGGCATGAGTACCCGTAAATGCGAGGCGGGCATCGCGCTGAGCTCGCGCGAGGAATCCGTGTCCAAGATCGAGCAGCTCCGGCGCAATGGCCAACTGCCCAGTCCTAAGGGCGTGGCCCTGGCGATCATGGAGGTCTGCCGTCGCGACGACGCGAGCATCGAGGCCATCGCCAAGGTGGTGGCGGCCGACCCCGCCCTCACCGGGCGCCTGCTGCATCTGGCCAACGCCGCGGCCGTCAGCGGCGGCCGGCCGGTGATCGCCGTGGGTGAGGCGGTGATGTGCCTGGGCATGAGCACGGTGCGCAACGTGGCGATGGGCTTTTCCCTGGTCGACCAGTATCAGAACGGCCCCTGCCAAGCCTTCGATTACGCCCGCTTCTGGTCGCATTCCCTGCTCATGGCCGTGGCCATGCAGGCCCTGGGCAGGCTGAGCAACGCCGCCCATCCCGAGGAACTGTTCGCCTGTGGCCTGCTGGCGCGCATCGGCTGCCTGGCCCTGGCCAGCATCCATCCCGCCGAGTACGCGGCATTGCTGCAAAAACATCCGGCCGAGGGCGAGCTCGCGGCCTTGGAGCAGGAGCACCTGCGCGCCAACCACAACGATTTCACCGCCGCCATCCTGTGCGACTGCGGTATCCCCAAGGTGATGGTGGAGCCCATCTATCACCACGAGGCGCCGGAGCGTTCCGGCTTCACCGAGGGCTCGCGTCCGCATCAACTGACGCATCTGTTCTATCACGCCAAGCGCCTCGCCGACATGGGTCTCGCGTCGGAGAACGAGCGCAACGGCATCATTTCCGAGCTCATGCTGCTGGGCGGCAAGCTGGGCCTGGACGCCAACGATATGGGCATCCAGGTGGACAGCATCATCAAGGAATGGCGGCAGTGGAGCGAGGTCCTGAGGGTGCCGGCCCATAGCCTGCCGTCCTTCGCCGACATGGCGGCGGCGCCCGCGCCGAAAGCCGAGCAGGAACCAGCTTTGTATCCCCCCATGCGGGTATTGCTGGTGGAGGACGATCCCACCACGCGGCTGATGGCCCAGTCGATTCTGGCCGGCATGGTCGGGCGAGACGTGTACACCGCGGCGGATGGCCGCGAGGCCATGGCCATGGCCCTGGAGGTGATGCCGCAGATCATCGTCACCGACTGGCTGATGCCGGTCATGGACGGGCTGGAGTTCTGCCGGGCCTTGCGCGCGACGGAATGGGGCCAGTCCATGTACGTCATCATGCTCACCGGCGTGGATGCCGAGGAAGAGGTGGTGCACGCCTTCGAGGCCGGGGTGGACGATTACGTCACCAAGCCGATCAACGTGCGAGCCCTGCGCGCCCGCATGCGGGCGGCCTTGCACTACGTGCAATTGCTGGAAGCCTGGGAGAAGGATCGCGCCCAGCTCAAGCAATTCGCCGCCGAACTGGCGATCACCAACCGCAAGCTTGAGCACTTCGCCATGACCGATCTGCTCACCGGCCTGCACAATCGACGCGCCGGCATGGAAACCCTGGAGCAGGCCTGGAGCGCGGCTGACCGCTCCGGTCAGGGCGTGGCGGTGATGATGGTGGACATCGACCGCTTCAAGAGCGTCAACGACACCCACGGCCACGCCATCGGCGACAAGGTGCTCAGCGAGGTGGGGAGGCTGATCCGCGTCACCGCCCGCCGGGATGACTTCGTCTGCCG
>VGNO01000341.1 GCA_016865985.1 Chloroflexota bacterium | reverse complement strand
TTGCGCTCCCTGGGCGAACACACAGTCCGTATCCGCCTGACGATGGACATGATCCCCGAGATCAAGGTCACCGTCTATCGCGAGGGTGAAGCGGAGCCGGGACGGTCCGTCAAACCGGAGACCGCTACTCCTGTAGAGGAAGAAGTCAGCGAGACCAGTGAAGTACCCGCGCCAACAGAAACTGAAACGATCACCGATACCCCAGTCGAAGAATAAACGGTGCATTTCGACTCATACATCACCGGCATCATCCTGATGGGGCCGGTGATGTTTTTTATCGAGAACCAATAGCCAGAATACCAGCGAGTGAATTGTTTTGGATAGCATTGGCCTGCGCCTGAAGCGTGCCCGCGAAAGCCGGAACCTGTCTGTCGAACAGGTTGTCAAGGCGACGCGCATCCGCGCCCAATACATCGACGCCATGGAGGCAGACCGCCCGGACGACCTTCCTTCTCCTGCAGCAGTGAGGGGTTTCCTGAGAGTCTATTCAGAATACCTCGGCCTCTCCTTACAGGAAATCATCGATAGCCAGAAGGTTCCTGCAGCGGATGAGCAACCTCATCTACCGGCAGAAGTAATCCCCGATCAGCCCCCTGCAAGTAACGATATCGCTGGAACGGACAACGCAGAAACTGACCATGCATCCAGCCAAATCGAATCCGATCTCGAGCCGGCCCCGGCAATGTATGCAGAGGCTCTGCCAGTAACAATTATCCAAGAAGACAATCGAATGGCAGCGACCGCCTCACAGTCCATATTCCATTCGATCGGGCAGGAATTGAGCAGAAGGCGCGAACTACTGGGGTTATCGCTCGATGAGATCGAACGTCATACCCATATCCGGCTGCACTACCTGCTCGCCATGGAAACAGGCGAGATCGACCGTCTCCCTTCTTCGGTACAGGGACGAGGAATGCTACAGAATTATGCCCACTTCCTCGAGCTGGACCTGGATGCCATCCTCCTGCGATACGCAGAGGGACTCCAGGCGCTGCTTGACGAACGCAGGCCTCGGATAACACTCGAACTACAAGAGGAAAACCCGACCAGAATTTTGTGGGGGGGATTGAAAAAATTGATCTCGGGTGACCTGGTTTTTGGCGGTGGTTTGCTCCTCGTCATCCTGGTATTTGCCATCTGGGGTACTATCCGCATCCTCTCCCAGCCATCCACTACCTCAGGCGAGGCAACACCTGGCGACTCGGTGACGGATGCTTTGGTCGATACGCCGACCGCCAGCCTGGGGGCAGCCATTGCAGCGCCCGATACCTCTCTATCGACCCACCCTACCACCGAAAACGGGACACCGGTTGCCATGCCCTCGCCCGGCAACAGGCCAGTGCAGGTTTATATCATTGCCCGCGAACGCACCTGGATGCGGGTGACCGTCGATGATGTAATCAAATTCGAAGGCCGAACGCTTCCCGGTGGGGCTTATCCCTTCGATGGCAACCAGCGGATCGAAATCTTGTCCGGGAATGCCGCTGCCCTGCAGATCCTGTGGAACCAGGCAAACGTAGGGGCGCTTGGCCTTTCAGGTGAAATCGTGAACCTGATCTTTACTGCGAATGGCATCCAGACTCCCACACCCACAGCCACGCTTCCCCCGACTGCAACATCCCCGACAACTCCCACAGCGACCGCCACGCCGACAAAGGTCATCACCCCGACACTGACCCCCCGACCCTAGAGTCTGGAATCAGATTACCTTTCACTTTCTCCGTTATTACGATTCATGCCCAGGAAGAAAACCTACCACCTCGTTACAATGGGTTGCGCCAAGAATGAAGTCGATTCCGATTCCATGGGTCAAATCATGGATGATGGCGGCTATCGTCGAATTGACGATCCCGCCAGGGCCCAGGTGCTGATCCTCAATACTTGCGGATTTATTGAATCTGCCCGCCAGCAAACCTACGAAGAACTTAAAAAAATGGCGGATGCGAAGAGGCCCGGGCAACTCCTGATCGCGGCCGGTTGTTTGACCCAGCGCTTCGGCGCGGAGGTTGTCCGCGATGTACCGGGCGTCGATGGAATACTGGGCGCCCGGCGCTGGATGGACATCCTCGATCTCGTCCAACGCCTGCGGCAGGGAGGAAATCCCGCCCCTCTCTACCACTTGCCGCCGGATGCAAGGAAAGTGGGCACAGATGAACGCGGCGCCCTGCGCGCGGCGCAATCTGGGACGAGCGCTTATCTCAAGATAGCGGATGGCTGCCGCAGACCATGCGCTTTTTGCTCGATACCGCTCATCAAAGGGTCAACTGTCAGCCGGCCATTGGCTACAATCGTTCACGAAGCCCGGCAATTACGGGATCGCGGAGTCCGG
>VGNO01000340.1 GCA_016865985.1 Chloroflexota bacterium | reverse complement strand
TGGAGATATTTAAACACCTGTTGCTGGCTAATCAATACCGGCTGGTGGTGGTGGACACGCTGAGCCGCGCCCTGGGTGCCGACCAGCGCGACGAAGGGGAAGTCACCTGGGCATTGGGTCCCTTGCAGGAGTTTGCCATCCAGCAGGAGATCTGCATCCTATTCATCGACCACCACCGCAAGCCTTCTGGTTTTTCCCCCTCCCCGGTGGATGACATCCTCGGCTCGACCGCCAAGGCCGGCGTCCCGGATGTGATCTGGGGTATCTACCGCGAGCAGGGCAAGCCGGTGGCGACGCTGGAGGTGGTCGGCCGCGAACTGGATCAACAATCCCTGGCGGTGGCCTTCGACAAGGAATCCTGCTGTTGGGAGCTGACCACCCTGCTGCCCCAACGGAAGAGCGAAATCATGGAAGCCCTGGCAGACCTCGGGCAGGCGAATGTCAACCAGATCGCCAGCGCCTTGGGGAAACCGCTCTCCCACACCTCCACGCGCCTGCGGGAATTGCGCCTTGAGAACAAGGTGGTCTGCATCAAGGACGGCAAGCAGACTCTTTACTCCCTGCCGCCATCCGAGAACAGTTACATGGTTACAACAGTTACACCGGTTTAACCATGGCGAAGTTATGTAAGTGATGTAAGTATTGTAAGTGTCTTGCGAGGTGACCATGTTGAACCCTACCCTGATCCAACACGCCCGGTCAGCCGACTTGCTCCAGCTTGCCGGACAGTATACCCGCCTGAAGCACATCGCCAGCTCCGGCGGCGGCGAGTGGGCCGGCCCCTGCCCGATCCCCGGTTGTCGCTGCCACCGGGATGGTTTCCGCGTCCAGCCCGGGCAGAAGCGCTGGTTGTGCCGCAACTGCACAGACGGTAAATGGCAGGATGCCATTGCCCTGGTCATGCGCCTGGAAAGCCTGCCCTTCGGGGAGGCGGTCCAGCGCCTGGCCGGGAGTTTTTCCCCGAACGCAGCCGTGCAGCCGGTTCCTCCCTCTGAACCGATCAGCGTGCCGCCATCTACCACCTGGCAGAAACGCTCCCAAGAGGTCATCCACCGGGCGCAGGAACTGCTCTGGGGACAGGCCGGCGCGCAACCGATACCCTGGGATGTTCCTGATCCCCAGTCTGGCATAGCGAAGCCTGCCAGCCTATCCCCGCTGAACTGGCTGCGGGGGCGCGGGTTGAGGGATGAAACCATCCGGAAATTCAAACTTGGATGGATCCCGCGAGATACCCGGGATGATGCCCGGCACTGGGGGATGGCGGGGAAGCCGCTCTTCTTGTCTCAAGGGATCACCATCCCCGGCATGGTGGGCGAGACCTGCTGGTATCTCAAGGTGCGCCGGCCGCGCGGCAAGCCCAAGTACCTGCACCTGCGCGGCTCCCGCCCGGCGCTTTTCATGGCCAACGATCTGGCGTCTCACATGTCGATCGTTTTCTGCGAAGGCGAGTTCGATGCCATGCTGCTGGCACAGGAGGCCGGCGATCTGGCCGGCATTGCCACGTTCGGCAGTGCCTCCCAGCATCTCGATGTAGCCGCCTGGGGGTGGTACCTGCTGCATGCCCGCCGCTTCCTGATCGCCTATGATGTGGACGGCAAGTCGGAAAACGGGATCCAGGGACTCCTGACCCTCCGCCATGCAGTCCGGGCAACGATCCCGCAGCTCCAGCCTGAGGATAAGGACTTTACCGACTTCCATAAGAGCGGCGGAGATCTGCGCCACTGGCTCAGCTTCTGGCTGGCCAATCAGGAAGGGAAAGCATGAGCAGCCCCAAAGCCTATCGCATCGAGGAGATCAGCGGCGATGGATTCTCGTCCCTAGATGGAGCGCAGCAGGCTGCCGTGGACCCGGTCGCAGATGCCCTGACCAGCACCATCCGCCAGATGCTCCAGGACGGCCGCCTGATCGTCCGCAATGGCCGCATCGTACCCACCCGCCGCCGCAAATGATCTGATCGTCCACGCGTATGTCTGATTACATGCCCCCGCCCCCTGAACTCTCCCCCGGCTCCACGGTCTGGGTGTATCTGCGCGATTCGGGCGGGTCGGCGCAGGAGTTGAGCGTCAAGCAGCAGCAGGATGAAGTGGAGCGTTTTGCCGCCCAGTACGGTTTGATCATCCGGCATATCTTTGCAGACGTTGCCCGCACCGGAACAACCACGGTGGGTCGGGATGCCTTCAACGACATGATCGACATGGTCGAGGATGCCGAGCTCCGGCCGGATGGATTGTTGTTATGGAATTTCGCCCGCTTTGCCCGCGAGATGGATGATGCATCCTTCTTCAAGGGATTGATCCGCAGAAATCGGATCGTCATTCATTCCATGACGGATCAAGTTGCCCAGGG
>VGNO01000339.1 GCA_016865985.1 Chloroflexota bacterium | reverse complement strand
CGCTGGTGTTGTTTCGCCAGTACCTGGTCTTGCATGACAACCGCAAACTATACAGGAAGATGGAACTCCAGGCTGTCACCGACGCCCTGACCGGCGTCTACAACCGTCATCACTTCAACGAGGCCATCGACCGGGAGATCAAGCGCGCCGAACGCTACGACAGTCCACTCACCCTACTGCTGTTGGATGTGGACAATTTCAAGAATTACAACGACACCTTCGGGCACCTGCGGGGCGACATCCTGCTGAAGCAGATTGCCCAGGAACTGACGACCTTCATCCGCTCGACCGACCTGCTGGCGCGTTTCGGCGGGGACGAGTTCGTCATCATCCTGGCCGAAACCGATATCGTCAACGCCCAGAAAGTAGCCGACAAGATCACCTCCGAGATCAATGCCCGGTTCAGCCGCGAGCGGGTCGGGATGAGCATCGGGATGGCCGTCTTCCAGCCGGGGATGAACGCCCAGTCGCTGCTGGCCGACGCCGACCGCAGCCTGTACCACAGCAAACCCCAGCGCTGAAGAGCGAGTGGACTTAAAAACGGAGGCCGCCTATACAGGCGGCCTCCGGCGTATTCCAATGGTCCGGTTGCGGTCAATCCCCTTCGCCCGAACCGATCCCCAACGGTTTCCACTTGGCCGGGTCCTTGAGCCGGTGTTGGATGCCGCTGCGGTCGTGCATCTGGTCGAAGCCTTCCGGCTTGATGAACATCTGCTCGCCATCCAGCATGCCGGTGATGCCGGACTGGCCGGGTTCCAGGCGCTTGTTCTGGCAATAGGAGCAGGTCTTCGGGTCGTGGAACTTATACGTTTCCGGCTCTTCGTAAGTGGTGATGTAACCCTCGTAATTGCGGACGATGATCTTGTGGTCGGACATACTGATCAGGTAGTTCGGCATGACCGGGATCTTGCCGCCCCCGCCTGGGGCGTCCACGATGTACTGCGGCACGGCATAGCCGGAGGTGTGGCCGCGCAGGCCTTCGATGATCTCTATGCCCTTCGCCACCGGGGTGCGGAAATGTCCGGCGCCTTCCACCAGGTCACATTGGTAGAGATAATACGGGCGGACGCGGATCCGCACCAGGTCCTGCGCCAGTTTACGCTGGAGGTGGACGCAGTCGTTGACCCCCGCCAGTAGCACCGACTGGTTGCCGAGCGGGATGCCGGCGCGGGTCAGTTTGTCGCAGGCCTGCGCCAGTTCCAGGCTGATCTCGTTCGGGTGGTTGACATGGATGTTCAACCACAGCGGGTGGTATTTCTGGAGCATGTCGCATAATTCGTCCGTGACGCGCATGGGCATGAAGACCGGTACGCGCGAGCCGATGCGGACGATCTCGATATGCGGGATCTCCCGCAGGCGCGAGAGGATCTCCTCCAGGATCTTCGGCGCCAGCACGAGCGGGTCGCCGCCTGAGAGCAGCACATCCCGCACCTGGGGTGTGCGCTTGAGGTATTCCAATTGCAGTTCGAATTCCTGGCGGCTGAAGGTCGCCGAGGGGTCACCGACGATGCGCGAGCGGGTGCAATAACGGCAGTAGGAGGCGCACTGGGTCGTGACCAGCATCAGCGCCCGGTCCGGGTAGCGGTGGACCAGGCCGGGGACGGGGGAGTGGCGGTCCTCCGCCAGGGAATCCTCCATCATGGCGGTGAAGGCCTGCATCTCCTCCGAGCGCGGGACGATCTGCTTCCGCACCGGGTCTTCGGGATCGTCGGGATCGATGAGAGAGATGAAGTAGGGGGTGACATCCACGCGGAACAGGCCGCTGGAGGCCAGCGCCTTGCGTTCGCTTTCATCCAGGGGCAGTACTTTTTCCAGTTCTTCGAGGGTGTTCAAGCGGTGGCTCAACTGCCAGCGCCAGTCGTGCCATTTCTCATCGGGTATATCGGCAAAAACAGGAGCGCGCCTGGAAACAAACGGTAAAGTGTTCATTTTTCCTCCGGTTGGGGTGGGGGAAGGATAGGGACAGGAAGCGCGTCCGGCAGGCGCGCCCGGGTCACAGGTCCGAAGCGCGCGGCGGGTCATGGTCTGGCCGGAAAAATCCCCCATAGTAGGCCAGCGGAGCAGGGTATTGCAGACCGGTTATGTCCACAAAGGCATTGTAAAGAAAAGGAGCGTGGGAGTCAATGTCTACAGGCTGGTAGAATGGGCGGAAAACGGAGGAACCATGTCACGTCTCGGCGAATTCCAGGCCTACCGCACCCGGATGAACGAACGCATCCTGGGGATGGAGCGCCTCGGCATCAAGCGTTCCTTCAACCTGGACACAACGGCTTACAGGGAGGGCGCACTCCAGGCCAGGGAGAAGGAACTGCTCGGGCTGGCGGCTTCGATGGTCCTGCGCTGCAACGACTGCATCGATTAC
>VGNO01000338.1 GCA_016865985.1 Chloroflexota bacterium | reverse complement strand
GACCACGCTCAGCCCGGCCAGGATGAGGATTTCGACCTGCGTGGTCAGGAAGCCCATCTGCAGGCTGGACGGGAAAGCCAGTTGGCGCATGGCGTCCAGGCCGAGGGTCAACGGGATGGCCGAGGCGACGACCGCCACCCAGAACGGCAGCGACTTGACCGGGAAGTAGAAACCCGTCACCAGGTTGACCGGCTCCTGGATCATGTCCGAGACGGCCCAGGCCTCGCGCCCGAAGAGCAGGAAGGCCGAGGCGAGCATCATCCCCATCCCGTAGAGGGCCACCATCGAAAGCGCGAAGACGGCGAACAACTCGAACGGGTTGACCACCGCGTATGTCACGCCGAACATCCACGAACCGAGCAGGATGATGACCGCCGCGCGCAGGAGCGTGGCGACCATCCCGCCCAGCGCCATGCCGAGCAGGATGGACATCATCGAGTTGGGGGCGATGATGTAGAGCGCCAGGTTGCCCTGTTCTTTCTCCCAGTACAACTGGCTCGACATGCTCCACAGCACGTTCATCCAGAAGGCCGTCATCGCCCCGCCGATGACCACGAAGCCGATATATTCCTGCGGGGCGTGGAGCGCTTTGTAGACCAGCACGTAACCGATCACCGCCCCCATCGGCATGAACACGTCGAAGAACATCCACGACAGTTCGCGCTGCTGGCCGATGATGCGCGGGTACGAGCGGGCAAGCGCCGACTGCCAGAACAACTTCCAGCCGGTTGCCTTCGGCGACGGCGGACGGTGGACGATGGACGGTTGACCACCGTCTACGGTCTTCGGTCTACGGTCATTCTTTTGCATCCTCGCCTCCCTTCTCCACATCCGCCATGCTGCGTCCGACCAGGTCCACGAACACATCCTCCAGCGTCGGCTCGCGTTTGCTGAGTTTCAGGATGCGGACGTTCTTCTGCGTGAAGATGTTGACGACGTGCGCCAGCGCGTTCTCCTCCACCAGGATCAGGTTCAGCGTCGCGCCGCCGTCGTGCTCCTCGGCGGTCGCTTTCCGGACCTCAGGCAGGTCTTCGATGGTCTGGGCTGTCAGCCCGTTGAGCGGACTGGTCTCCACCTCGAAGATGGCGTCCTTTTGCAGGCGCTGCTTGAGCGCGGACGGCGTGTCGCAGGCCAGCACGCGTCCCTGGTTGATGATGGCGACGCGGTCGCACAACTCATCGGCCTCGACCATGTAGTGGGTCGTCAGCAGCAGCGTGCGGCGGACGTTGCCGCTCCGGTCGTCCACCCACTCACGGATCAGGGCGCGCACTTCGCGCGACGCGCCCACGTCCAGGCCGAGGGTCGGCTCGTCGAGGAACAGCACATCGGGGTCGGTCATGAAGCCGCGCACGATGTTCATCTTCTGGCGCAGGCCGGTCGAGAGGTCCGACGATTTCGTGTGCCGCCGGTCGAAGATGCCGACGCGTTTGAGCAGATCGTCAATCCTCCGGTAGGCCTCCTTCGACGGCACGCCGTAGAACTGCGAGAACATCCACAGGTTCTCGCGCACCGTCAGCAGGCCATAGCCGGAGGACTCGCCGCCGGAGACCATGTTGATGAGCGGGCGGACTTTGGCGGCGGCATCCACCACGTCTAGCCCGGCCACGCGCGCCCGGCCCGAGGTCGGGGCGAGCAGCGTGGTCAGGATCTTGATCAGGGTCGTCTTGCCTGCGCCGTTCGGGCCAAGCAGGCCGAACAGTTCGCCGGTTTCGATCTGCAGGTTCACATCCGCCAGCGCGGTTAGTTCCTTGCGGATTTTCTTTTCCTTCTTGCTGCCGCGGATCTTATAGATGCGGCCCAGGTCTTCGGTTTGGATGGCGAGCGGGGGCATATCGACTCCAGGTTGGGATTGGCGCGCTTACAGAATTGTCAGACAAGTCGTAGGGCAATCGTAGGGTAAGCGTCATGTTCTTTTCAGACCCATATGGTAGGATATGGGCACAAGGCGATTTCTCTTCTCCTCCTTTCAAGAGAGCCGGGGTCGGCGTCCCCGGCTCTCACGATTCTATCACAGGTCGTTCTACCGGCTTCCAATGGCAGTATAATGCCGACAAATCACCAGATTCGGACGTCGTCTTGCAAAAAACTTCCCGCCTCCAGTACCGCCTCTACCAGTTCCGCCGCGCCCTGCGCGCCGCGCCGGACCCCGTGCCGGTTGCCGATTTGCTGCCCTATCTCACACCCCCCCAGGCGGCGCTCTTCCTGCGCATGCAGCCGTCTGAGCAGGAACATGCCTTCCATGTCCTGCGGTGCCTGGTTGCGGAAGGGCGCGGCGACCCGCACCTGCTGGCGGCGGCGTTGCTGCATGATGTGGGCAAGGCGCTCTATCCACTGGCGCTTTGGGAGCGGGCGCTGGTTGTGTTGGGGAAGAAGTTCC
>VGNO01000337.1 GCA_016865985.1 Chloroflexota bacterium | reverse complement strand
GGAAATCAAAATTCAGGATGTAGACAAGGTTTTAGTTGCAGTCGGTCGGGTGCGGAATCTAGAGTCGCTCGGACTGGATCAGGCTCAAATTAAGTGGGATGCGTGGACGGGGGTGCAGGTCAACTCGTTTGGGGAGACGAATGTCAAAGGTGTGTATGCAATTGGGGATGTGACGCCCACGTCCGCTTTTACACATTCGGCAAACGCGCAGGGTCGGCGTGTAATTCAGCGAATCGCATTTCCATTTTTGCCGCTGGCAAAGAAAGAACCGATCTTCCCGAATGCCACGTTCAGTGATCCCGAAGTGGCGAATGTGGGGCTGACGCAAAAACAGATCGCGGAGAAATATCATCCGCAACTCATCAAGCGCATTCGCGTGGATTTCAAAGATCATACCGATAGAGGCTACACCGACGGCGTGGAAAATGGATTCATCATTGCCGATGTGATTCGACTGACAGGGCAGATTTTGCATGTGACGATTGTCGGTCCGCTGGCTTCAGAAATGATTTCATTTTTTACGCTTGCCATCAGCCAGAAGATTTCACTACACAAAATTTATCGGCTGGTGTATCCCTACCCCACGTTTTCAAGTGGTATTTTGAAAGTGGCAGATTTCTTTATGCGCGAGACATTGCCGAACATTGGGAAAGAGTTGGGTGCGTTTTTGAAGTATAGATTTGCGCCCTCACCCTAACCCTCTCCCAAAGGGAGAGGGGACTCTCGTTCCCCTTCTCCCCTTGGGAGAAGGGCTGGGGATGAGGGAGCGTATTACATGAGGAGACACTATGAAAAAACTTATTTACTTGCTCGTAACGTTATCTTTGTTGCTCGCCGCGTGTGCTTCACCTGCACAACCAACAGGCGAATTCGACATCAACGATTGGGACAGTGTGCTTGCCGCCGCAAAGGGACAAACCGTCAATTGGTACATCTGGGGCGGCTCGGATAGCATCAATGCCTATGTTGATAACTTCTACGGCAAAGCATTGAAGGAACGCTACGACATCACACTTAACCGCGTGCCGCTCGCCGACACGGTGGATGCGGTCAATCAGGTCTTGAGCGAAAAGCAGGCAGGCACTGACCCTGGCTCGGTGGATTTGATCTGGATCAATGGCGAGAACTTCTTCACGCTCAAACAAGCCGACATGCTCTACAAAGATTGGGCGCAGAAAATTCCGAATGCCAAACTTGTGGACTGGGAAAACCCCGCCATTAACCTCGACTTCGGCAACCCTGTGGATAATCAGGAAAGTCCGTGGTCTTCGGCGCAATTCCAATTCATCTATGACTCCGCCCGCACGAGCGAGGACGAACTTCCGCGCTCGTATGCCGAACTCAAGGATTGGGCATGTGCCAACCCTGGTCGCTTCACCTACATCGCCCCTGGACCTGGCGGATTCCTCGGCACACGTTTCGCTAAAGGCGCGCTCTATGAAGTCAGCGGCGACGCACAACAATGGTTGAACTTTGACCAAGCCTTGTGGGAACAACACTCGCCCGCGCTGTGGGCTTACTTCAATGAACTCAAGCCATGTCTTTGGCGTGAAGGCGAAACCTATCCTAAAGATGAATCCGAACTCGTCAATCTCTTCGCCAACAGCGAAGTGGACTTCAGCATGACCAACGACATCACAGGCGCAGGACGCTGGATCGCCGATGGTCGCATGCCTGAAACTGCACGTGCCTTTGTCTTCGATAATTACATGATCGGCGATTTCAACTACGTCGCCATTCCGCTCAATGCGCCCAATAAAGCCGCCGCGCTCGTGCTGGCGAATCTTCTGCTCGAACCCGAATTCCAAGCCGCGCAAATTCTCCCCGAAAACGGATTCGGTCTCGGCTATGCCATTGACGTAACCCGCGTGACGGATGAATCGGCTCTTTCCGCGCTCGAAACTGCCGCCTCCCAATTGGGCGAAGCCGCCACCCCAGCCTCCGACCTTGCCAACTCCCTCGTCGGTGACTCCGCTGCTGAATATCAAGGCTTGCTCGAGCAGGATTGGTTGACGTTTGTTTTGCAGCAATAATGTCATTGCGAGCGCACTTTGCGAAGCAATCTCCCCGTGCATCATGAGATTGTTTCGACGCAACGAACGCCTCTCGCAATGACGGAAATCTACTAAAGGAACGCATCATGCGCCGAAAAAATAGTTCGCCTTGGCAGTATCTTGGCATAGTAATCGTATTGGGAATTGCGGCAGCCACTGGCTGGTGGTTTTTCTCACCCGCCTTCATTGACAATCAAGTTAATGAACCACTTCCAACCGCCGTTGTGGAAGCCAACCCCGTACCAGCAGTTGCTGAAACCAACCCTACGGCGCAAGTTGTCGAAGGGCAGTCCCAGTCAACGTTTGAGGCTGCGCCAACCGAATCAGCACCAACGGTCACAGAACAAGTCATCTTGAA
>VGNO01000336.1 GCA_016865985.1 Chloroflexota bacterium | reverse complement strand
TGCGAGTCCGCCGAGTGCGAGGCGAAGGTCAAGGAAGACACCAAAGCCACCACGCGCTGTATTCCGCTTGGGCAGGAAGAAGGTCCTGGCAGGTGCATCGTGTGCGGGAAAGAGGCTGGACAAAAGGTGTATTTCGCGCGGGCATATTGATTCCGTGGTTTTGCTGTAAAATAACGCCATGAAGCCGATAGAGCAGATCGTTCAGCAACTGGCACACGGAGATTTCGACTTCACCCGTCATGCGCTTCGCAGGGCTGTCGAACGGAATATCTCCGAAGCAGAAATAAGGCAGATGGCCGAAAACGCCAGGGCGATCGAGGATTATCCACAGGATAAGTACGCGCCTAGTTGCCTGCTGCTTGGTTTCACCAAGGCAGGCCGCCCGCTGCACATCCAGGCCTCTTACATAGAAAGTGAAAAAGTCAGGATCATCACCTTGTATGAACCTGATCCAACCGAATGGAACGAGTTCGAGAAACGGAGATAGCCATGTTCAAATGCCACATTTGCGGATCCACGAAAGCGCACCGGGAACTGGTCAGCGAAGTATTCCAGATTGACGGCGAACCGGTTTTGGTTCAGAACATCCTGCAGCCATTGCGGAGAGGAAGTATTTGCCAGCGAAACGGTCGAAAAAGTCCGCCTATTGGTACACGGCAACGCGAAACCGGTGAAATCTATTAAAATGGATGTCTTCTCGTACGCGTGAGCGCCCATCACCGGCTGAAACTCCGGGCTGACCGAGGTCGTCCAGAACGGCTGGGCGTACTCATACTGGTGCGAATCCGCCGAGTGCGAGGCGAAGGTGAAGGAAGACACCAAAGCCACCACGCGCTGTATGCCGCTCGATCAGAAAGAAGGTCATGGCAAGTGTATCGTGTGTGGAAAAGATGCGGAGAGAAAAGTCTACTTCGCAAAATCGTATTAGTCTAAAAAGTCAAGAAGTCTGACAGGTCTCACACATCCAGCCTGTCAGACTTTTTTATAAGATTCTAGTGCGGTTGCAATATGCAACCAGTCGTGCTATACTCCGTTTCGAGAAAGGAGTAAGCGATGAATACCTTGCACGTTCGCAGCGTTCCCGATAACCTTTACCTGCGCCTGCAACAACTGGCGCAGAGCCGCAACCGGTCCCTCAGCGCGCAGGTGGTAACCCTGCTATCGCGGGCGGTGGAAGAAGAAGAACGCCAGCGGGAACAGGCGGCCCTGCTGGATTCCATCCGCCGCCGCCGCTTCAAGCCCCCCTCCAACGCTCCCGACAGCACAGCCCTCCTGCGCGAGGATCGGGAACGATGAGTGAAAACCTTTTTCGGTCGGTGGTGGATGCAAGCGCGGGAATCAAACTCTTCCTGGAGGAACCGCTCTCGGTCCAGGCGCATGCCCTGTTCGCAAAACTGACCGAAGATCCGCCTGCTGAATTCTATGTTCCTGACCTGTTCTACATCGAATGCGCCAACATCTTCCTGAAGTATGCACGCCGGTATGGGCGCGCCCTGGATGATTCACAAACCGACCTGGCAAATATGAAAAAACTGGCGCTGAAACCCGTTTCCACAGCAGACCTGATGGAAGATGCCCTTTCACTGGCCTCACAGAAAAATCTGACCGCGTATGATGCCTGCTACGCTGTCCTGGCTCAACGATTAAACATTCCCCTGATTACTGCAGACGAGCCTTTGGCAAAAGCCGTGGAATGGGCAATCTGGCTGGGGGACTTCAAATGAAACTCAGCCAACTCTTCGGCCAGACCCTGCGCGAGGCCCCGGCGGAAGCCGAGGTCTCCAGCCACCAGATGCTCGTTCGCGCCGGATTCATCCGTCCACTCGGGGCAGGAATTTTCTCATACCTGCACCTTGCCAAACGCGCGATGCAGAAGATCGAGTCCATCCTGCGCGAGGAAATGGACGGCATTGGCGGACAGGAGATCTCGATGCCGGTTGTGCATCCCGCCGAAGTGTGGAAAGAGACCGGGCGCTGGTTTCAAATCGGCGCTGAAATGGGGCGTTTCAAGGACAAGAACGGCCACGACATGGTCCTTGCCATGACCCACGAGGAGGTCGTCGCCGACCTCGTCCGTCGCGAGGTGCAGTCCTACAAGCAGTTGCCACGGCTGGTCTACCACATCCAGACCAAGTGGCGCGACGACCCGCGTCCGCGCGCCGGGTTGATCCGCGTGCGCGAGTTCACGATGAAGGACAGTTACAGTCTGGACGCAGATTGGGATGGTCTCAACCGACAGTACCGCGCCCATTACCAGGCCTACTTCAACATCTTCCGCCGGTGCGGGCTGGATGTGACCGCGGTCAAGTCCGATACCGGCATGATGGGCGGCAAACTTGCGCACGAATTTATGTACCTGACACCCATCGGCGAGGACACGCTCATCCTGTGCGATAAGTGCGGCTACACTGCCAA
>VGNO01000335.1 GCA_016865985.1 Chloroflexota bacterium | reverse complement strand
CAACCAGATCCTGCTCGGTGAAGATGGTTATCCCCTGGCAGATACTGGGATTGGCGTCATCTGGCAGTTTTCGCAGGAACATCCCGATTTCGGTTTCCACCTGGCGCTTTTTTCCATCCTTGGTGACAAGTATTATCCTTTCGACCCGAACAGTTTCCCTGGCTCGCACTGGGCAGGCAAGGATTGGGAGGATGAGTTCGCCCGGGTCATCATCTGGTGCATCGAACACGATGCCATGGTTTACAACCATACCTTCATGCATGGCTATCTTGGACTGGTCGAACACCCGATCTCCATGGATGCATTCATCGAACAAGTGGCCCGGAACGATGAACGCCTGCGCGAACTCCTGACCATCGGTGGGCGGGAGGATTTGATCCCGCGCCTGGGCAACATCCTGGCGTTGCCTGGGGGCGCTGCGCCGCAGTCGACCGCCGACTGGGAGACGCTGCGCGCCTATGCCAACCCGGAAGGACTGCCGCTCCAGGCCGTGATGCATGTCTACTCGGCCGCCACTGACCCATCCGCATTGACCTACCTTTCTCCTCCATACAATCCCGAATTCGACCGCTACGAGATCCCGCGCATCACCGGGTCCTTGTACTACATTCAGTATGTGGTGGACGAGCGCGACCGGTTCCCTTCCGCCCAGGCTTGCGAATTGTCTCTCGATGAAACCCGTTTGGTAGACCCCACCTACCTTGCCGGCCATATCGGTTCCATCGTCCAGGCAGGGTACTGTCCGGCAGGTGTATACTATCTTGCCGGCCTCCTATTCGATGCCCGGACCATACCGGTTTCATTGATCGACCTGCCGTGACAAAGAGTATTTTCCGCACCCTGGCAGAACTCGAAGAGACTGGCGGTAGCGCCGTCCTGTGCACTGTGGTCGCCAGTCGCGGGTCCACCCCGCGCCATACCGGCAGTAAGATGCTGGTCTTCCCAGACGGTAAAATCCTCGGATCCGTCGGCGGCGGCGAACTGGAGAACCGCGTCCTGCAAGCCGCCCGTCAGGCGCTCGAGACTGGGCAGCCTCAGCGCTTGGAATACTCACTCATGGACCCGGCGCGCGGCGACGTTGGCGTTTGCGGCGGGCAGGTGGAGGTGTTCGTGGAACCCATCCTTCCGGCAGACCTGCTGGTGGTCATCGGCGGGGGGCATGTCGGCCAGGCAGTGGCCCACCTGGCCAAATGGCTTGGCTTCCGCGTTGCTGTATCGGACGACAGGCCGGAGTTTTGCACCCCGGAATCCAATCCCGATGCGGCTTTTTTCCTGCCTGTCCCCATGTCGGAAATTCCATCCCACATGGAGATCACTTCGCGGACAGCGATCATCCTCGCCACGCGCGGTGTCAGCGTGGATGTACCCGGCCTGCCTGCATTATTGGATACCCCTGCTGGCTACATCGGTGTGATCGGCTCGCGCAAACGTTGGACCGAGACATATAAACAACTCCAAGAAGCCGGGATCTCCAAGGCACAGCTGGAACGCATCCACTCCCCGATCGGGTTGGGGATCGGCGCCGAGACGCCTGAAGAGATCGCAGTCAGCATCCTCGCCGAAGTTTTAATGGTACGCGGCGGCGGTTCTGGTAGACCTATGAAAGAACCCCGCTGAGATTCCAAATTCAATAAGGAGAAACAGACATGGATGTGGAATATATCCTGCAAGAAACGAGCCAATTGGCAACTCTTGCCGGTCTCCTGGGCGGGTTCGCCTTTGCAGCAGTGATCCAACTCCTCTCATCAGAACGGAAAGGGAAGGTCGCCACCTGGACTATCGCGATCTTTGCCACTGCCACGCTGATGTTCCTAGTCTCCCTGCTTGTCTTCGTCTTGTACTTTTCTGCCGTGGTAGAACTGAAGGATGTCCCGGAAAGCCTGGGGAACCTCGGCACCTACGCGTTATTGCTCACATTCGCCTCCATTTTCGTCCTGCTGGGCGGGATCGGGTTGTCCGGCTGGATCCGTTCGAGAGCCACCGGGCTGATCACCACCATCCTGGCCCTGACCGGTATTTGCGTGATGGGCGGTATCATATCGTCTGTCATCAGCCTATTCATGTAGGTTGCCCAACCAGCCATACTACGATAAAACCAATCCAGTTATCGAGCGTATGTTAATCTGAAAAATCGCTTGTACGTAGAATATCCATACGCTATAATGAAGCCGTCTATTGCGAACACTCACAAGGAGAGAGAATCATGGCCAGAATTTTTGATGTGATCGAATATCCGAATGAAATGGCGGACGAAATCGTCCATCGTTTCCCGGAGACCGGTATCGGTGACTACCGCATCGGCTCCCAGGTCATCGTGCGCGAGGCGCAATCAGCCGTTTTCTTCCGCGATGGCAACGCGCTGGACACCTTCGGACCGGGACGGCATACGATTGCCACGGCCAACATCCCCAAACTGATCGATTTCATCGGCAAAGCCTTCAACGACCGC
>VGNO01000334.1 GCA_016865985.1 Chloroflexota bacterium | reverse complement strand
TTTTCAACTCGGCTTGCGTGTCATTGATCATTTGCTCGATCACAACTTGCCTTTGCCTGTCTCTTTTACAAACTTTTCACATGCTTATCCGCTGTTTGTCCGGTAGAGAACTTGGATGATTGAATTATCGAGGATTTCTTCTTCGGAGCTAGGATAACGTGCCAAGATTCCTCGATTCTGATAAAACAACAGGACATCCATTGGTGGATTGATATCCCGATAAGAGCGGTAAGTATGCAGCCATACCTCGTCCGGTGGGCCGTAATCTTCGAGCATGGCGGGGAGTCGCCAAGTCGGAGAACCTTCAAATCCATGTACTGAAATCTTGACAACAGTCCCTTGATCCACAACTATCCTGATATCTATGTAACTGCGGGTGATAGAATCGGGAAGTTCAAAAATCGAAATGTAGACAACAAAACGGTCAGGTACTACGGCTTCCACGTAATCTACATCCGAAGCCAATGGTTCTATGATAGACCGTACATTGAGCCATTTTGAGAATCCTGGCGTAATCCCCCACCAGCATGGCAGCAGGCAACCGTCATTAGTAGAAAGCAGTTCCAGAACCAGTGATTGAATCTCAGAAGCCGGCAGGGTAGAGAGGGGATATGGAAATGGTGTAACGACTGAAGTGGGTGTAAACGTAGGCGGCAGGATTGCGAATGGCGTACTGGTTGCTTCTTCCACCATTTGGGGCTCATCCCCCTGATATCCCCGACATCCCATTACAAACAACAGAATGAGAAGTAGAAAAAACTGTAGATGGTTAATTTTTGACATGACGATCCTTCAGATTAGTCTTTCACCCATATTGGCATGTTTTCATTCATCCACGAAACCCTTGCACTCGCCTGAGGAGTCGATTGATTGGTGTCCAGATCTGTTTCCCATGTATCGAATACCCAACCTAGAAACTGGTCAGCGAATATTTCCCAATATCGATCAATATCGCGCGTAGATTGCTGCCATGGAAATCCAGCTGAGGCAAATCCTCTTGGAAGGGTTGTGTCAGGTCTTTGGAGGGCAACGTTGCCTGATAAGGCAGCATTCATTGAGTTATATGGGACATCGTCCATAACTCTGTTAAATAAATGACCCAATTCATGGACAACATTATTCCTGGCCGAGATGGCCTCATCATCTATTGATACGAATTTGATCAGGTAGACTGAAGAATGGTCCGTTTTGAGGATGGTATCTCCTACAGTCAATCCGCCTTGCCCAATATCAATACCATCATCGTAGTACTCATCACTTGTATTGCCCCATAAAAAGTGGAGAGGAGTTGTATCCGTGCCAAATACGGCCCTGAAAGATTCTGTCGGCGATTCTCCAAGATCACGCGTGATGGCTAATTTACTATCAACGGCGATCACGCCTCGATAAATGGCTGTGGCAGAAACCAATGTCCAACCATCACCCGTCAGGAAAACACCATAAGGTGTCAAAGCCGATTTTATCCCTTCAACGGTTGTCGGGTTGGGCGTTCCGGCAACCGTTATTACTTGTGTCTGCTCCTGTTTTCTCTGATAGTACCCGATATCTTCCTGGGAATAGACCATCGCACGGCTTTCGTCCATCTCCGCCAAGTTCGTTGACATCCTGGGAGCATTCCCGGATTCGCCAGAATCCTGAGCGGTCTTCGCTGCCCAATATGCTTCTGCTTCCGCCTGCTTCCGCTGTTCTTCCAGCGCCTCGGCGCGTCTTTGTTCCTGCTCGGCGTTGAAACGGGCGGCGCGCTGTTCCACTTCCGCCTTCTGCTGGGACTCGGCCTGCTTGCGCTTGCGCTGCTCGTCGAGCACGTAGGCTGTCAGCCCGCCCATGGCGGCCATCGCCACCGCACCCCAGACAATGGGAGGCTGATTGCCCCCGCCCAACACTCCATCCTGGGACGATCCATCCCCCTCCGGGACCGGGGTCGGCTTGGCGCTGCTGAAGATGGAGACGACCGGCGTGCGGCTGGGGGCGGCAGAACTGCTCCCACCGGCGGGCTGACCCGGCTCCGAGCCTGCCGGTTCAGGCGTCGCGGCGGGAAGAGAGGATGTGGAAGGATCCGGGTCCTGCGTGGCAGGGACGCTGGTCGGCTGCTGCGCCGGTACGGGACTGGCGCCCGGCAGGGGCGTGGGCGCGATCAGTTGCACGGATACGCTCCGTTCGCTGGTGTTCCCGGCGCGGTCAGAGACGGCGAGGGTAAGGGAGTGCGAGCCTGCGCCAAGCCCGCTTCCGTCCCATGGATACGTATGGGCGGCCTGCCCCGTCCCGCTGGTCAGGAGCGTCCCTCCTGCTGTGAGTTCCCATGAGGCGATGCCGCTGGTTACATCGGACAGGCTGTAGGTCACGGACAGGGTCTGGCCGCAGCCGGGACAGAACGAACCGTCCGCTTCCAGGCTGGCCTGCGGCGGGACGGCGTCCACCTGGATGGTCTGGGTGGCAGTACTTTCATTCCCGG
>VGNO01000333.1 GCA_016865985.1 Chloroflexota bacterium | reverse complement strand
TTGCCGATCACGGCCTGACCTCCCTCTCCGATATGGACGTGCTGGACCGTGACGGTCTGGCTTCCGCCGGTTCGGATTTTCTGCAACGTCAACATGCCCTGCTGGAACGTGGTCATCAGCCGAGTCGCCGCATTCGTGAGTCGGGCCTGTTCCACCGTATCCCGATGCGAGAGGGCCTTGTCCATCAGCCTGAAGGCCGCCGTATGGGCCAGGGCCATCTGGTGCGCCAACATCTTCTCCAGGCTGTTTTGCGCTCCAACCGTTGCCGCAGCGTCGATCCCCAGTCCGGCCAGGTCAACGGATGCCATCAGCAGCAGATCGGTGCGCGTCACACTGGCATCGATTGCCGCCGCATCCGGCGTTTTCAGGGTGTCGCGGATGATCCATGTGTGGTCATCCACCCCTTCCGGGACGACCTCGCCATGCTCGACATGCGGGGGCACGTCCACCGTCATCAACGTCTCCGCATTGGCCGCGTTTTCGCTAGCCATCAGGCGGTGAAGATGCCCCCCATAGGGATCGCCGTTACGCACACAACCATCAGCGATTTGCCGCTCCTGTAGGGCTGACCGTTGCTCCCTTAGTGCCCGCTTGGTGCGGCTTGGTTTGTCCGCGCTCATCTACCAGCCCTCTCAGGAACGAAGGGTTCCGCCGCCACGGCATCCGGGTAGCGTTCCAGAATCTCGTCATGGGTGGACGGCGGGACGCAGGCGACTTCCACGGGTTCACGGTCGGGGAAGTGAAGCCGCCACCACGTTGACCGTTGAGCAGACAGCGCCGCCATGATTTCGGCCTTGCTGGCGACGATGCGAGGCTTCCACCGTTCGACAACAGCAACCGGGCCGGACAGCTTCAGCTTGTCGCCGTTTCTGCGAAGTTCCAGGCCATCGGCTCGGGCTTGGTCGATCAGGGCGAGGGCTGTCATACCTCAACCTCGGCATGGTCGGAGGAAATCTCTGGAACAAAGTCCTGAATGTCCTGCATGTCCTGGTCGACGGAATCAGCAGGACATGCAGGACTTGCAGGACATGGATCAGGGAAGTTTTCTCGCGACTTGATCTTGTAGCGGACATTGCCGCCCATGCGCCCCAGGCTTCTGCACTCGATGCCCAGATGCCGCAGTGCCGGGGCGATGCGCCGCAGCGCATCTCCGAAACCTTTAGCCGACCTGGGCCATGCGTCGGTGTTGGCGGGTCTGTGAGACTCGACCGCACGGAACAGTTCCTTCACTGGCATGTCGGTTTCCCGCCGCCCTCGTGCATCGAACCATTCGATCAAGGCGGTTGCTACCGGGTTGGCGTCGATGGTGCGTGCGATGGCGTCCTGTCGGCTGGCGTTGAACTGCTGCATGAAATCCTCGCCATGACTCCCCAAGGCCTCGGCCATTGCCATCCCGAAGCGGGCAAACTCGATCAGACGCGGTCGCTGCTCCGGGGGCAGTTGGATGCCGGGTAGCCTGGCCAGTGCATGTGCCATCGTATCCAGCAGGACACCCAGCAGGCGCCCATGCTCTGCTTCGAACAACCGCCAGAGCACGGTGACGTCCATCTTGCTGGCGCTCTCGATCACTGGCGTCTCCACTGTGATGGCGCGGTCGATCAGGTCTTGGGCCGTGACTGAGGCACCTATGCCATTCAGAACCACGGGACGCTTGACCACGATCACCGATTCGTCGGCATCGGAGTACAGCTTGCGCTTGGCGAATCCACCACCGGTGGCCAGGACGCACAAGGCGTCCTGCATCGGAGCGGGCAGATGGCTGATGTTCTCGTAACTCACCAGCCAGTTCACGCCGGCGGTGATGAACACGTCTTCCACCGCTTTGGGCGCCGCCCTCAAGTCACAGGCATTGGGGTCGATCAGCCGCCGCAATGCGGTCTGGGCGGTGCTTTTTGCGGACCCCTGCTCTCCGATCAACTCCAGTACTGGGAAGGGTGTATCCGGCCTCAGGCACTCCCCCAGCCAGGTCAGCACCAGCAGCCGCGCCTCCTCCGGGATGTTCGCGATGCGCCACACCACCGAGATGTCGCCGCCAGCAATAGGCTCGGGAAGTGGCCGCATGCTCTCAGAGCGGATGAAGCGCGTCGGCGGATCGTCGACGAGTTCCCAGTGTCCGGGTTCGATCTTGACGGCACGACTCCTTCCAGGCTCGCCCAGGTCAAGGAAGTAGGCCCCGCCATGAGCGGCGACTCGGACATGCACATCAAGGCATTCCCCTTTGAATCGGCCAAGCCCCGACAGCGTGGACAGGGCCTCACGCACCGATTGATCGCGGGGCGACTTGCCGGTGGCTTGGTAGAAACCCGCCACCAACCAGTCGCGAAACTGCCGGCCATCCAACCGCCTGGTTTCCAGCGTGGCGTGGTCTTTGGCGTACACCTCCTTGTTCTGGTCGTGGAACAGGTCAGTGTGTTTCTCAACGAAGGCCACCAATGCAGATGCCTGGCTCGGCTTGCT
>VGNO01000332.1 GCA_016865985.1 Chloroflexota bacterium | reverse complement strand
TGTGGCGATTACTTGCTGCAATCAAGGAATTTTGGCCTAGTTGCAGGAGATAATGATCAAGAAATAAGAGCCCATTGCCTGGGCATATATTCCCTAACACCGCAGAGGGAGCCATTGCCGTCATCACCGATGGAAGTCTCATAATTTGAGTTACCCATATTCTTTTTTGACACAAACATCTTCGATATCCAATCGGGGTTGTTCAGGTTCGCTGGTTCGTTTAATTCGTCATCAAAAGCCTCTGGCGCTTGGGAACTCGACCTTCCAGGCGTTGTAGAAAAATGTACAGGTACTTAGGATGCAGCGCCTACCGATGAATAGCACAAGAAGTTGGGTAAGGCTGGTTTCTTCTGCGAGAGTTTTTGCTTTGTTTGAGTATATTCCGCGTGGTCCAGCCGAGCGTTTGTAACGCGCAAACTCCCCATCCCATCCAACATGACGGGGAGTTCTCTTTTGTCATCTGTGTTTCTAGACCGCTTCCGCCGTGTAGCCGGCTCCCCTGAGCGCAGCGATGATGGCGGCATCGTCCACTTGCGATTCATCGAACTCCACCAGTACCTGCCCCTTCCGGTAACTGGCCGAGACCTGTTTCACACCCGGCAGAAGATCCTCGATCGCTTCGATTTTCAAAGCACAATTGGGACAATGCATGTCGGGGACGCGGAATGTTTTCTTTATCATCTATCCTCAAAAACCGGCAGTGGACGAAGGACGAGGGGTATGGCCCATGGTCCATCGCCCGTGGTCGGCAGTCAATCTCCGAAGACGATCTCACCCGTATACATCCCCATCGAACAGGTGAACGGGATGACAGTCCCGGCGGCCTGGGCGGGGATCGCGATCGGCACGACGCCGGTCTGGGGCAGGATGACTTCCACGCCCAGGGCCGGGATCATGAAGGCCCGCGAACAAGACCGTGTATTCTCGGTAACGACATTCAACGTCAGGGCAACTCCGGCCGGGGCGACGATGCGATTGGGTGAATACCCACTGTTCTGGGCATAGAGGGTCATGCTCCCGTCGGATGAGATTGCACTCTCCGGCGAGGCAGACTCGGCGGAACCCTGGGGTACAACCGGCAGGCCTGGCAGGGCTAGCGGCGACCCGGCCAGGTTCAACCCGCTATTGACCGAGACCAGTCCCAGCACGAGCACAACCACCGCCACAAAGCGCATGAACCATTTTTCGAGTCGGGCGCCCAGTTGCATGGTCAGGTAGGCCACGAAGAAAAAGACCGGGCTGGCGCCGAGCGTGAAGGCGAACATCAACCCCGCGCCCTGGAGCGGGTTGCCGGTGGCGAGCGCCACAGCCATCATGGCCTGCGTCACGCCGCAGGGGATGAGCACGGTCAGCGCGCCGAGGAAGAGCGGGGCAAAGAAACTCTCGCCGTTCTTCGCCGTCCGCCGGATGTAGCGGGTGATGAACCTGGGCGGCTCGATGGCGAAATAGCGGAAGATGGGATGGACGTTGAACATGCGCAAGGCATTGCCTATCATGAAGATGCCGATCCCGATCAAAAGGATGGCGCGCACGGTGGAGTTGAGCGTCAGCGCCGAACCGAGCAGGCCGAGCAAAAATCCCAAGATGGTATAAACCGCCAGTTTCGAGAGCAGGAACAGGCCGATGGGCAGGGCGGTTTTAGGACGCAGGGAGCCCATGCCGTTATCCGTCCCAGCGGCGAGCACGTCCTGTTCCACCTGGCGCGCCAGAGACGAGGCCAGCAGTCCGCCCTGGACGGCGAGGCAGGAGAGTCCGCCGGTGGTCAGGCCGGTGATGAATGCGAGGAAATATTGTTCCATGAAGTTCCTTTCAACACGAAGGACTCAAAGGGAAAGCGCAAAGTTCACAACGATTTAGAAGGGTTGCCTTGGTGATACCTTCGTGAACCTTTGTGTCCGTTGTGTTTTCCCTATCTCTTTCCTCCATCCCAGACGACGAACGGCATGTTGATGACCACGCCCGGCTGTTCGATGGTCACTTCGCCAGCCGCCTCAGCCGCCAGCACCTCGGTAGCGGACTTGAGTTCGCGCGAGGCCGACGGGGCGGCCCATGTGACCAGGTTCAGGCGGCGCAGGGGGCTGTAGCCCTCGCTGCCGGGCGGATTGTCGAACACGTCCGGGGCAAAACCGAGCGGCCCCATGCCCTCGATCCCGTTGGTGAACACATAGACGTTCGCCAACATGCTGTCGGGCGCGTCGGCCAGCGACGGCACAAGCAGGACAGGAGAGTCCATCATGTCGGTCAGCAGCGCAGCCACGTCCGGGTCGGAGGCTTCGGTGTGCATGAAGTAGATTTCCCTGCCTTCGGCATAGGCGCGGCCGACCGGCATTTCGGCTTTCATGCCCATTTCCTGTTTCGGCGCGCAGGCGGTCAGAACGACAACCGCCAGGAGAACCAGCATACCGGTAAAACGTTTCGTTGACATTTTCACCTCGTAGAAAAGGATTCAACACGAAGGAGCGCCAAGG
>VGNO01000331.1 GCA_016865985.1 Chloroflexota bacterium | reverse complement strand
CGGCCAGCGCCTCGCCCTTCGCCACCGCCTCGCCTTCCTTCTTCAGCCAGCGGACGAGCGTGCCTTCTGCCATGTCGAAACCCAGTTTGGGCATTTTGATGGTCTCGGCCATTACTTCAAGACCTCCTTCACCGCCGCCACGATGTCGGGGATTTGTGGCAGGGCGGCCTGTTCGAGCGTGCGGTTGTAGGGCAGCGGCGCTTCCTTCTGCGCCACACGCAGGATGGGCGCGTCGGCGTAGTCGAAGGCTTCCTCGTAGATGCGGGACGATACCTCCGCCCCCACCCCGTAGGAGCGCCAGCCTTCCTCGACGATGACCGCCCGGTTGGTCTTCTTGAACGACTCCAGCGCCGGCTCCAGGTCCAGCGGGCGCAGGGTGCGCAGGTCAACGATCTCGGCCTCGACGCCATCCATTGCCAGTTCGTCCGCCGCCTTGAGCGACAGTTCCAGCCCCTTGGCGTAGGTGACCACCGTCACGTCCCGGCCCGGGCGCTGGACCCTGGACTTGCCGATGGGGATCAGGAACTCGCCCTCCGGGACTTCGCCGCGCACCTGGTACATGGTGGCGTGCTCGAGGAACAGCACCGGGTCATCGGACCGGATGGCTGTTTTCAGCAGCCCCTTGGCGTCTTCCGGCGTCCCCGGCGAGACAACCTTCAGGCCGGGGAAGTGGGCGAAGACCGCGTCGGGCGTCTGCGAGTGGGTCGCTCCCAACTGGCGCCCGCCCCCGCCAACGGCGCGGATGACCAGCGGGACGCGGAACTGTCCGCCGAACATGTAGCGTAGTTTGGGGGCCTGGTTGACGACGTAGTCCATGGCCGAGAAGGCAAAGTTGATGGTCATCAACTCGGCGACGGGACGCTGGCCGACCAACGCCGCGCCGATGGCCGCGCCCAGGATGGCGTTCTCGGCGATGGGCGTGTCCTTGACCCGCGCCGCGCCGAAGTGGTCATAGAAGCCTTTGGTGACGGCGTAGGTACCGCCCCAGACGCCGACCTCCTCCCCTAGAATGAAGACCGACGGGTCGCGTTCCATTTCCTCCCAGAGCGCTTGCGAGATGGCCTCGCGCATTGTGATCCTGGCCATAGATAATTCCTTTTCACCACGAAGGACACGAAGTCTCACAAAGGTTTTTTTATTTCTTCGTGATCCTTTGTGGCCTTTGTGGTTAATTCTCTACAAAGACATCATTGAATAATTCTTCCAGTCCCGGCTCGGGGCTGGCCTCGGCAAATTCGACCGCCTTCTGCGTATCCGCTTCGGCGCGGGTCTCGATTTCGTCCAGTTCGGTGGCAGTGATGTTCTTCTTCTTCAGCAGCGCAGCGCGGAAGATTCCGATCGGGTCATTGTCCTGCCACTTCCTGACTTCCTCCTGCGTGCGGTAACGCTCCGGGTCGCCCATCGAGTGGCCGCGGAAGCGGTAGGTGACCGCCTCCAGCAGGTACGGTTTGCTCTCCGTGCGGACGTATTCGATGGCTTTCTTCGCCGCCTCGTGGACGGCCAGCGCATCCATCCCGTCCACGCGCCCGTTCTTCATCCCGTAACCTTCGGCCTTCTGGCGGATCTCGCTGACCGCAGAAGCGCGCTCCACCGCTGTCCCCATGCCGTATTGGTTGTTCTCGCAGACCCACAACACGCGCAGGTTCCAGGCCATCGAGACGTTGAGCGCCTCGTGGAAGTAGCCGATGTTGGTCGCCCCGTCGCCGAACATGCAGAGGGTCACGTTGTCGTTGCCGGCATACTGGTCGCCGAGGGCCAAGCCGGAGGCGATGGGTAGGTGTCCGCCGACGATGGCGTGCCCGCCCCACATGTTCTTTTCGACCGAGGCCATGTGCATCGAGCCGCCCTTGCCCTTTGAAATGCCGGTCACTTTACCGAGCAGTTCGGCCATGACTTCGTCCGCCGAAATGCCGCAGTTGAGCGCCACGCCGTGGTCGCGGTAGGCGGTGATGACCCGGTCGCGCGGCTCGCGCGCCGCGATCAGCCCGGTGGAGACGGCTTCCTGTCCGATGTAGAGGTGCATGAACCCGCCGATCTTGCCGGCCTGATACAGTTCAGCGCCGCGTTCTTCGACGCGGCGGATGAGGACCATCTCGTAGTACATTTGCAGTAATTTTTTCTTTTCCATGGAGACTCCAGATTTCGGAGCGATTATATCCGCTTTTTATCTGATTCATGTATGAACTGCGGTCCGGGTCCCCGGAACCGGCCGATCTTCAATTCCGGTATGATAGACTAGCCAATTTCGGACAGGAAGGTGAGTAGAGTCTTGTTGAACAGTTCCACGCCTTCGACGCTGACGGCATGACCGGCCCTGGGAATAATCACATGCCTGGCGCCAGGGATGGCATCCACCAGGACTTGTTGTTCCTGAAGAGGTACAGTCGTATCATTCTCCCCGGAAATCACCAGGACGGGCTTTCGAAGTGATTTCAACCTTTCCACCGAATTGAACCGGCCCAATGCGCGCA
>VGNO01000330.1 GCA_016865985.1 Chloroflexota bacterium | reverse complement strand
CTGTATATCGAGTTGTTGCTGCAAGCGGCCAAAGATACTTCCGCTCATTTGCCCTCGCTTTCAGAACATTTCCGGCATGCCGATTGGTTCCGGCTGTGGCTGGCAAATACCGCACCAGATGACATCCGCTACGACCAAGCCCTTGGGCGTGTTGTTATTACCCAGATACATGCATAAGAATGTCGGCATCTTGGCGGCGTGGTCCTTACAGACGGCTCGTCCGCAGAAATGGCAGATGGCTTGCGCCGGATGGTCACAGACCCAGCATTGCATGTCGGCCTCCTCAGGCGGCGAATATGGCAGCAGCGACCCTGCGTAACGCCTGCGACCAGGGATGGTCGGGGTAGCGCAGGGAAAAGAGGTCAGCCGAACCCATATCCACAATGTCTTCGTTGAGCGGCAGAATTCCCGCTACCGGGGCGTTATAGGTATTCTGGATGGCTTCCCGCATCTGGGCGAAGTCGTAACGCACCAGGGCCTTGTTGACCATAAGAAACAGGTTGGGGACATCCAGGCTGCGGGCTATATCCACGGTTACGGCTGTGCCCTGGAGATCCTGCTGGTCGGGGCGTAGGATAATGATGAGCGTATCCGAAATGGCGATGGATAGCAGGGTCTCTTCGTTCAGGCCGGGGTGCGTGTCGATGAACAGGTAGTCCAGTTTGAGTTCTTTGAGCAGGCTGTTTAGTCCTTTGTTGAGCAGGTTGACATCGTACCCTTCCTTGACCACCCGGCTGATCTCGGCGATCTTGATGCTGGAGGGGATGAGCCAGATCGTCTTCCCGATGAGCTGTTTGCAGCCCTGCCCGCTGAGGGTATCGCCGCCGACAGGGTGGGCGACATCCTGGATCGTACATTGACCGTGAAGATATTCGTTCAGGGTGTGTCCCATGCTGTTCTCATCGAGTCCAAACAGCACATGGATGCCAGGCGATTGGATGTCTGTGTCCACCACACCGACCCGGCGGCCTTGCAGGGCGGCCTGGGCGGCCAGGTTTGCGGTGGTATTGGACTTCCCGGTCCCGCCGCGGAACGAATGGATGGAGACTATTTTTCCCATGAGGCTTCCTCCGAAGAAAGTCTATGAAGTATGGTCCTTTGGTGTTTCCGGTGCGGGAGTGAGTTTTTGCGATAGTGCATTGAATATATTCACACCGTCGGGAGATGCTGTTCTGCGCTCATCCAGCGCTTGCTGGAGATTGGCATAGATCTTGATGTCAGGCTGGAGGTAGGTCTGCCGTAAATAAAGCATGGCGTAATTGCCGATTTCCTTCGTCCTCAGATGTTCCATTTGTTTTCTGAGATCCGTAATTTGGTTGTGCAATTCAACACGCATTTCCTCGACCGATGTTTGCTCCAGGTTGTTCTTGATGATCCCGAGCCTGGCCTGGATGAGCAGGAGTTTTTCGATCTTTGCTGCTTTATCTGCGCCGAAGACTTCCACCAGCGGGGCCAGTTTCTTGTCCAGTATTTCCATCCCCGTGACCGCTGCGACCTCGGTATAGTCGACTCGTTCTGCTGCGTCCAGGTGTTTTTCGATCCATAGTTTCTCTTGTTTCAAGCCGCGTTTGATGGCGAAGGCTACAAACCCCGCGGCGCCTCCGCCAACAACGACTGCATACAGCAACAACCAGCCGCTGGTCGTGCGCGTGACCATGTTGTTGAAGCCCATGTGCAAAATGATGGAGATCAACACACCGGTCACGGAGAGGATCGCGCGACCTGTGAACCGCCTGAAGCGAGTTTGACCCAGGACGATACCAATGGAAGCCGTTGCTGCGGCATGCATCAAATTCGTCGAAACCACCCTACTGGCTGCGGTCGGCAGTGCGGCCCCGGGACTGCCGAAGATATATTCGATATTCTCGAAAATGGCGAACCCGATTCCGGCTGCGAAACCATAGATGGCGCCGTCAATGAAGCAGGTGAAATCAGAGCGACGCACCAGGTAGAGGAGGATGAGTGATTTGAGGATTTCTTCGACAACAGGCGCAAGATAGCGCACCATGCTAGTATAGTCGAGCCATTTCAACGAAAGCGGATTGATCTGGGCGGCAAGGAAATACGCCACGCTTCCTGTAAAAAAACTCAACAGGACAAAACGGAAAGCGCCTGTTTTGTACAAGTCAAGTTTATAAATAATGAACAGCGTGACCAATGGGATGGCGGTGGCGATAACCAGCGCGGCGATTGTCATGCCAACATGATACTATAAATATCGAAAATAGTAAGTGGCGGACGAGGGGTCCGCCACCAGGTGTGAGAGGAATGAGATGTTAGCGACCGCGGCTGCCGGTCTCCTTGGCAGGTGACCACTCGGACCACTTGTCTGTGGCGGGATGGATGGTCAGGTTGCTCTGCGGGCCGCCTTTCCAGAAGACCTGGAAGACGTTGGGGTTGCCATCGCGGGTGGAGGTGAAGGCGATGTTGGTTCCGCCGCAGTCCCAGGTTGGGGAGGAGTCCGGGCCTGCATAGTCGGTCAGGCGGAACTCGGTCTGGGTGGCAAGT
>VGNO01000329.1 GCA_016865985.1 Chloroflexota bacterium | reverse complement strand
GGGATGGCGGTGATGACCTGCCGGACTGGTTGAAGGGCCCAGAACCTGCAACCGGGGATACCATACCCGCCTCCACAGCGCCTGTTGCAGCATCCACGCCGGATGCGCCGGGGTGGTTGAGTACCGCAGATGGGAAAGAAGGGCTGCAGGCTGATTCCGACCTGCCGGATTGGTTGGCCGATGAGGGCAGCCCGAACACTGACAACACCGTCCCGACCAGGCCGGCGGAATGGCTGCCGGTTGAGGAGTCGTTGGAAACGGCGGGAACTCCATCCCTGATCGGGAACGAACCTGCGCCTCCCCAGGAAATCCCGCCAGCGCGTCCCAAACCTACCGGTGTGCTGGCGCGCGTTCCGAACCAGGACAAGGAATCCGACATCCTGCTCGAGGCCCAGGAGGCGCTCGAACACAGCCGGTTGAATGAAGCAATAGAAGCCTACACCCGTTTGATAAAGAAAGGGCGCCTGCTCGAAGAAGTCATCCACGACCTGCGCGAGGCAATCTATCGCTTCCCGGTCGACATGATAGTCTGGCAGACCCTGGGCGACGCCTATATGCGCGCCAACCGTCTCCAGGAGGCGTTGGATGCCTATACCAAGGCGGAGGAACTTCTGCGTTAGCAGGCGCAGGATGGTAAAATCCATCCTCGGGACCAGATGTGTCCCGGGGATATTTTTATGGAATGGAGATACAGTTTATGGAACGATCACTCGTACTCGTGAAACCGGATGGCGTCCAGCGCGGCCTGGTCGGGGAGGTCATCAACCGTTTGGAACGGAGGGGACTGCGCCTGGTTGGCGCCAAGTTCATGCAAGTTAGCCGCCGCCTGGCCGAAACCCATTATGCCATCCACAAAGGCAAGCCGTTCTATGATGGTCTGATCGAATATATCACCTCCGCTCCAGTGATGGCGATGGCATGGGAGGGTCCGCAGGCTGTGGATGCCATCCGCCAGACAATGGGCTCCACCCGTCCCACCGAAGCAGCGCCAGGATCAATCCGGCACGATTTTGCCTTGGAGATTGGCCGGAACCTGACCCACGCCTCCGATACGGTCGAGAACGGGGTGAAGGAAGTGGCATTGTGGTTTACACTGGGGGAACTTATCGAGTGGCGGAGGGCCGTCGACTGTTGGGTCTTCGAGAAATGAACCCCTCCCTCGGCGATGTGAGGGGATGTCATCCCAAACTGATTACACCTGCCCATTCAACGGGCAGGAATCGCGCTCTTTACTGGAGTCGTACCAGGATTTTCCCCTTGTTCCATAGTTCCTCCAGCCGGTAATACTTGCGTCGGTCGGGGGAAAGGATGTGCACCACGATTGAACCATAATCGAGCGCCAGCCAGCCGCCGTCGGGTTTGCCCTCACGGCGCGGCTTGACTTGGTGCTGCGTTCGGACGGCATCGGTAACGCCGTCCGCCAGGGCGTCGAGCATCCTGTCGCTGGTGCCGGTACAGAGCACAAAATAACTTGTAAAGGAGGCGTATTCCTGAATATCGAGCAGCAGGATATCCTCCCCCTTTTTTTCTTCGAGTGCATTGACGATCGAATGTGCCATTTCCAAAGTATCCAGGGTTCACCTCGTTCGATGTGAATTCAATGGAGCCGTATACAGCCGTTTATAGACCGGACCTCCAGGTTGCAGGTCGCTGCTGAACAAACAAACATCCGTCACCTGCAAGGTTTCCAGTTCGCCGAACGTGCAACCTTCGACCGCCGCGCGGATGCGCGCCAATTCCTCCATGCCGGGAGGTGGCTGGACCCGACCGATGGTCAGGTGGGGGGAAAAATCCCGTCTATCCGGCCCGAAGCCAAGCCGGGTGGCCATCGTTTCGATACCGCTTTGGAGAGCAGCCAGCATGGTTGGGGGGTGGAGTCCAACCCAGACAATACGCGGCCGGCGCAGGTCGGGAAAGACGCCGACCCCGCCAACCGAGATCATGAACGGTTGGCGCCTGCCTGCTTCCTCGGCAAGGCCAAGGCAGAGGCGCGAAATGTCAGCGGGGTGGACATCTCCCAGGAACTTCAGCGTCAGGTGCAGGTTCCGGGCGGCAACCCAACGGACGAGCGTCCTCGGCAGGGAGTTTTGCAGGTTGGTCGTCTGCCTGGCAATGGCATCCTGCAGGTCGGCCGGGATATCGATGGCGATGAATGTACGCACCATCCCGGTCGTGGTTCCATACCTGCCGTGCGTGTCATTCTTGCGGCTGGGTCTCATAAGGTCGCGATAAAAATAGCACAAGATGGTTCAACTGGCAAGAGGTTACCCGGGGCGGAAGCGGAGGTAGTCTTCCATAGTGTCAAGGTCTGCCAGGATGTTCTCGTCGTCGAATACCAGGGTTGTGACTGCCTTTCGCTGGCGGTGCAGGAAATCCCGCAGTGTTTGCGGTGAGTGGAGGGCAAGGACCTCATGCCAGTAAGCCCGACCAAGGAGCCAGGGGTGTCCCCACCGGCCGCCAGAACTGGGGACAACCAGGCAATTCTGGGAAAGGCCGGGGCCGCATATCCTGCGGATGGTG
>VGNO01000328.1 GCA_016865985.1 Chloroflexota bacterium | reverse complement strand
GACCCGGCTGGAAGCGATAGGCGGCCTGGACGGTGGGGTCTTCGAAACGCAGCCAGTAGGTGGCGATCCCCTCCGCCTCCGGGGTGACGCGGACGATCTCAGCCCAGTGGGGGAGCATCGGCTGCCTGTCATGCACGGCGGCGGGGTGGGTGGTGGGTGCAGCAATGGCGCTCATGATTCCACTTCCTTCCGCAGGGCGGCAATCTCTTCGGTCAGGTCGATGCCAGCCGGGCACCAGGTGATACAGCGGCCGCAGCCGACGCAGCCGAAGGCGCCGAACTGCTCCTTCCAGGTTCCGAGTTTATGCGACAGCCACTGGCGGTAACGCGACCTGATGGACGGCCGGGTATTGCCGCCGCCGGCCTGGTAGGAATAATATGGGTTGAAACACGAATCCCAGGCGCGTTCCCGGACGGTCTCGGTGGCGGCCAGGTTCGTCCGGTCGGTTGCATCCCAGCAGAAGCAGGTCGGGCAGACCTGGGTGCAGTTGGCGCACGAGAGGCAGCGTTTGGCGACGGCCTCCCAATGTTTTGCCTCCAGGTTCCCGGTCAACAAGCCGGGCAGGTCGCCGGTCTGCAGGGCGCGTCCCATCTCGCTGGCGGCGCGGTGCAGCCCGTCGCGCGCCGCCTGTTGGACGAAGGCCGAGGCGGGTTGCGAGGCGCATCGCGCCAGGGCGGAGCGCCCCAGTTCCGAGCCGACCTCCACCAGGAAGAGGTCGTCCAGTTCCGTCAGGCACAGGTCGAATCCCTTCCGGACCTGCGGCCCGTTGCCGAGCGAGGCGCAGAAACAGGTGGACGCCGGGTACAGGCAGTTGACTGCCACGATGAAAAGGCCTTCCCGCCGCTGGCGGTAGACCGGGTCCTGGTAATCGCTGCGCAGGAATACCCGGTCCTGGATCTCGATGGCTGCCAGTTCGCAGGCGCGGACGCCGATCAATGCCAGGCGCAGCGCGGGCTCATCCGGCGGAATGACCTGCCAGCGCCCTTCCTTCCTGGCCGTGAAAAGCCGGATGCGCGGAGGGAATAAGTATTGCTTCCAGGATTGCGCGCCGGGGATGGCGTCGAAATAATCCCGGCTGTTGCCCGGCACAAGGCGGAAGCGGGCGGGACCCTGCTCGCTGCGGACCCCGCGCGGCAGGTCCGCCAGGGTCGAGATCGGTTCGTAGACGATGCCATCGTCCTTGAGGCGTGGTCCAATATTCTGGTAGCCTTGTTCACGCAAGGTGGATAACAGGACATCAAATTCAGACTTGGGGAGTGAGATGCTGCTCCCGGGAGCCAGGCTGGTATCAAACATTGCTTTGTTCCCCAGGGTCGGCGAACATATCCACCAGTTGCAGGCGGGTGGTCAACAGGCGACCGGCGATGACATTCGCCAGGCGGCGCATGACCACGTAACCGAGGTCGTGGTCCTGGTCGCACAACTGGCGCAGTTTCTCCGAGTTGAAGACCACTACCATACCGTCCTGGACAACGAAAGCGCTGGCAGTGCGCTGGCGCACATTTGGCGTGACACTCGACCAGCCGGCCAGTTCCATCGGTTCGACCGTATCGATCCGCACCCGTCCCCGGGGGGGGACGAAGATATCGAGCGCGATCCGTCCTTCGAGAACGATGTACAGGTTGTCTTCCTTCTCTCCCTCACGGAAGAGCTGTTCCCCGGCTTCGATCCGCCGCAGGGTGGCGATGGCGGCCAGTTTGTCGAAGTGGGAGGCTTCGAGCCGCTCGAACCAGGGGATTGTTTTCAAGGCTTCTATCACATCGGTTTCTGGGGCCATGAGTTTTCTCCTTTCCGGGGTCATCGTGTGTTTCCCGGATGCCAATTTGTACTAAATATCACAAATAACCGGAAGTGAGTTCCATCATGTTTTGGTCGATGATTGTCATACAAGCAAAACCAGGCCATGCCGGCCTGGATGCAATTCTGGTTGGGATCAGCGATGAATCCCTTCCACTCATGGTTGGGTGATTGCAATTAACTATTACGGCAGGTTTCGAATTTCCCTACGATCCGCAAGATATCGAAACCCTCGGCGAAGGGACGTTCCGCCAGCGCCCCGTGGCGGATCATGGTCGCCCGGAGCAGGTCAGGGTCGAAATAATACTTATCCGAGTAGGTTTTATACTTGGAAAGGGCTTCGATCTTCTTCTCGACATCCTGTTCGGTCACTTCAGCCAGGAAATGCGGAAAGAATCCGTACGAAGAGCGCACTACGTCGAAGCCCAGGACAGTCGTCCCCCGGTAAGCCCGCAGGGACTCCTCGGTGGCCACATTATGGTCCTGGTGGATGTCTGCCTTGCTATGGACGAAAACGATTTCCGGTTTGAACTCCCGCCGCAGTTGGAGCAGGTATTCCAGGATTTCCTGGCGGGCGGATGGGAATTCGCGGGTTGCGAATTTACCAATGACGATCCTTTCCTGCGGCAGTCCGAGCACTGCCATGCTGGCTCGTAATTCATCGACCACGTTGCGCAGGGTCGGATTCTTCTGGTTATCCGACAGGGTGACACCCAACACATCGCAGTGCGGATGGATG
>VGNO01000327.1 GCA_016865985.1 Chloroflexota bacterium | reverse complement strand
ACGGTTTTATGGATGCCCAGCAATCCATTGGCGGCGGATTGTTCAGCCTCGCGTAGTTCCGCCAGCGTTGGCTTGTAGGACGCACCCCTGGCCGGGTCATTGTTCCCTGCGTCACCGCTTGTAACAACCACCGAGATCACCCGGCAGCCAGCCTGCACCCAGCGAGCCAGTGTCCCGGCGACGGTGAACTCCTGGTCGTCCGGGTGGGCATGGATCGACATGGCAATTTTTGGGAGGAATTCTTTTTCGCTCATGCAGGCGATTCTACCCGATGTCAGGGATGAAAGACGGCGTGGACCTCCCGCCCGATGGCGAGGATGCCGACCGCGCTTTCGCCGAAGGCCACAATGCCGACAGATTTGACCCCCAGCGACAGGATCCCGACCGCTACATAGCCGATGGCGAAGATGGACACGGATACGACTCCGATCCCGACCACACTGACCGTCACCAGACCAGCGCCGAACACGCAGAGCGCCACCCCGCCCGTTGCAAGCGGTGCAATGGCGAAAAGGCCCCAGGCGGTGAATAATCCGAATGCCAGCACGCCTGCGGCCTGGTTACCGATGGAGATGATGCCGCAGGCGCGGCGCATCCGGCCCCCGGGGTTGTCGAAGCCAAGATTTACATGGAACAGCGGGATGCCGAAGAGTCTTCCGGGTGATACGTATTCGTAGGGTGTTGCATTGAACGCCTCGCACAGCCGCCTCATGAAATTGCGGTAACGAGTAACGATTTCACCGAGCCTCCCGGAGCAGCCGCGCCGGATGGATTGGCTGGATCCCTTGTTCCCTTTCATAAATGGCTCCTTCGAACACCATGTTGTCCGATCACGGATTGTAACAGATACCTTGCATGCATGACCCCCATCCAGAGAGAAGATGACATCCTCCAGATAACATCCCGGCCTAAAGAGGGTAGAATTGCGGCATCCGAGTTCACCAAGGAGTATTCCATGACCATCATCCTCGAC
Source organism: Chloroflexota bacterium (assembly GCA_016865985.1). Lineage (GTDB taxonomy): Bacteria > Chloroflexota > Anaerolineae > Anaerolineales > Villigracilaceae > VGNO01. The sequence continues at coordinate 1,565 of VGNO01000327.1, read as the reverse complement.
GGTTCATCCCTTACGATCGAAAAACTGGTTGCCATTGCCCGTTTCGGAGAAAAAGTGGAATTGGCTCCCGCCGCGTTGGAGCGCATCCAAGCCTGCCGCGCCATGCTGGAGGAGAAACTAGCCAAACGGGAGATCATGTACGGCACGAATACCGGCATCGGTGAATTTTCGGAAAAGATCCTGAACGACGAACAGGTAAAGGATTTCCAGAAGTATCTCATTTACAACCACGCCGCCGGCATCGGGGACCCGGCGCCGGTCGAACAAGTGCGCGGGGCGCTGGCTGGCCGGATCAATGTCCACGCCCATGGCAATTCCGGCTGCCGCCCCGAGATCACGCTGACGCTGGTCGACATGCTCAACAAAGGACTCACGCCTGTTGTCTGCAACAAAGGCTCGGTCGGCGCCTGCGGCGACCTGGCGCCGATGGCGCAAGCCATGCTCCTGTTGATGGGGGAAGGGGAGGCCTTCCTGGACGGTGAACGGCTCCCGGGTTGGGAGGCGATGCGCCGCGCCGGGATCGAGGTCCCCGGCTTGCAGGCGCGCGACGGGCTGGCGGCCATCAACGGTTCCAACCTGCTGACGGCCATGTCCGCACTGCATATCTTCGACATGGAACGATTCCTGAAGCAGGCCGAGATCGCGGCGGCGATGTCCATCGAGGCCCTGCTCGGTAACATGAAGCCCTACAACGCCAAACTGCACGAATTGCGCGGTTTCAAAGGCGCAATTGCCAGCGCGGCCAACATCCGCAAGGTGATCGAGGGCTCCAACTTGACCTCCGGCAGGATGAAGACCAAGGTGCAGGATGCCTATTCGATGCGTTCCACGCCCCAGGTCATCGGCGCGGCGCGGGATGCGGTCGCCTACGCCCGCGCCCAGGTGGAAATCGAACTGAACGGGGTGGGGGATAACCCGATCTTCGTCCCCGAGCAGAATCTGACCCTGACCGGAGCCAACTTCCAGGGGTCGCCGGTGGCCCTTCCGATGGACATGGCCGGGGCGGCTATTACGATGGTGTGCGTCCTGTCGGAACGCCGCCTGAACCGGCTGACGAACCCGGCTTTGAGCGTCGGCCTGCCCGACTTCCTGGCGCATGAACCAGGCTTCTACTCCGGCCTGATGCTCAGCCAGTACACCGCCGACAACCTGATCGTCGAGCAGCGCATCCTTTCGGCCCCGGCTTCCATCCAGTCCATCCCCGCTGCCGCCGACCAGGAGGACTTCGTCTCGATGGGCATGAATACGGCGCTCAAGAACGGGCAGATCCTGGATAGCGCTTACGGCGTACTCGGCATCGAGTTCATGGCGGCCGCCCAGGCGCTCGATTTCCGCGAATTTACCCCTGGCAAGGGCAGCCGGAAGGCGCGCGAGGTCATCCGCAGGCATGTGGCGCATCTCGATGTGGACCGCCCGTTGTTCAACGACCATAATGCGATGAAAGCGCTGGTTCGGTCGGGGGAGATCCTCGAAGAAGTGGAAAAAACGACCGGAGAACTGGACTGACCAGGCGCCTCCCGCAGCGAGAAGGCTGCGGGAGTTCGTTTCAGCCAGGCAGGCGCAAC
>VGNO01000326.1 GCA_016865985.1 Chloroflexota bacterium | reverse complement strand
TGAAAGACGGCCTGGTGACCCTGTTGGACGGTCTGGTCGATGCCGTGCCGGATATGGACTGGTTCCGGATCCTTTACGCCTACCCGGGATATGTCACGGACCGGTTGATCGATTTCATGGCTGCCAATCCGCAGGTGCTCCCCTATCTCGATATTCCATTACAGCACGCCCACCCCGACATCCTTAGAAGAATGAAAAGACCGGCGAATATGGACTGGGTCCACCGGACTTTGGAAAAACTGCGACATTCACTTCCAAATGTGGCTATCCGCACGACATTCATCGTCGGGTATCCCGGCGAAACAGATTTGGAATTCCAGACACTGCTGGATTTCACTACGAGAGTCCGGTTCGACCGGGTGGGAGTCTTCGAATTTTCCTTCGAACCCGGCGCCGCCAGCGAGCCATTGGGGGACCCCGTTCCGGTCCGGATAAAAGCAGACCGCAGCCAGGAACTCATGAGTCTGCAACGAGGAATATCTCACCAGATCAACCAATCCCAGGTTGGCAGGACACTGCATGTACTCGTGGAAGGAAGGGATCGGGATACGGCCGTAGGACGCTCCTACCGGGACGCACCCGAGATCGATGGCCTCGTGTTGTTCGATGGCCCGGCCAGGATCGGCGATATCGTCCCGGTACGGATAACAGGCGCTTTGCCATATGACTTGAGCGGGACCCAGGTCGGGCAGCACTGATCCCTTCAGAGACTGACCGGAAGAGGAACCGTGTCCCGCTTCGACCGAATCGCCCTGTTTGTCAGCCCGCTCGCGTTCCTCGCCTCAGCCTGGTGACCTTCGAGATATTCGAAGCCATCCCCCACGTGGAGGATGAGATGGCTCTCGTCTGGCAGGCGAGGGTCATGGCAGCGGGGGAAATCGCCATTCCAAGCCCGAAGGAAGCCGGGGCATTTCTCGTCCCGTTTGTGATCGACCAGGATGGACAGCGGTTTGGGAAATATCCCCCGGGATGGCCAGCCCTGCTTGCCATTGCCATCCGTCTCGGCCTCCGGTCATGGATCAACCCACTCCTTGGGGCCCTGGCTGTCTGGCTGACCTACCGCTTGGGACAGAAGACTGTATCAGACAGGGTTGGGTTGCTGGCCGCCTGCCTGACATTGACATCCCCATTCTTCCTGATGAACTCGGGGACGCTCTTTTCACACGCCTGGACATTCGTCCTCAGCCTGGGATTCTCTCTCGCCTGGCTGGATACTTTCGATATTGGGGAACCTGCAACGAAACCTGCCCTCAAATGGTTGACCATCCCCACCGCATCAGCGGCCTGCTCTTCGCCTGGCAATACCTCGTAACCGGGGATGCGACCTTGAACCCCTACAGGCTTTGGTGGGAGTACGACCGGATGGGTTTTGGCCCCGGAATTGGACGCAACCCGGGCGGCCATTCCCTCTATTGGGGATTCCGGAATCTCAAGGATGGCCTGGCGCTCGGCTGGAAGGAGTTCTTCGGCTGGGGAGGGATCTCCGGGCTATTTCTTCCAGCGGGCATCCTTTCCCAACTCCGTAACCGGAAAACCTGGCTGCCGATACTCGTCTTTCCCTCCCTGGCCGAGGCCTACCTCACGTACTGGATGGGATCGGCATTCCCAGGACCGCGTTACCTTTACGAAGGGTTTGCCAGCCTGACTCTTCTTACATCGGCCGGGGTCGCCTGGTTGGCTGGAAGCAATCCAGCCGGGAGGTTCGCCCGGATGCGCAGGGTAACGACCGGTTGCCTGCTTGCATTGCTGGTTGGATACAACCTGACGCTTTTCCTGCCAGCGAGGCTGCTCGCAGCCAAGGACATGTATGGCGTCAGCGCCGCGGACCTGGAGCCTTTCTCGAACCAGGAGGCGTTGGCGCTGACCCCAGCCCTGGTGGTCGTCCATCACCAGGAGAGTTGGACGGATTACGGAGCCTTACTCGAACTCGAAGATCCCTGGCTGACCACTCCATTTATTTTCACCATCTATTCCAAATCCAACCTGGCTGCCCTGGAAGCAGCCTACGCAGACCGGCGCCTATACCACTATTACCCGGATGATCCGGGACAATTCCATCTCGGTACCAGATAAAAGCATCCACGCGGAAAACCGGCCCGTACTACCGCGGCCAGTCCGGTTGTCTGCCATGGCCTGGGTGGTGGCTACCCACCCGTCTCTGCAAAAATCACCCGGAGGCGATCGTGTTCGTCGTAGTAGGAGCGGGCTGAAAATGGGGGTGAGCCTGGAAGCGCCAACCGGATGCGGTACAGGAATAGCGCGACATCCTCCACCAGCGGGTATTCACCCAGGCGGGAAAACTCTACCCACTCCGGCGTTCCCTCAGAGGATGCACGCAATTCCCCTGCCAGGGGTGGGCCGGAGAGGATATACATCCCAATCCCAATCTCCTGGCCAGCATCCACGATGACAATCCCACTCAAGCGGAGATCGGCCACCAGGCCGGTCTCCTCCAGAAGTTCGCGCCGGGCAGCGGACAGTACATCCTCCCCCCGCTCCAGGTGGCCGCCCACGCCATTGTATTTTCCTGCCCACAGACGTTTGCCTGGC
>VGNO01000325.1 GCA_016865985.1 Chloroflexota bacterium | reverse complement strand
CCACAATTCTATCACTTTTTTCAGAACATCTACCAACGCCTCGTCTTGCTGTGAGTAACAATTACAGCAGGCTTAGGTTAGATTTGTGTAAATACCTTGTCTATTTCATTATTGATTACTTCATTTGAAAAACGCGGATTGGTTGACCCCAGCGGGATTAATTTCTACACGCGCGAAAGATATATACTGCGCACATCTCTTTAACATGTCCTCCTATATTACAAACTTCCAGAAAAATACCACAATCGCTTTCATTGAATATCCATCTAGCCTCTCAATTTCTGTACCATAAAATCCTTCCTGTTGTCGTATATTCACCGATACCTCAAAAAGACTGGATCGTGGTTCTTTTATTCAAGTTAGATGTGCTCCTCTCTTGGGGATATCGCTAATATGTCTTATACCTGGTTCAGCCCATGCTATTGGCTATTATCCTCGATATGATTTGATTGTTCTCCGCGTTTGAAATTCCTGTGATGTTTCATACTTATTTAAGCAGGGAGGGGATCTCCTCGGGATGGCGGGCGACTTTCACCCCGGCTGCTTCGAGCGCCTTCACTTTGTCGGCAGCCGATCCAGATCCGCCTTCGATGATGGCGCCGGCGTGTCCCATCCGCTTGCCGGGAGGGGCAGTCTGGCCGGCGATGAACGAGACCACCGGTTTGGTCATCTTGGATGCGATGAACTGAGCCGCCTTCTCTTCATCCGACCCGCCGATCTCTCCGATCATGACCACTTTTTCGGTGTGGGGGTCGTCTTCGAACATTTGCAAGCAGTCGATGAAATTAGTGCCGTTGACCGGGTCCCCGCCGATGCCGACGCAGGTGGTTGCGCCCATTTTGACCTGTTTGAGGGCATAGAGCACCTCGTAGGTCAAGGTGCCGGAACGCGAGACACAACCCACATTCCCAGGGATGGCGATGTCGCCGGGGATGATGCCGACCTTGGCTTCGCCCGGTGTCAACAGGCCGGGGCAGTTCGGTCCCAGCAGGCGCACCTGCTTCTGGTCCAGGTACTCGCGTACCCGCATCATATCCTGCACCGGGATCCCTTCCGTGATGCAGACAATGAAAGGGATTCCGGCGTCGGCGGCTTCGAAGATGGCATCCGGGGCAAAACGGGCGGAAACGAAGATGATCGAAGCGTTGACGCCGGTCGCCTCGACCGCCGAATTGCAGGAGTCGAAGACCGGCGCCTTGCCATCCAGGACCCAGTCGCCCCCCTTGCCGGGGGTGACGCCGGCGACTACTTTCGTGCCGTAAGCCAGCATTTGTTGCGAGTGAAATAGCCCTTCGTTTCCAGTAATTCCCTGCACCAGCAGGCGTGTATTTTTATCGACGAGAATGCTCATTTTCTATCTCCTAGGCCCCGGCTGCGGCAACAGATTTCCGGGCGGCGTCGGCAAGGGTATCGGCGGTGATCATGTTTGCATCGGCCAGTAACTTGCGGCCTTCTTCCGCATTCGTACCGACCAGGCGGACAATCATCGGTATGGCCGGTTTTACTTCTGCCAATGCAGCCAGGATGCCTCTCGCCACTTCGTCACAGCGGGTGATACCGCCGAAGACATTGAAGAGGATCGCTTTCACGTTCTTATCCGAAAGGATGATGCGCATGGCGGCTGCGACCTTGTCGGCGCCTGCTCCACCGCCGATGTCGAGGAAGTTTGCCGGCTCCCCGCCGAATAGTTTGACGATATCCATGGTGGTCATCGCCAATCCCGCCCCATTCACCATGCAACCGATCTGCCCATCCAACTTGATGAAGGACAATCCGTACTTGCGTGCTTCGGTTTCGGCTGGCGCTTCCTCGTCGAGGTCGCGCATCTCTGCCAGTTCCGGATGGCGGAAGAGGGCGTTATCGTCCAGCGCCATCTTGCCATCCAGCGCCATCAGGGACTGCTCTTTCAGGATGACGAGGGGGTTGATCTCGGCCAGCGTTGCGTCGCATTCCATGTAAGCCCGCCATAACCCGCGACAGATCTCCCCGAACTGTTTCCAGTATTCCTTCGGAAGGTCTATGCCGATCGCAATATCCCGCGCCTGGTAGTCGCGCAGGCCAAGCAGTGGATCGATATGGACCTTGATGATCTTTTCGGGGGTTGTCCGCGCGACTTCTTCGATATCCACGCCACCTGCGGCCGATGCCATGAAAACCGGCCGCCGGGCAGCGCGGTCGTTGGTGATCCCGAGGTAGATCTCCTGTTCGATATTGGCCGCCGGGTCTACCAGGACCTTGCGCACAGGCAGGCCCTTGATATCCATACTCAGGATCTGGGATGCCAATTCTTCCGCTTCGCGGACGCTCCTGGCCAGTTTGATGCCCCCGGCTTTCCCCCTGCCCCCGACCAACACCTGGGATTTGATGACGACCGGGCAACCGATCTCGTCTGCTGCTTGTCGCGCCTCGTCAGCGGACGCGGCGACCTTCCCCGCCGGGACAGGGATGCCGTACCTGGAAAAGATCTGTTTCGATTGATACTCGTGCAGTTTCATGCGGGTTTCTCCAATTTCATGAAGTTCATGTTCGCCAGGGGGGATGTTTCCGGCCCGTTCATGGATTG
>VGNO01000324.1 GCA_016865985.1 Chloroflexota bacterium | reverse complement strand
CCCGGCTTCGCCGCTGTCCTGCGGCGCGCCGGATGGGAGGTTGCAGGCAACGAGCGCCGCCAGGAGAATTAGAGCGGGGAATGAGAAGGGTGTCCGTTTCATTTTTACCTCCATATCTTCCAGTAGGATAGCATGGAACGCGTCCCGATAACATCGCAGGTCCGGCATCCCGGGCTAGGCGGATCCTTGCAGGACCTCCTCCAGCCAGCGGGCGGTATCCTCGACCTGGACGGCGCGCCCGGCTTCGCGGATGAGCATGTTCAGGCTGCGCCGGCGCCGGAACGGGGCGTTGGGCGGCAGGTAACAATCGGGCACAGGCGTTGGCTGGCTGTTCAGGGACACATTGAAGCAGGGCGACCAGCGCTCGATCAACTGGCGCTCGGCTCCGTCCAGGTCGTGACCAACGCCGGCGAATTGTTCGGATTTCGAGCCAAGCAGTTCGACGGTGAAATTCATGGACTTCGGCCAGTTGCACCAGATAAAGCGCCCGATGATGGAGTGGCCGTGGAAGCCGCCCAGCAGGTGTTCCCAGACCCGGGCGAAAGCCTGCTGCGATTGACCGGCGTAGAACGCCACGGAATCGTCGCGGCACAGGTACAGGTCCAGGCGCGCCCAATCCGGGGGGCATGTTTCGATGAGCAGGAAGCGTTTGAGCGGGAGGATGATGTGCAGTTTGTCCATGAAATTGGATTCGAGACTGGGTGGTCCGGGTCCGGCTTCATTCACCTTGTTGTCGATTCTTCACGACCCTGCGGGATAGGGAATGGCGAAGATCGCGCACCACCTGGACACGACTCCTACCCGATCCGCAGCCGGAGGTACTGGTAGACGCCGGCTCGCGCCAGCGCCCTTCGCAGCGATGCCGGAAATACCGGCAGGGCGGTGGAAGAACCGACGATTTCCGGGTCGGTTGTGGAATAACGCTTCCCTTTCATCTTGACGATGCACTCCCCCCTGGCGCGCACGTTGAGGAACCAGTCGGTGTCGGCCCCGTAAGGCAGGGGGACGAAAATGGACCCGTCCCGGATGGCGGCGACAACCGGGGTGGCGTATTCCCTGCCCGAACGCCGGCCGGCATGATAGACCAGGGAATAGAGGAACCGGCCGGCGAACAGTTTGATGACCGGGTTGAAGACCGCCCGGTTGAACCTGCGGACCGCTGCATGGCGTTTTTCCGGCATGGGAGACACCTCTCTCTTACTATCCTTCTTTCGTGTATGGCACAGTAGGATAGCTCACAGGCGCCACCCTCGGCCAGGTGGCTGTTGTCAGACCGAGATATCAGGATGATCCTCCTTTCGCAAAACGCCCGAAGAATGTAATCCCTGCCAGCGACACAGATAAGAAGATCGACGGATAGGATTCCATAAAGATACGCACCTCGAATGGAACTCCGAATAGAAAATACATCAACAGAGTAGGAACGCCAATTGCCACCAGGGAATTCTGCACAAAACCAGGTTGGTTTACCGCCTGGTACACGCCAACCCCAACCAGGCCCACCATAACTGCAAAAAGGACCATAGAAATCGATGGATGCTGAAGATAGGCATTCAGGTGTTCGGATAAGTGAAATTCGAGCAGGCCGCCAGGATTATTCCGAAAGGTCATTATTAGCGCAAATCGGATAAGGGCATAGAGGGCCGCTTGAACAACAACCAGAAGCAGGAACTTTTTTTTATCGAGACCCCTGAACTGAATGACGAAAAATATTAACAGAAATAAGGAAGTTTCTTTCGATAGCGTTGCCAAAGCAAATGCTATGATGTATTTGCGAAAATCATTCCTGGCTAAATAATAGAGCGCCAAGGCGAACAAGAACAAGGTCGGAAAATCATATATTTGACGTTGTTCTATCAATAAGGGGATCAGCCCGATCGGAGCCAGGAGGGCTATCTTTCTTGAGTATTTGGGAAAAAAGATCTCCGATAATGCCAGCAGCAGCCATGAAGCGCCGATCATGGTCACATACATAACAATAATGGCACACAAGAAAGGCGACACACCCAATACACTCGAAATGACTCGAACGATAAATGGAGCCAAAATTCGATAAACATAGGGTCGTGGGGCTGTGCCGTCTATCAACGGCTCCAGGTGCGGAAAATGGTTCTCTGCGGCGAGGAGCAGATACAGGCCGAATACAGCGGTCGATACAATCCATAAGGCAAATTGGTATGTAATGTTTCTCTTTGTATTTTGTGCTCTCTGATGTCTTTGCATTGGTTCGACCCTTTGGCGAATATTGGTAGTACGGGATTGTCGGAAACCATACAATTGCCTGCTCGAATTATACCCAAATGCAGGGTTCCTTCGCCCGGCAGGGGGGATGGTCCAGATCGCCGTTGCCTGCCTTTCTGTGTAAACCCTCCATCCATGCAATTCCGGCCGGCGGAATGCCCCATGGAGGGACCAGAATAGCGCAAGGTCCTGATCGCACTGGGGAAAAAAGGAAAAACCGGCCACATCAGCAGGCCGGTTTTGTCTTACTAGAGCCAGTTTCAGCCCATTTCCTCTTCAGCCCTTGAAAACGAGGATAATCGGTGGGCAGCAACCCAGAAAGTA
>VGNO01000323.1 GCA_016865985.1 Chloroflexota bacterium | reverse complement strand
TGTTACACTCCATGGCGACCTTCCTCGGTTTGGATTTGGTGGCACAACCCCAAATTTACCGAAGAAGGTCATTTTCTTCAACCACCTTCGACTTTAAGAAAGCCCTGTACATGCCGGTTGTTTCTGGATGATATTTTACAGTAAAAAGGTTGCAGCGAACAGACTGCAGGGAAAAAGAAATCCCCGGGCGGTTGCTCCGGGGACGGTGCAGGCTGTCAATCCTCGCCAAGCGTCACGATGGATCGTAACAGGCCTGCCACCAGCATCCCGATCTTCAGCCCCTGGCCGCTGGTCATGGTCAGTGTTTCGCCCTTCTGTTCGGCGCGGCGGGTGAGCAGGTAGGCGGCTCCCAGGCCGGTCAGGGCGCCGATGACGCCGCCGATCAACAGGGTTCTGAGTTTCCAGGAGGTATCCGCCTGGCTTTCTTCGGCGATGGCGTATTCATCCATAAGTGGGTCTCCTTTATGATTTGCGCCGCAAGGACGCCAGGAAGGTTTCCAGCACGGCGCCGGCCTGTTCCAACCACAGGATGGGTTTGACTGCGGCATCGGCTGCCCGGCGCGTCCCGGCGGTTACTTGCACGAAGAAATTCTGGAGCCGGCCGGCCAGGCGCGGCGTGGCATTCTTCAGGCAGACGAGCAGGTAGATCAAGCCGCCCAGCAGCGCGAGCAGCAACAGGGATAGGAACAGGAGCGGCAGGATCAGCCAGATGAGCGAGATATCCGCCCAGAGCCGTGCATCGCCCCTGCCGGCCGCGATCACAAGTCCGCCGCCAGACAGTATGAGGATCGTGAAGAGCACAAGCGGGAACAGGATCTGCCAGAACTGCTGTTTGCGGTGACGGCGCAGGGTGGGGGATTCGATCGGTGGGCGCTGCATGGGCATATTTTAGCATAAAGCAGGAGCGGGCTGCCTGTCCTGGCAGTCCGCTCCCGGTTACGGTGTTATTTTTTCCTACGCCCGAGGGCATCCATCACGGCCACGGCTGCCACCTGGACGATGTCGGTCACCTCGGCCCCGGTCTGCAGGACGTGGATCGGGGCGCCCATGCCGAGCAATATCGGCCCGATGGCTTTGGCATTGCCCAGGTTGGCCAGCAACTTGTAGGCGATGTTGGCCGACTCGAGCGAGGGGAATACCAGTACATTGGCATCCTTGACGGCGCTGAACGGGTAGCGTTGCTCGACGATGGCCGGGTCGACCGCGGTATCAGCCTGCATCTCGCCCTCCACGGCGAAATCGGGGCAGCGCTGCTTGACCAGGTCGACCGCCCTGCGCACTTTTTCCTGCAACGGGTGGGGCGTGGAGCCGAAATTGGAGAAGGAAAGGAAGGCCACCCGCGGTTCCAGTTCCAGGGTGCGGGCAAATTCGGCCGCCCGGCAGGCGATCTCCGCCAGGTCCTCGGCGGTCGGGTCGATGTTGACAGTGGCGTCGGTGAACAGGTAGACCCGGTTGTTGACGATCATGATGTAAACGCCGGTGACCCGTCCCGCTCCCGGAAGGGTATGGTGGATCTGGAGCGCCGGGCGGATGACCTCCGGGTACTCGTAGGTCAGGCCGGATACGAAGGCATCCGCGTCGCCCATCCGCACCATCAACGGTCCGAGGACATTCGGGTCGCGCACGCGCTTGTAAGCCTGCGCCAGGGTCAAGCCCTTGCGGGCGCGCAATTCATAATAGGCTTTGGCGTAGGCATCCAGGTTGGGGAAGTCCTGCGGGTCGATGATGGCGGTGCAGCAGGAAACACCCAGTTCTTCGACCTTGCGTCCGATGACCTCCGGTCGTCCGATCAGGATCGGGTCGGCGATGCCGTCTTCGCTGATCTGGTGGGCGGCGCGGATGATCCGGGTCTCCTCGCCTTCGGCGAAGACGATCCGCTTCTGCGGTTTGGCAGAACGGGCTTTGTTCAGGATGAAGTGACGGACGCGTTCCCCCATGCCCTGGCGGTATGCCAGTTGCTGGCGGTATTCGTCGAGGTCAATCTCCAACCGCGAGACGCCGGTCTGCATGGCGGCCTGCGCCACGGCGGGGGCTTCCCAGAGCAGGACGCGCGGGTCGAGCGGCTTGGGGATGATGTACTCGCGCCCGAACTTGATGCTCTCGCCGCCGTAGGCGCGGATGACCGAGTCGGGCACGTCCTCCTTGGCAAGCGCCGCCAGGGCCTTGGATGCGGCGAACTTCATTTCCTCGTTGATGGCGCGCGCCCTCACATCCAGCGCGCCGCGGAAAATGAAGGGGAAGCCGAGCACGTTGTTGACCTGGTTGGCGTAGTCGGAGCGGCCGGTGGCAATGATGACATCCTTGCGGGCGGCCTTCGCCAGTTCGGGTTTGATCTCCGGGTCGGGGTTGGCCATGGCGAAAACGATCGGGTCCTTGGCCATGGATTTCACCATCTCCGGGGTCATCACGTTCGCCACCGAGAGGCCGTAGAACACGTCCGCCCCGTGCAGCGCGTCCGCCAGGGTGCGGGCGCCGGTCTCGACCAGGAAGCGTTCCTTGTACTTGTTCATGCCCTCGCTGCGGCCTTTGTAGACCACACCCTTGCTGTCGCACAGCATGATGTTCTCGCGTTTCACGCCCCAGGAGATCGCCAGTT
>VGNO01000322.1 GCA_016865985.1 Chloroflexota bacterium | reverse complement strand
TATTGAGCGCGGCCCTCCTGCAAAAATCCATTCGTGGTTGGTGGTCATCTCTTGGCCGGGTGAAGGGCTGGCTTGCCAGGGCCGGCTGGTTCGAGAAATGCATTTCGCTTGTCACACTGGTCCTCTTACTCCTGGCTCTTTCAACCGCTGTAGCCCCGCCCTTGAAGTTCGATGCCCTGTCCTATCATCTTGCCATCCCTCGGAGTTACCTCCTCGAAGGCAGGATCATTTACCTGCCGGACAATATGTTCTGGGGGATGCCACAGGAAATGGAATCTCTCTTTACCCTGGTGACCCTTTTCGGCGGAGTCGAGGCTGCCCCCCTACTCGGCTGGCTTATGGGTGGATTGGCGCTCGCCGGCATCTTCGATTTCACAGCACACAGATTCAACCGGGCCGCAGCCTACGCAGCCTGTGCATCCCTGCTTGCAGGCGAGACCTTGGCCGCCTCGCTCGGTTGGGGGTATGTCGAATGGCCGTTGATGCTGTTCGGGGCCGCGACCTCGTTCCTGCTCGTAGCGTGGCTCGAAAAACCCGACCTGCGCCTGGCTGCTCTTGGTGGCATCCTGGCCGGCATGAGCCTCTCCATCAAGTACACTGCGGGGATCGTGTTATTGTGCAGCCTGGTAGTCCTGGCGGCATCCTTCTCCAGGGTCGGATTGCGGAAGGGCATTTTCTCCTTGTTGGTATTTGGCGCCTGCGCCTGCCTGGCAATGACACCCTGGCTGGCGAAGAATGCCCTTGCTACCGGCAACCCGTTCTATCCCCTGCTTTTTCCCTCCGGCGCCATGGACAGCACCCGCCTGCACTTCTACCAGGATGTGCCCATCTATAAAGATTGGAAGGAAGTCGTCCTGTTGCCCTGGCAGGCGACCATCTGGGGCGTGGAAGGCAAATCCGGCTACTCGGCATCCATCGGCCCCCTCCTGCTTGGCTTGGGCGCTCTGTTCTGGATCGGCTGGCGGACACGCCCGGTATCCCAGAGGAATGCGCTGACTGTCGCAGCCTGGATGACGCTTACCGGGCTGGCAGGCTGGGCGATAGCGAGCCGTTTCTCCGGTCTCCTGATCCAAAGCCGTCTCTATATGGGGATCTTCCCGGCCTGGGCGCTCCTGTCAGGAGCAGGATTTGACGCCCTCCAACGCCTGGAAGTGCGCCGCGTCCGCTTCGGTCGAATCGCCAAAGTACTGATACTCCTGCCGCTCGTGTTCAACCTCTTCGAGACCGGGAGCGGCTGGCTGGATAACCGGCCATTGGAGGTTATCGCCGCTTTCCAGACCCGGGCCGAATACATTGCCGCCCAGACCGGCTCGTATGGGCCTGCCATGGAGGGAATCGCCTCCCTGCCGGATGGGTCGAAGGTGGTCATGTTGTGGGAACCGCGCGAATACTATTGCCTGCCGCGCTGCGATGGGGATGAGATCATCGACCGCTGGTACCATGAAACGCATACACACCCGGACGCGCTCTCGGTGATCGAATCCTGGAAAGCGGAAGGTTATACCCACCTGCTGCTGAACGCCTTCGGCGCAGAATATGTCGAGCAGGAAACTGCCATGTTCGATAGACGCGATTGGGAAATGCTGGAGGACTTGTTGTCCCTCCTGCCCCTGCCGGAGGCATACGGGCAGTCGTACTTGCTCTATCCGCTGCCCTGATCCATCTGTTTGCTTCCCCCGGCAGGCTGCGACCGTTTCAGGTAGAACGGGTAGCCGAAGAAAAGAATGGCAGCATATGAAAACCACTGGAGGGCGTAACCCAGATGGTTGCCCTCCGTCAAGTCCAGATCCGGCAGGCTGCGGTATGGCAGATCGGTCCACACTTCTTCCGGAGCAACTTGGATGTAGATCGGCAGGAGGGGATATGGGACCTGTTGCTGGAGACGATCGATATTGATGAAGTTCCAGAAGTCGAGCCGTTCCTGACCTGGGGCCAGTTCCGGGTCCGGGACTCCGCCCATGTCCGGGCCTTCCTGTCCAAGGCGGATGATGCCGCTGACAGGTACCTTTCCCGGTTGGTCGAAATCCTGCCATGATTCTGGTGTGTCATAACTGGCCGGGATCCAGCCGCGGTTGACCATCACAACCCGGCCATCATCCATCACCAGGGGGGTAAGTAAGTAATATCCATATTCCCCGTTCCAGACCTGGTTCCGGATGGCAACTTGATACCCGGGATCATAACTGCCGGAGGCGGCGACGGCGCGATATTCCATACCGCCGAGGGAATCGGTATCTACTACCAGACTTAGGTCCAACAGTCCGGCAGCCTGCTGGGAAACGACATGGGTATTGAAATCCTGCCGTTGTTCCAGGCGGTCGAGTTGCCAGATGCCCAATCGCACCATGATACCTGAGGCTGCCAGGACGAGCAGGCTTGTCCACCGCCAGCGGCGGGAGAACATTGCCGATAGGATCGTCACAGGTTTAATCCCGGCTTTCGATTGAAGGCTTCAGCGGCCAGGCGACAACCCCATACAGCGCCAGCAGGATACCGAGAGGTAGCCCGGACATCAATATTCCCCTCAGGCGCGTCCAGGGAGTCAGGGCTTCATGGACATCCAGGTTCTGGTAGCGGCCTGGCTGGAAGGAGCATTCATATGCCTGACTCATCCCAATTTCAAGTGA
>VGNO01000321.1 GCA_016865985.1 Chloroflexota bacterium | reverse complement strand
CCCGCACCCGGCGGTCGTCCTGGGCGGGCTGAGCGATTTCAAACTGCTGACACCCCCGGTGGAACGCGCCGCCCTGCTGGCTGGCCTCGGCGTGGACGAGGTCGTCACGCTGACCTTCGACCGCCGACTGGCAAGCCGCACTGCCGACGATTTCATGGGCGAAGTCACGGAGCGGTTTGGGCTGCGCCGCCTGCTGGTCGGTTATGACTTCGCCCTGGGCAGGGGCCGCCAGGGGGACGCCACCCGCCTGGCTGAGATCGGCAGGGAACTGGGCTACAGCGTGGATGTCATCCCGGCGCTGGCGGCGGGCGGGGAGGCCATCTCCTCCACCCGCATCCGCCGCCAACTGGCTGAGGGACAGGTGGAGCAGGCCGCCTCCGCGCTTGGCCGGCCCTATTCCGTGGGCGGACCGGTGGTGCACGGCGACGGGCGCGGGCGCAAGATCAACATCCCCACCGCCAATATCGCCTACCAGCCCGTAAAATGCATCCCGGCCAACGGCATCTATGCCACCTGGGCCGTGGTAGGCGGGGAGCGCTACGCCGCCGCCACCAACATCGGCGTCAACCCGACCTTCACCCCCGACAAGACCACCCCCAACCTGGAAGCGCACCTGCTGGATTTCAGCGGCTACCTGTACGGGCAGGAAGTGGAAATCCTGTTCATCGCCCGCCTGCGGGATGAGATAAAGTTCGCTTCAGTGGATGCATTACTGGCACAGATCGGGCGGGATATCGAGCAGACCCGTCAATTGTTGGGGTGAAGGAATAAAAATGCCGTCTCACCTGCCCCCTTGGCTCCATGAACAAGTGGAATCACCCGGAAGTGAAGGATTACTGATCATCTCATAATCATTCTAGAGGTGCCATGCCAACCCGCCAGATCTACCTGCTCTCCCCCAAAGAACTCTCCCCGGAAACGATCGCAGTCGCCTTTGCCAAGACCTCCCGCTCGCCGGAATCGTTCCGCCAGATCGCGGCCGAACTGAGCGACGATTCCAGCGCCCAATTCCACGAGAAATGGGTGGTGGGATACGGGCACGGCTCGGTCGCCGAACATGCCGTGCTGCACATCGCCATCGAGAATGTCTCGCGCCTGGCGGTGGAGAGCATCGAGTCCAACCGGCTGGCTTCGTATACCGAGAAGTCCACCCGCTACCAGAAATGGAACCCGGACGATTTCCACCTCCCGCCGGCGCTGGCCGGACACCCGCTGCGGGAGGTGTATTGCCGCGCCTGCCGACTGCTGTTCGAGACCTATGGCGCTTCGCTGGAACCGGTCAAAACGCTGGTCGAAAAGCAGTCCCCGCGGCGGGCCAATGAAGCGGACGAAGCCTACGACCGGCGCATCCGGTCGCAGTATGTCGATTCGTGCCGCTTCCTGCTCCCGGCGGCGGCGCTGGCCAACCTGGGCATGACAGCCAACGCCCGCGTCCTGGAGAATGCCATCCGCAAGATGCTGTCCCACCCGCTGGCGGAGGTGCGCGCCATCGGCGAGGAGATCAAAGCCGTGGCGAAGGCCGAGGTCCCCACCCTGGTGAAGTATGCCGAAGCGGTGGATTACCTGATGGAAACCTCCGAAACATTCAACCGCAGAGCGCGCGGAGAACTCAAAGAAGGTATGGATGACCCGGAGCAGTGCACGGCTGATTGGTGTCGGTTGGTCTACTCTGACCCCGACGGCGAGGCGAAGGTGCTGGCGGCGGCGCTCTACCGCTTCGGCGGGACGGACTACGCTGCGGCGCTGGAACACGTCCGCGCCGCCCCGGAGGCCGAACGCGCGACGATGGCAGAATCCCTGCTGGGGAAGATGTCCCGCCACGATGTCCCCCTGCGGGAACTGGAACACACCGCCTATACCTTCGACCTCGTCATGGACCAGGGGGCGTACGCCGAGTTCAAACGTCACCGCATGATGAGCCAGACCCCGCAAACGCTGACCGCCCGGCTGGGGTACGCAATCCCACGCCGGATCGTGGAGGCCGGGTTCGAGTCCAGGTACCGGGGGGCGATGGAGGCGGCGCAGGAGGCCTACGAGAAACTGGCAGGATGGGATGCGCAGGCGGCGGCCTATGTCGTCCCGAACGGATTCAACCGCCGGGCGCTGGCAACCTTCAACCTGCGGGAGGCCTACCAGTTCTGCCAGTTGCGGGCGGCGGCCAATGCCCATTATTCCATCCGGCGCGTCGCCCTGCGGCTGGCGGAGGAAATTCGGCGTGCCCACCCGCTGTTATCGGAATATATGCACCTGCCAGGCGCGGAGACCTGGCAGGAGATAGAACGCCAGAACTTTGCTTGACGGGGGATAGGCTGGCCCCCGCCCGATCCATCCGGGGACAGCCGCCGGGTTAGAAGCCGAGAATTCCGCCTCCGCCCAGCAGGCCGACCAGGGTCAGGCTGCAATAGGCCAGCAGGATCAGGCCGTTCAGCGCCAGGCCGATGACCCCGAGCGTCTTTTTAGCTTCCTTTTCGAGCATCCCTGCGATCCCCAACCCCAGCCCGACCAGGCTCAGGAGCGGCGCTAGGCACATGACGGCAGAAGCGACCAGGATGAGGGGCGAACTCGAGTCGATCTGCGGGTTCATCGGGTTCTGGATCCCGATCGACATCCCGTAACCGAAGGCAATCAGGAAACCGACGCACAGGAAGAGCAGGC
>VGNO01000320.1 GCA_016865985.1 Chloroflexota bacterium | reverse complement strand
TGGGCAGCAGCCAGGCGGGCGTCATTGTTGGGAGATGAATAAAAGAAGCAGGCCAGCGAGCATGGAGAACAGGCCCATGAAGCGCAGCTGACCGTCGGAAAACTGGAGCATGCGCGAAAAGGCGTCACGCCAGGCAGTGGGGGCGAGGAAAGGCAGCACGCCCTCGAGGACCAGCATCAGGGCCAGGGCGGGCACGAGCAGTTCCCACACACTCATGGGACGGCGTTACTTGCCGCCGCGCGACCGCATGTAACGGAAGAAGTCCGAGTTGGGCTGCAGCACCATGATGTCGCTCTTGCTGCCGAAGCTGGCCTTGTAGGCCTCCATGCTGCGATAGAAGGCATAGAACTCGGGATTCTTCGTATAGGCGGCGGAATAGATGCCGGCCGCGCGACCGTCGCCCTCGCCCTTGATCTTCTGGGCTTCGCGGTAGGCCTCGGCGATGATCACCTCGCGCTGCTTGTCGGCGTCGGCGCGGATCTTCTCGGCCTCGGCGGTACCGGTCGAACGCAATTCGTTGGCCACCCGCTTGCGCTCGGCCTCCATGCGCCGGTAGACGGACTCGCTCACCTCGCTGGGCAGGTCCACGCGCTTGATGCGCACGTCCAGCACCTCGACACCGAAACGGCGGGCATCCGCATCAGCGGACTTGCGCAGGTTTTCCATGACCTCGTCGCGCTGGCCGGATACAACGTCGTGCACGGTGCGCTTGCCGAACTCGGCGCGCATGCCGTCGTTGATGGTCTGCTGCAGGCGGTTCTCGGCGCGGATCTCGTCGCCGGCGAAGCTGACGTAGTAGAGGCGGACATCGTCGATGCGCCACTTGATCCAGTAGTCCACCAGCACGTTCTTCTTCTCCGAGGTGATGAAGCGTTCGGCATCGGCGGAGTCCAGGGTGAGGATGCGGGTATCGAAGTAGCGCACGTTCTGCACCACCGGCAGCTTCAAGTACAGGCCCGGTTCGCGTTTCACGCTGACCACTTCGCCGAGCTGGAAGACCAGGGCGGCCTGGCGCTGGTCGACCGTGAAGATGGAGAGGGCGGCGACCAGCAGGACGACGACCAGGGCAACGACGAGGACGGCGGGATTCTTCATGGCCGCACCTCCCTTTCACGGCTGCGGAAGGCGTCACGCGAACGATTGGTGTTGTCGACCTGGGGCGCCACTGGAGCGGCTGGAGCCGCCGGTTCGGCGCGGGCGGTCGCATCGACGGCACCCGCGGCATGCATCAGCTTGTCCAGCGGCAGGTAGAGCAGGTTACCGCCCTGCTTGTCGTCGACCAGAACCTTGGTGGTATTGGCCATCACCTGCTGCATGGCGTCCTGATAGAGACGCTCGCGCGTGACCTGCGGCGACTTGGTGTACTCGGCGAGCACCTGGCTGAAGCGGGAAGCCTCACCCTGGGCGTTGGCGATGACCCGTTGCCGGTAACCCTCCGCCTCCTCGCTGAGGCGGGAGGCGACGCCCTTGGCACGCGGGATGACATCGTTGGCGTAGGCCTCGCCCTCGTTCTTCAGGCGTTCCCGGTCCTGGCCGGCCTTGACGGCGTCGTCGAAGGCGGCCTGCACCTGCTCGGGCGGCTGGGCGTTCTGCATGTTCACCTTGCTGACGGAGACACCGGTCTTGTAGCGGTCGAGGATGGTCTGCATCAGCTTGGTGACGCGGTCGGCGATGTCTGCGCGTCCTTCGTACAGCACGTAGTCCATCTTGTTCTTGCCGACCACCTCGCGAATGGCGGACTCGGCGGCACCCTTGACGGCGTCGTCCGGGGAACGGTTGTTGAACAGGAAGTCCTGTGGGCTCTTCAGCAGGTATTGCACGGAAAACTGCAGGTCGATGATGTTCTCGTCGTCGGTCAGCATGAGGGATTCGGACAGCACCTTGGACTTGACGTTGTTGCGATAGCCCACCTCGACGGTGCGCACCTGCTCGATGTTGACCTTCTCCACCGATTCGAAGGGATAGGGCAGGTGCCAGCGCGGACCGGGCTCGGTGGTCTCCAGGAACTTGCCGAAGCGCAGAACGACGCCGCGCTCGCCGGCGTTGATGATGTAGAAGCCGGAGGCCAGCCAGACCAGCACGGCCAGGCCGACCAGCAAGCCGGCGCCACCGGGGATGTTGAATTCGCGCCCGCCGCCGATGCGCGGCGGCTCGCTGTCGCCACCGCCATTGCCGCCCCCGCCCTTGCGGCCGAACATGCCGTTCAGGCGACGGTTGAAGTTTCTCCAGAGTTCGTCAAGATCGGGCGGTCCGGAATTGTTCTTGCCGCCGCCCTGATTGCCCCATTGCGGATCGTTCCAGGCCATGGCGATGGGCACGCCGCGGCGCAGCGCGGCGATGGGCCAGAGCACATAGCGTTGCACGAGCCAGAGGGGCGCGCGAAAAAGATCCTTAATCAGGTGCATGGATTTCCGCATCGGTGTCGGAGAGGTCTCGGAGTGGTCTGGCGCGATCATGGCGTGTGGAGTTGGCGAATTCGCCCAAGGCGCTCCGCAGCAGGTCAGTACCCGCACCTGTCCTTGCGGAAAGCCAAACGGCGGCGATCTTACCATACTCATCCCGCGCCAATTGCGGCTCGGCTCCGGTCAGATCGACCTTGTTCATGACCCGAATCTGCGGCACTTGTTCCGCGCCAATCTCCTTCAGCACCTTCTCTACCTCCAGCATC
>VGNO01000319.1 GCA_016865985.1 Chloroflexota bacterium | reverse complement strand
AAGTCCGGTCACTTTACCCGCAGAATTATGTTGTATCTGTACAAATGGCCTCGGGTATGAAAACAAAGAAAAATGGCAATGAGCGGGTCATCAACAAAGAGGTATTGATTAGCAATTACCAGCCAGACAGCACAGCGGTCACACGTTTCGGCGATAGCGAAGTCCGGCAAATGCGAATGGTGATGGAAAACCAGGAACCATACCAAGCGTGATTATAGCATGGCGAACGTAAACCCCAAGGTTTCAGCCTTGGGGTCATTTTTTTACTCGCTCATCTTGTCTTGTCGCCGTTCTTCGATAAACACTTCTTATCCTCCCAGCGCTTCATTCAACCAGTCCAAAAATCCCTTCTCCTGCGGCTTGACCGTTGTGCCCAGCGTTCCTGCCAGTTTCTCGAACAACTCACGCTGTTCCTTGTTGAGCTTGGTGGGGATCGCGACGTTGACGATCACCAGTTGGTCGCCACGCCCGGTCTTGCGCAAATGCGGGACGCCGCGCGCCCGGAAGGTGAAGACCTTGCCCGGCTGGGTGCCAGCCGGAATCTTGAGTTTCTCCTTCCCATCCACGGTGGGCACTTCCACGTCCGCACCCAGGACGGCCTGGGCAATATTGATATCCAGGTTGAGCAGGATGTCGCTCTCGCGGCGCTTGAAGAACTTGTGCGCCTGGACATTGACCGCCAGGTACAGGCTGCCCTGCGGCCCGCCATTCATACCCGGCTCGCCCTCGCCTCCCAGGCGGATCTGCGTCCCGGTATCCACGCCGGCCGGGATGGGGACGATCTTCTTGACCGTCTTGCGCTCCAAGCCGCTGGCGCGGCAGGTATGGCAGGGGGTGGCGATCGCCTCCCCGCGCCCGTTGCAGGCCGGGCAGGTGGCGGACTGCATCATCGACCCGAAGATGGTCTGGCGCACCTGGCTGACCTGCCCGCGCCCGCCGCATTGGTTGCAGCGCTGCGGGGATGTACCCGGCTCCGCCCCCGAACCGCGGCAGGCGCCGCAGACCTCGTTGCGGGTGACTTCGATCTCTTTTTCGACCCCGAACACGGCTTCTTCGAAAGTCAGGGTAACCTGAAGTTGCAGATCGCGCCCGCGGCGCGGGCGGCGTGAACGGCTGCCGCCGCCCATCCCAAAGCCCAGGCCGCCGAAAAGTTCTTCGAAAATATCGCTGAAATCCATCGTGGCGAAATCGGGCATCCCACCCATGTCGCCCAGCCCGGCGCGGCCATACTGGTCGTAACGGGCGCGTTTCTGCGGATCCGAAAGCACACCGTAGGCTTCGTTGATCTCCTTGAAACGCTCCTCGGCGTCGGGCTCTTTGCTGACATCGGGATGGTACTGGCGCGCAAGTTTTCGGAAAGCGGATTTGATATCGTCCGCCGAGGCGCTACGGGGAACGCCGAGTATTTCATAATAATCGCGAGTAGATGCCATATCGGTCCAGTCTATAAGTCGCCAGGCCTGGCTAGTCTCCAAGGAGACCTGGCAGGCCTTTAAACATGGAGACTAATTTTTCACTTCTCCGTCAACAACCCCGTCACTTTCCGGCTGTTGACCCGTTTCTTCCGCCGGCTGCTCCGGTGATTGCTGGTGGATGGCCGCGCCGACTTTCTGCACCGCCTGGCTGAGCGCATCCACTGCCTGGCGGATGGCCGGTTCGTCTTCGTCGTCCTTCACCTTCCGGACCTGGTCGAGCGCTTCATTCACCCCGGCCTTGATCTCGTCCGTGACCTTGTCGCCGTGCTCGGCCAGCACTTTCTCGGCCGCATAGACGGAGTTGTCGGCGGTGTTCCTGGCTTCGATCAGGTCGCGGCGTTTCCGGTCCTCGGCGGCGTGCGCCTCGGCCTCCTGGCGCATCTTCTCGATCTCATCCTTGGACAGGCCCGAAGAAGCCGTGATGGTGATATGCTGGCTGCGGCTGGTCGCCTTGTCCTGGGCGGTCACCTTCAGAATGCCATTGGCATCGATGTCGAATGTAACTTCGATCTGCGGGATGCCGCGCGGCGCCGGCGGGATGCCGTCCAGGATGAATCTGCCCAGCGATTTATTGTCCACCGCCATCGGGCGCTCGCCCTGCAGGACGTGGATCTCGACCTGCGTCTGGTTGTCGCTGGCGGTGGAGAACACCTGGCTCTTGCGGGTCGGGATGGTGGTATTGCGCTCGATCTGCGGAGTGGCGACACTCCCCAAGGTTTCGATCGAAAGCGTCAGCGGGGTCACGTCCAGCAGCAGGATGTCCTTTACCTCACCGCCCAGCACCCCGGCCTGGATGGCGGCCCCCACAGCCACCACCTCGTCCGGGTTGACGCCCTTGTGCGGGTCCTTGCCGAACATGCCGCGCACCGCCTCCTGGACAGCCGGCATGCGGGTCATGCCTCCAACCAGGACCACCTCGTTGATCTCGGCGGGGGTCAACCCGGCGTCGGCCAGCGCCTGGCGCACCGGGGACAGGGTGCGTTCTACCAGGTCGGCGGTGAGTTGCTCCAATTTGGCGCGGGTGAGGGTCATCACCAGGTGTTTGGGACCCGTGGCATCTGCCGTCAGGTACGGCAGGTTGATCTCGGTCTGCATCATGGTGGAGAGTTCGATCTTGGCTTTTTCGGCGGCTTCCTTCAAACGCTGGATAGCCTGCTTGTCGCTGCGCAGGTCGACGCTGTTGTCGCGCTTGAACTCATCG
>VGNO01000318.1 GCA_016865985.1 Chloroflexota bacterium | reverse complement strand
CCGGAGCCGAGACCACTTCGCCAACGAACTCATGCCCGGGGATGCCGGTGAACGGATAATAGCCGCGTGCCAGTTCCAGGTCCGTGCCGCAGATGCCCGCCAGCCGGACGCGCACCAGCGCCTCGCCGGGTTTCTCCGGAGGAGGAATGTCGCGCATGGAAAGGGTTTGGTTTTCGAGCCAGAGGGATTTCATAAAAACCTTCCAATACAAAGAACACCATTGGATACCAGGGAAAAGATTTATCCTCTGTATCCGTTCGATTTATGAACTACCGTGCACCCTTCCTACCAAACTGCCTCTCCAGCAAATCCACGGACAGGTGGACCATCGTCGGCCTGCCGTGCGGACAGGTGCGCGGCGAGACGCAGGCCTCCAGGTCATCCAGCAGGGCGCGCTGTTCGTCGGGCGAGAGCGCCTGCCCGGCCTTGACCGCCAGCCGCTTGCAGACGCGCCCCGCAATCCTGGCTTCGACCTTGTTCTGGAACGGGGTTTCATCTTCCTCGAAATCCTCGACAAGGGCTCGCAAAGCCGCCGCCGGGTCGGAGTTTGCGAATAGCGCTGGCATGGCGCGCACCTGGAAGGCGTTGTTCCCGAACGGCTCGACCTGGAAACCAAAATGATGGAGAATGGTTAATTGACCTTCGAGTATTCTGCTGCCTGCGGGAGGCAGTTCAACAACGACCGGAGTAAGCAAAGCCTGCGAGGGGATGGCCTCCTGCTCATGCTGGGCGCCGCCCTTTGCCTGGCGGAGGGCCATCAACTTCTCGAACAGCACCCGCTCGTGGGCGGCGTGCTGGTCGATGAGATACAGTCCATCCGGGCCTTCGGCGACGAGGTAGGTAGCCCCGATTTGCCCGATCAATCTGAGTAAAGGAACCTGGCCCAGGAATGGAGGCTGCGACACGCCTGTGGGCGACGGCCCAATGACAGTGGGTGATTGGTCAGAACCCGGCATACCATCGCGGTCCATGGTCGATGATCCGCGTTCCGCATCATGCCCAAGAACCCAGGCCGCATCTATCTGGCGACGAGGGTCCACGGTCTGACGTCCATCGTCCGTCCGCCCCCAGAGATATTGCGTTGTCACCATCGGGACCGGCGTGAATGCGAGAATGGCGCGCCGCGCCGAACGCTGGACGAAACTGAAGACCTTGTCCTGGTTGCGGAAGCGGACCTCGGTCTTGGCCGGGTGGACGTTGACATCCACATCCTCCGGCGGCGCCTCGAGAAAGAGCGCCGCCATCGGGTAACGTCCCACCATCAGCAGGGTATGGTAGGCCTGGAGGCAGGCTTGTGTCAGGGGGGTATCCTGCACCCAGCGCCCGTTGATGAAAAAGGCGATCTCCTTGCGGTTGGAGCGCGTCAGCGCCACCGGGGAGATGAAGCCTGTGAGTTTGAGCCCCTCCTCTTCCGATATCACGTCGAGCATCTGGCGCGCCACGTCCACGCCGTAGAGGGCGGCCAGGATGGCGCGACGGTCGCCGTCGCCGCTGGTATTCAGGGAGGCGTTCGCGCCCTCGGTCATCTTGAAACGCACCAGCGGGTAGGCCAGGGCGTAGCGCGTAACGAGGGCGTCGATGGCGCGGCGCTCGGTGACATCCTGTTTCAGGAACTTGAGCCGCGCCGGGACATTGTAGAACAGGTCTTCGACCTGCACCACTGTCCCAGCCGGCGCGCCGATCGCTTCCACCCTGCCGAGTCTGCCGCCCTCGACCTTCAACCGCGCCCCGGCAGGAGCATCCGGCTGGCGCGAGGTGAGTGTCAAGCGTGAGACCGAGCCGATGGATGCCAGCGCTTCGCCCCGGAAACCGAGCGTGGCGATGTGGAACAGGTCTTCTGCGGTAACCAGTTTCGAGGTGGCATGCCGTTCCACGGCTAGGGCCAACTCGCCAGCCGGGATGCCGGCCCCGTCATCGGCGACCCGGATCAGGGTCCGCCCGGCTCCGACGATCGCCACGGACACCGCTTTTGCCCCGGAATCCAGCGCATTCTCGACCAGTTCCTTGACCACCGAGGCAGGGCGTTCCACCACTTCCCCGGCAGCGATCTGGGAGGCAATTTCTGGGGATAGAACACGAATGGGCATGGGGGGATTCTACTTCAATTTGGAGACTGGATTTAACGACTTTGCCTCTTCCGCCCCGGCGATGACGGACCTGGCGTTCCTGTCGTTTATAATAGCCCCCATGCGTTTCACCCATTTCTTTTTCGACCTCGACGAAACACTCTATCCGTCATCGAGCGGTTTGTGGGTGGAGATCCGCAACCGCATCAATGCCTATATGCACGAACGGATGGGGTTCACTGCGGAAGAGATCGAAATCATCCGTGAGAAGTACTTCCGTCAATATGGCACCACACTGCGCGGGCTGCAGGCCAACCACCAGGTGGATATGGACGAGTACCTGGCTTTCGTGCACAGTGTACCGCTGGGGCGATACCTGAAACCCGACCCGCGCCTGCGCGCCGCCCTGGAGGGCCTGGCCGGGCGGAAGTTCATCTTTACCAACGCCGACTGCGCCCACGCCGGCCGGGTGACGAAGGCGCTCGAACTCGACGGTATTTTCGAATGCTGCATCGATGTACACACCATTGCGCCGTATTGCAAGCCGATGCCGGAGGCTTTCCAACTGGCGCTGCAAGCCGCAGGGAACCCGCACCCCCGGAACTGCATCCTG
>VGNO01000317.1 GCA_016865985.1 Chloroflexota bacterium | reverse complement strand
TACTACCACACCATGCCGCACAGGTTCTTGAAAGTTGCCGTTTTCGTCCTGCGCCTGCTCGGCCGCGACCCGCGTAGATTCGGGAAGAATGCCGACATCGACCTGGCAGCCATTGCCAGTGTGGATTTCCCAGTCCATGCCCGGGTCGACATCCGACCGGTGATGGCGAAGAAGGATGCCGCAAGCGCCTGCCATTCCAGCCAGGGCGGCGGGATGCGGCGTGGGTTGGCGGGCTGGCTGCTGTCCATCTTTGGCGCTTCCGAGACCTATATGCGAATCCACCCGCCGGTGTCAAAACGGGAAAGGATCGCCCGCGATCTCTTTCAGGATTTTTTGGAACCTGTCGTCAGGGGGAGCGGCCGTGTATGATAGAATCCCGTTGGCACATCCTGTTCGATCCCTGATTTGGAGAAGGTATGGAACGGACTTATATTTTCACCAGGATTTGGAGTGACATCAAACGCATATTTTCATTCCTCATCCATCCACGTGCCGGGTGGCAATCGCTGGCGGACCAGCGGAATGCCGCCTGGCTCCCGCCGTTGCTTGCCCTCAGCCTGACGCTCCTGCTGGTCGTACTGCTGGGCGGCTTGCTGCGAGCCCGCGCCGCAGCCGTGGGCGAGGTTGCCCTGCCGCCGGACTGGGAGTGGTGGACATCGGACATGCAGAACAATTACATGCAGGCTGCTCAAGCCACGCAAGGCCCGGTCTTCCTGTATATCATCCCGGCGGTCACCGGGCTGGCCGGACTGTGGCTGGGATGGGGCATCCTGGGCGCATTGCTCCACCTGGCCTCCACCCTGCTCGGAGGGCGGGGCAGCATGGTTTCCGCCCTCAATATCGTCGCCTGGGCGGGACTGCCGTTCGTAGTGCGCGATCTCCTGCGCCTGGTCTACATCCTGGCGGCCGGGCATCCGATTGCCAGCGTCGGCCTCTCGGGTTTCGTCACCGGTTTGGATGGGGGCTCACTGTTCCTGGCAAGCCTGCTCGAGCGGACAGACCTGTTCCTTGCATGGCAGGCGGTCCTTCTCATCCTGGGCTTCTCGCTCGTGGACAGCCTGCCGCGGCCCAAGGCGGCGCTGGCTGTGTTGGTGGTCCTGCTGGCGTCCCTTCTGGCGCAGGCCGGACTGGGTGCGCTCCTTTCCAGCCTGGGCGGGATGATGGTGACCCGTCCGTTCATTTAGGTCGGGTGGAGTGACTCCTGCTTTCATCCGCACCCGTGACCTGAAGAAACATTACCAGATGGGGGGAGTGACCGTCCGTGCCCTGGATGGACTGGAGATAGAGATCCCGCGCAAGTCGTTCACGGTGGTCATGGGGCCCTCCGGTTCCGGCAAGAGCACCCTGCTCTACCTGGTGGGCGGCCTCGACCGACCGACTGGCGGGGAGATCTACTTCGACAACCTCCGTCTCGATGAGATGGATGAGAACGAACTGGCGGTCTTCCGCCGCCAGACGGTTGGGTTCATATTTCAATCATTCAACCTGGTGCAGAGCATGGACGCCGCCGGGAATGTCGGTTTCCCGATGCAGTTCGCCCGGGTGTCGCCACCTGAACGGATCAAACGATCGCTGGAATTATTGGAAAGGGTCGGCCTGGCAGACCGTGCCCATCACCGGCCTGGAGAACTATCCGGAGGGCAGCAGCAGCGGGTGGCGATAGCCCGCGCCCTGGTCAACGATCCGGCGCTCATCCTGGCCGACGAGCCGACCGGCAACCTCGACTCGGCCAGCGGGATGAGTATCATGCACCTGCTCTCGGAATTGCACCAGTCTGGCCGGACTGTGCTGGTCGTCTCCCACGACCAGCGCATGGTGCGCTATGCCACCCATAAGATCTTCCTCCTGGATGGCCGGGCAGTGAGTGAAGACCAGTATCGCTCTGCAGACCTGGAATTATCCTGATGTAGGATGGAGTACATATGAAACCACGATTGAAATCCCTTTCATGGATCACCCTGGCGCTGGTTTTGTTCGCAATGCTGGCGGTTCCCATGCCGGCGCTGGCGGCCCTCGGGATCAGTTCTGTTTCACCCGATCCGGTGGTCAATCATATCGTCAATGTGCTTACGGTCAGTGGGTCGGATTTCGATCCAACCGCCGAGGTTTCGGTTGGAGGAACACCGCTGGCAACCACATTCGTCGACAGCGCCACCCTGACGGCTGTCCTGCCGGCCGGTTTCCTGCCCGGGGTCTATACGGTCACGGTCACAAATCCAGGCCCGGTCACTTTCGACCTGCCATCCGGTTTGACCGTCCTCGCCCCGACCCCGACTCCCAGCCCGACTCCGACCCCGACTGTCACGCCGCTCCCGTTCTCGCGACCGCAAATGGTCGTGCTCTCTTACTACATGTCCACGGCCGGGGTCCGGTACGGGCAGGAATTCAACACGAGTATCCGTCTCTACAACGCAGGCTACGCCAGGGCCTATGGGGTCCAGGTCACCTTCACTTCGGTCGACCTCCTGATGCTCAGGAACGGCGGGTTGATCGCCGTTGGGAACCTCGAGAGTGGAGGCGCCATGGACCTGACCCAATTCATGACTGCCGCCTCCCTGGCGGGTCGCAGCATGGTCAGCGCGGATATGAATGTCAGTTATTATGACGGCCAGGGAGTATCCTATACCGATAAGTTCACCCTGAACTTCCCGGTAGCCTCTACTGGCGGGAGCACGGTTGTAACTACT
>VGNO01000316.1 GCA_016865985.1 Chloroflexota bacterium | reverse complement strand
TCCAAAGGCCCCGATAATTGTTCGCTGAAAGCCGCCGGTCCGTCTGCATGATATTGAACTGCATCGCGGCTTCGGCCACATCGGGCTTCAGCCCGGGAATCCAGCGCACAGCCACCTGCGCGGCCTGTTTCGGGTTGTTGCGCATCCATTGATCCGCTTCCGAAACCGCCGCCAGGTATTTCTCGACGGTCTGACCGTTCTTTTCCACCCACGGGCGCATGGCCACATTGAATCCTATATAGGAAATGACCTCCCCGCCGCGGATCACTTCCATGGCGCCAGGGACGTCCTTCAGGGCGACAATCGGCCACGGATCCCAGCCCGAGAACGCGTCGATCCCCTTGGAGAGCAAAGCGACCGTCATGTCCGGCGGAGGCGTATTGACCAGTGTGACGTCGTTCGGCGTCAGACCGCCTTTCTCCAGCAGCGCCAGGATATAGAGATGATTGATGGTGCCGAATGACGCCGCGATTTTCTTTCCCTTCAGGCTCTTCAGGTCTCCTTTGACGATGCCCGATCCGCCGTTCGCAATCAGCGCCATTGTCGTATCGGATCCGAATTTGGCTGCGTTTCCGCTGTAGTTGCCGAGCGCAACCAGATCCATTCCACGCAACACAGCGCCTATCATCGGGACGCCGACTTGGACAATGTCGCATTCGCCTGCCTGTAAAGCGTTCAGAGAATCGACGCCTGTCGCGTAGGGGCGCGCAATGGTGACATCCAGGCCCCACTTCTCAAAAAAACCGCGGTCCAGCGCGATCGATAATCCGATCTGATCGATCGCGCTGACCATTCCCGCCTTCAATTTGACCGGCGTCTGCGCCGACGCCACACCGGGCACGTTCAGAATGATGCACAACAGCAATGTCATTATCGCCATACTCATTGTTGCCTTCTTCTTCGTCATGGTTCCCCTCCTCCTTTTTGTTATGGCTGTTCCCCTTATGTTTGCAGCGGTTCCACCCTGATCACCCAGTAGGGACGGGCGACTGCACGAACATCCTCTTTTCTGACGCCTCGCACTTCGATGGAATTGTCCTGAGTACCCGAAACCCTGCCGTAACGCTGCAGAACGATCACATGGAAACGCTCCGGCGGAAACGGCAGCGTTACGAGTAGATTCACCTTCTCCGCCCCTGTGTTCAACCCGGCTGAAATTTTCCCCGATGCGGCGACGCGAAGCCAACCCTGCCAGGCGAGATAAAACAGGAGAACGCCCAGCACGAGCCTCCCCTTGGTCGAATGCAACAGCTTACGAACGACACTCATGCCTCTCGCACCAGTTGGAGCACAGTGGCGGACAGCGCCTTGAATGCGCCGTCATCAATAAGCGTATCCCAGGAACGCGGCCGCGGCAGCGGCACATCAATCTCTCTCAGCACACGCCCCTTGGACAGCACAACAACCCTCTCGGCAAGAAATATAGCTTCTCCCACATCGTGGGTTATGAAAATTACTGTCGGCTTCCGCTCCTGCCAGATGCGCGTAAGTTCTTCCTGCAGCGTCATCCTGGTCTGGGCATCGACGCTGGCAAACGGCTCGTCCATCAGCAGCACTTCCGGATTGTTGGCGAGGGCCCTCACCACACCCACGCGCTGCTGCATGCCGCCTGACAGTTCGTTCGGATATCGGTCAGCCGCATGCGAAAGACCGGCAAGATCGAGGTATTCACGCGCGATTCTATTGCATTCCGTTCCCGCCATTCCGCACATCTTCGGTCCGAAAGCGACGTTCTCGAGCACTGTTTTCCATGGAAACAACGCAAACGACTGAAACACCACGCCGCGCTCTCGCCCCGGTCCGTTGACAGCCCGGCCATCGAGCAGAATTTCGCCGGCGGATACCGGTATGAAGCCGGCAATCATGTTCAGGAGGGTTGTTTTGCCGCAGCCCGAAGGTCCGACTATGGAGACGAACTCTCCCTGCCTCACGGTCAGAGACACGTCGTGAACAGCCGTGACGTGTGCGCCGGCATATGGGTCGAAGTAGGTTTTCGAAATATTGCAAAGCGAGAGACTCTTCATTGCGTCACCAGCCCCCAGCGCCGGCCGGTGGCCCGCTCGATCGGCGCGAGCACCCAACCGTCCACTATGTACCAGAGGATCCCGAGAACAATCATACCGAGCATGATTTCGACAACCGACCCGGCACGCCGTGCATCAAACATAAGAAATCCGATGCCGCTCGTGCCTACTATGATTTCGGTCGCTATCAGCGCTCGCCATCCGTATCCCAGCCCGTTGCGCAGCCCCGTCATGATGTTCGGCAGCGCGCCCGGCAGAACAACCTCCCATATGACGCGAGCCCGTGACGCCCCCAGACAGAGCGCCGCTCTGGAAAGATCATGCGGCACCCTGCGGACACCGAGCGCCGTATTCAGCACAACCGGGAACAGCACGGTGTAAACGATGACAATGGTCATGGTTGTTAGACTGAAGCCGAACCAAATCAGCAGAATCGGAAGCCACGCGATATCCCCTATGGCCTGGAAAAAAAGCAGTATCGGCCAGAGCATGGTGTGTGCGCGCGAATTCAAGCCGACAAGAATACCGAGAGGAATCCCAAGCGTCATGCCGACTGCGGCGCCTACCGCCAGCCTCACGATGCTGTCTTCCAGATAGTCGGGCAGGATCCCTTTGTACATCAGCGAGCCGAATGAGAATACCACATCCATGGGCCCCGGGAAGAAGGCGCGAGGGAATATGCCGGATTC
>VGNO01000315.1 GCA_016865985.1 Chloroflexota bacterium | reverse complement strand
TTCCTTCGGCCATGCCTTACGCGGCTGGTGGTACGTCATCCACACCCAGCGTAATGCCTGGATCCATGCGGTTGTGACCCTGCTGGTCGTGCTGGCGGCCTTCTGGCTTTGCCTGCCGGCGCGTGACTGGGCGGTTCTCTTCCTGGCAATTGCCATGGTCTGGTCTGCAGAGTTCTTCAACACCTCGATCGAAGCCGTGGTGGACCTCTCCAGCCCGACCCAGCACCCGTTGGCCAAGGTGGGCAAGGATGTCGGCGCGGCGGCGGTGCTGATCGCCGCCCTGACCTCGGTCCTGATCGGCCTGCTGGTTCTCGGCCCGCCAATGTGGGAACGAATTTCAGCCATTGTTAAACCATAATTCCTCATGAACCCAAATCGATTGACTGCCATCTTCCAGGCATTGATTGCCGCTTTCCTGTTCGGCTCGAGCGCTCCGCTGGCGAAATTGCTTTTGGGAGAGGTATCGCCGGTATTGCTGGCGGCCCTTTTATATCTCGGTTCGGGGATCGGCTTGTTGTCTGTGAAACTGTTCTGGAAGGCCGTGCGTGTGGAGAAAAAGGAGGCGCAACTCACCCGCGCTGACTGGCCCTGGCTCGCAGGGGCGATCCTGGCGGGAGGCGTGGTTGCGCCCATCACCCTCATGGTCAGCCTGCGCCATACACCGGCCGCCACCGCCTCCCTGCTGTTGAACTTCGAAGGTGTCGCCACCACCCTGATCGCGGCAATCGTCTTCAAGGAGGCGATTGGCCGGCGCGCCTGGTGGTCGATTGGGCTGATCACGCTCGCCAGCATCCTGCTTTCCACTGATTTCACGAACCGCTGGGGGTTTTCCCTGAGCGCCCTTGGGGTCCTGCTGGCCTGCTTGATGTGGGGTATCGACAACAACCTGACGCGGAATATCTCAGCCAAGGATCCATTGATAATCGTCACAGCGAAGGGCCTCGGGGCAGGCCTGGTATCGCTGGTCATCGCCATCTCTCTCGGAAACACATTCCCCCCGCTCGGAGTTACCCTCTCGGCGCTGCTGCTTGGCAGCCTGAGTTATGGCTTTAGCATCTTCCTTTTTGTCCTTGCCATGCGTGGCCTGGGGGCAGGCCGGACCAGCGCCTTGTTCGGAATGGCGCCGCTGGCGGGCATCCTGCTCTCTTTCCTGATTTTTCAGGAAAGGATTGGTTCTCTTTTCCTGCTTGCCCTGCCGCTCATGGCGGTTGGCGCCCTAATCCTGGTACGCGAAGAACACGACCACCGGCATACCCACGAAGAGTTCATCCACGAACATCGCCATGCGCACGGCGATGAGCATCACAACCATCGACATGAGACTAAAGTTCCTGGGGAAACTCATTGCCATGCGCACTGTCACTCCGGGGTGGACCATTCGCATGACCATGCTCCGGACATCCACCACCGTCATGCTCACCCCGCGGGAACATAGGGTTTGCGGGTAAGGAGCGAACGCCTCGGGCGGCAGGGTGCGTACCTTCTTTGTACAGGAATGGGGCGGAGAGTGGGTATTTGATCTCCCCACTGCCAGGACACCTTCCCTGGCCAATCCGGCGGTTGCTTAGCCCGATGGGGTACGCTATAATCGGGCAGGAGTCCATGCATCGGAGGTCTCTCTGGAAACCAAGAAGATCGAGCAGCCCGACAGGGAAAACGTGGCGCAGGAAGCCGCCGGACAACAATTACAGCCCGGCGCGACCCTCGTCACCCGCTACGTAATCCAGGATGTGGTGGGTGTCGGGGGGATGGGTTCGGTCTATCGCGCCCGCGACCTCCATTTCCCGAACGTGGTCAAACTGGTGGCTGTCAAGGAGATGATCAACCAGGCTCCCGATCCGCTGGTGCGCAAGACCATCGTCCAGAACTTCGAACGCGAAGCCAACATCCTGGCCACCCTCAACCACCCGGCCATCCCCCGCATCTACGATTACTTCACGAACAACAACCGTTCATACCTGGTGCTCGAATTCATCAACGGGCGCGACCTGGAAGCCATCCTCGGAGACAATGAAGGCTTCCTGCCCGAGGAACAGGTGCTGGGATGGGCGCTCGAACTGTGTGATGTGCTGGCTTTCCTCCACAACCATAAACCGGAACCGATCATTTTCCGGGATATGAAGCCCTCCAATGTGATGGTTAACCAGGAGGGACACATCATCCTGGTCGACTTCGGCATTGCCAAGGCATTCCAGACAGGCCAGCGCGGGACGATGATCGGCACCGAGGGCTACTCGCCGCCGGAACAGTATCGGGGCGAGGCCACGCCCCTGGCGGATGTATATTCCCTGGGCGCCACTCTCCACCATGCCCTTACCCGCCGCGACCCCCGGATCGAACCGCCATTCTCCTTCGAAGAACGTCCCGTCCGCAAGGTAAACCCCATCATCTCAGCCGAGTTCGAAGCAGTACTCGCCACTGCCTTGAAATACGATCCCGAAGACCGTTTCCAGTCCGTGGAAGATATGCGCGAAGCGCTGCTGTCTGCCGGACAGAAGACCGGCGTCCTGAACCGGGTGACGGGACCGGTTGCCAGTATCCCCAGCGGGGCCATCAAGCCGCTGTGGACATTCGAATGCGAGGACGAGATCCGCGGCGCCCCGCTCTATTATGATGGGATGGTCTTCGTCGGTTCCTACGACCATAACCTTTACGCCGTCAGCGCCGCCGATGGCAGGTTCGCCTGGAAATATCCCACCGACGGCGGGATTGTCACCCGCCCGGCGGCATTCG
>VGNO01000314.1 GCA_016865985.1 Chloroflexota bacterium | reverse complement strand
CCGAAGGTGGTGGCGAGCAGGACGAAGCGTCCGCCGCGCAGGCGCGAGAGGCGCGGCCAGGTGAAATATCCCACCAGCATCGTCAGCGTGAAGACCATGTTGATGCTGCCGATCTGCGAGTCGGTCGCCCCCACCTGGCGGACGAAGAAGAGCGGCATGATGGGGGCGCTCAACGCGAGCGCTGTCAGGTACACCAGGCGCTTGGTGGAGAATGAGACGAAATCCGGCGCCGACCGCAGCAGGTGGAAATAACTCCGGATGCTCTCCAGGGGAGAGCGGCTGGCTGCCAGCGGGGGCGGGTCCTGGTCGGGCAGGGTGATGCGGCTCGAAAAATAATAACTGACCAACCCGCCGAGTGAAAGCCCCATGAACATCACTGCATAATTCATGGGGAAGGCCACCCGGTCGATCAGGCGGGTGACAATGAAGGTCCCGATCACGCTGGTCAGGCCGAAGATTGCCCAGCGGCGGCTGAGGAGTTGGTAACGTCCCTCCGGCCCGGCGACAGTGTTCATCACCACCGAAAAAGCAACCGCCAACGCCGTCATCGGCAGGGTGGCAAGAGCCCAGATCGCCAGCGTGGACGTGATGACCATTTCCCGCGGGATCAACAGCGCCAGCAAGCCGGTCATGGCGTAGCAGGCGATCACGAGCAGGCGCGAGAGGCTGAACCAGGGCACGATGTTGCGCCGGGTCTGGAGGAAACGCCCGACCAGGATTGCCAGCGCCAACCCGGTCACGCCCGGCATGGACGTAAGAAGCCCGACCTGGAAGTTGCTGGCCCCCAGGCGGGTCAGGAAGACAGGCAGGAAGGGCGACGCCACGTTCGAGATGCTGACACCGATGGCGTCGATCTGGACGTTGCGGGTATTCCGTTTCTGGATGTCCTGCGCGGCATTGGTATTGGACATGGGGGTTTCCACGAATGTGCGACGGCGATTATAATCCCTGCCAATGGCCGCGTGGGAACAAATCCGAGTCCCCATCGTCATCGGTTCAGTTCCACTTTCCAAGGAGGAAGCCATGAAAATTATCCCACTCATCAACCTGCTTGCATTCCTGGCGCTGGCCGGGGCGGTCCTTTCAGCATGCGGTCCGGCTGCGCCAACCGTCCGTTCGGAGAAGGAACGGGTGACAGCGCCGGTCGTGCCTGGAGGCGATTCCGCCGCCCTGGTGGACGGGAACAACGCCTTCGCCCTCGACCTGTACCAGGCGCTGCGCGCCACAGACGGGAACCTGTTCTACTCGCCCTACAGCATTTCCATGGCGCTGGCAATGACCTACGGCGGCGCGAGTGGAAATACCGCCGCGCAAATGGCGGAGGCGCTGCACTTCGACCTGGCGCAGGAGGCCCTCCACCCGGCCTTCAACCTGCTCGATCTGAACCTGGCGCAGGGCGCGGATGACCCCGCAGGAGACTTGCAGCCGCTGGAATTGAAGATCGCCAATGCCGTCTGGGCGCAGCAGGAACATCCCTTCCTGGTCGAATACCTCGACCTGCTGGCCTTGAATTATGGCGCCGGCATCCATCCGGCGGATTTCACCACCCAGGCAGAACTGGTGCGCAAGGAGATCAACCGCTGGGTCAGCGACCAGACCAACGACCGCATCCGCGATATCCTGGCCCCCGGCACGCTGGATGCCCTGACCCGCATGGTGCTGGTCAATGCCATCTATTTCAAAGCCGACTGGCAATCCCCGTTCGATGCCAATGATACCTACGATGCCCCCTTCCACCTGCTGGATGGAACAGAGACTCAGGTTGAGATGATGTCGAATGACGGTCTCTACATCCCTTATGCAGACGGGGAGAACTACCAGGTCGTGGAACTGCCGTATGCCGGTGGGACGGCGGTAATGGATATCATCGTCCCGGATGAAGGCTCCTTCGATACCTTCGATGCCGCCCTGGACTGGGAAACTCTGGAGGCCATCCTGGCCTCGCTGCAGCCGGTTGACTTGAGCCTGCGGATGCCGAAGTTCACTTTCACCAGCCAGTTCAGCCTGAGCGTTCAATTGGCTGGAATGGGTATGACCGACGCTTTCGACCCCGCCGCGGCCGATTTCTCGGGCATGGACGGCTTGCGCGACCTGTATATCAGCAACGTCATCCACCAGGCGTTCGTTGCTGTGGATGAGAAGGGCACGGAAGCGGCCGCCGCCACTGCGGTCATCATGACCCTGACGAGCATGCCTATGCGGGAACTCGAGTTGACCATCGACCGCCCGTTCTTCTTCCTTATCCGCGATCTATCCAGCGGCCAGATCCTGTTTGCCGGACGCGTCCTGAATCCATGAAGATACCCATCATCAGCCTGACCACTGATTTCGGCAGCCGGGACGGATTCGTCGGCGCCCTCAAGGGTGTCATTTGGGGCATCTGCCCGGCGGCGCAAGTGGCCGACATCACCCACGATATCGCCCCGCAGGACATCCTGGCGGGCGCTTTCGCCCTCTGGCGGGCATACCCATACTTCCCGTCCGGGACGGTCCATGTGGCTGTGGTAGATCCCGGCGTCGGGACGGCGCGTCGTCCCATCGCCGCACGGATGGGAGGCCAGACCTTCGTCGGGCCGGACAACGGGATCTTCACGCCCATCTATGACGACGCCCGGCGCAAAGGCTGGAAGACGGAGACCGTCCAGTTGTCGAATGAGAAATACTTCCTGCCCGATATCAGCCGCACTTTCCACGGCCGCGATATCTTCTCACCAGTGGCAGCCCACCTGGCAAACGGGGCGGATTTTCTGGACCTCGGGCCGGCGCTGACA
>VGNO01000313.1 GCA_016865985.1 Chloroflexota bacterium | reverse complement strand
CCGCAGTACGACCACGCTGATGTCATCGCCTGGGCGACCCTCGTCCAACCTGATGGCGTGGGAAAGCAGTGAATCGGCGATCTCCTGTGGGGAGGGTTCCTGTTCCTCCAGCATGGCTTCCATTGCCGTGCAGACATCCATCGGGGCGCCGCGCCGTTTACCGGCATGGACCAGCCCATCGGTGTAGACGACGATCGTCAGGCCGGTCTGGACTACGATCTCCGATATCGCCGGGCGGACGGAGCGCGAGACGCCAAGCGGTGAACTCTCGGCCTGCAGGCAATTGATGACACCTTCCTGGCCGACAATGATGGGAGCCGGGTTGTTGCGGGTCAGCACGATGGTGCCGCTGTGCAGGTCGACCGAGACGATGTTCAAGGTGCAGGAGACCTTCCCCTTTTTTTCGGTGAAGAGCGCATCCGAGGCGGCGCGGGCAGCTGCGCCATCCCGCACCCCTTCAGCCAGGAGACCGATCACCTTGCGGACGACCATCAGGGATACCGCTTTGGCTCCCGGTCCTGAAGTCTGCCCGTCGGCCAGCACCACCGACAGGCCGCCGTTCGGGCGTTCGACCACTTCCAGCGTGTCGCCGCTTTCCGAAACCGCGTACTTGTTGACCTTGGCTACAGCGATCTGGATCTCCATGTTTTGATTTTACTACAATGATGTCGAGTGGAATCGGACGGTTTGCAGGCCAGCAGGAAGAATAAAGCGCTGTGACTGCATTCCTCGATCCTTACTTCGACCTCGAAGCCGGCGCGCTCGAATGGGACTTTGAACCGCTCCGTTACCAGGCGCGTTATCTCCCGTCCCTGGCCGGTGATGCGGAACAGGAGGCGGGCTGCCCGTTCAGGCAGCGTCCCGCCGCCGATCCAGGCTCCCGCCAATACGACCAGCCTTCCGCCAGGGAACAATACCCGCCAGGCTTCCGCCAGGGTGGCAGGAGCGAGGATGTATTCCGTGGGGAAGGCCGCCACGATGGAATTGAAGACCTGGCCGAAGGGCAGGCATTCCGCCCGGCTGCGGGCCAGGCTGGCCGGCATGGCGCGCCGGCGGAGCCGGCGGGAGGCCTGGCGCAGCATCTGGGGGCTTTCATCCAATCCAAGGGCCTGAAAACCACCCTGCAGGAGGGCAAGTTGCAGGTGGCCTGGCCCATGTCCGAGTTCCAACACAGTTGGACCATCGATGAAGCGCAGGGTTTCCCGCCCCCAGTCATTCCAGCGGCCGAGTGAGACCACGGCAGCCACCAGGTCATACGACCAGGCCAGACGGTGGTAGAAATGGTGGAAGAATGCGCGCAAGAGACGTTCGAGAAGGGCCATGGGATGTTGGGAAATAAAACAAGGGTCTGACCGGTAACCAGTCAAACCCTTGCCTGTGATCCGGTTGGATCAACCGCCGGTGGTCGTACCGCTGGCGGCTTGTTTCTTGCTGATGGCCCGCTTGACACCCTCATACGCTTCGGCGCCCTTGGCCTTGGCTTCTTCGGCAAGTTTCTCGGCCTTGGATGCCAGCGCTTCGGCTTCGTGGGCGGCCTTGTCGCGCAGTTCGATGGTTTTGTCCTTGATCAGGGTGCGGGTTTCCTCGCCGGATTGGGGTGCAAATAGCAGCGCCACCACCGCGCCGGTCAACCCACCGACAACGAAACCAACCAGGAAAGCGCCAAAATCATCACGGTCTGCCATTTTATTTCTCCTTTCGCGTTGGGTCTATTTTTGCTTGATGCCGAATATTTCGAAGAAACGCCGGAGGCCGGCCAGGTAGGAATTCATCTTGATGACCGGCTCCACCAGGTTCTCGCTCAGGAAACTCGTCGTCCCGCGCAGGGTGTTGACGGTCTCGTTGGTCGCTTCCAGGATGGGCCGGATCTCGTTCTGGAGCAGGTTGATCAACCCGGCGATCTGGATGACGAGGATG
Organism: Chloroflexota bacterium; assembly: GCA_016865985.1. Classification (GTDB taxonomy): domain Bacteria; phylum Chloroflexota; class Anaerolineae; order Anaerolineales; family Villigracilaceae; genus VGNO01. The sequence goes on along the minus strand of VGNO01000313.1, from coordinate 854 downwards.
ACCAATGCCGCGCCAATAATGAGCGACTCCAGGGCGAGGAATATGATGAAAATGTCTCGGATATTGGCAGTCGTCGTCCGGTCTTGCAGGAGGCCGATGACGGCCAGCACGATCCCGGCGATGAGGGCTACGATCAGGGCGATGACACCAACGAGGATCCAACGCTGGCGCGCCAGTTGCTTCCTTTGTTCGGCGGTCAGCGTCCCGGTGGCGATCTCTTGCGTTTCGTTTTCGGCCATTGAAAATATTATAGCACAGGACTTCCCTGCAGGGCTGGTTTTGGAGACGAGGAAATGGTCAAAGTGCAGGTTCCCATCCGGGAAGAACCATGGGATGCATGGATGTAATTTTTCTTCCCACTTGACTTTTGATTGGATATTTGCTATGCTGTAACTACCGACCGGTCGGTAGATATGAATAAAGAGCAAATCCTCGAAGTCGCAGCCCAGATCATCCGTCAAAAAGGCTTCCATGCCACATCCATGCAGGATATCGCCGATGGGGTCAGTCTTCAGAAGGCCAGCCTGTACCACCACGTTGCCAGCAAGCAGGAGATCCTGCTATCCCTGCTGGACCAGGCGATCGACCTGATCACCGAGCGCGTCCGCCCGATCACCACCCAACCCGGTACCGCAGCCGAAAAACTCCGCCAGGCCTGCCGGGTCTACTTGAGCGCCCTGGCTGACCGGGTGGACCTGGTCTCGATCCTGCTTCTCGAACACCGCTCACTCGAACCCAAATACCATGCCCGCCATGTACCCCGCCGCGACCGCTTCGAGCAGTTGTGGCGGCAATTGCTCCAGGAAGGGATCGATTCAGGCGAGATCTGCCAGGGGCAGGATGCCGCCCTGACC
>VGNO01000312.1 GCA_016865985.1 Chloroflexota bacterium | reverse complement strand
AAGGCGCCGGTCAGATTCACATCCAGGGTGCGCTGCCAGTCCCAGTCATCCATTTCGAGCACGGTTTTGCGCGGTTTGACCTCGGCGCAGTTGACCAGGATATCCAGCCGGCCAAAGTCTTCCAGCGCCGAGCGGACGAGCCCCTGCACCGGCATCTTCTTGGCGATGTCACTCACATAGGATCGGACCTGTCCGCCGGATGCCCGGATGTTCACCACCGTCTCGTCCAGGTTGATTGGCGTGATGTCATTGACCGCCAGCGCTGCGCCGCGTTCCGACAAGGCCTGGGCAATGGTCCGCCCCGTGCCTCTCCCCGCCCCGGTGACCAGCGCCACTTTTTTCTTTAAATCGCTGCTCATATTCCGGACACTGTTCACGGGTTGCAATGCGGTATGGCATCCCCGGCTGTGGCGGCATTCAACGCCATCCCGAGATAAGGCGAGGGGTCGAGAGTATTGGCGATCTCGAGTTCGTTCAGGAAGCGACCCGAACCGTCATCCAGCACGAGCGAGAAATGCAGGTGCACCCCCACCGGGTTGCCGGGCGTGCCGGAATAGTTTCCCTGGTAACCGAGCAGAGTCCCGGCTTCCACATAGGTCTCGCTCATGCCGGGAGGGAAATCGGGGGAGACATAGGAATTGCCTTGCTCGTCGGCCATGTGGGTGTAATAGGCCCAGACCTGGCGGCCTGGCTGCAGCGGGTCATCCGGGATGCGGATGATGACGGTCGACTTCCAGTCCGGCAGCCGGCTCAGGTAACCGGGATAGGCGGCAACCACGGGGGTGACGCCCACCCCGGTCCCGCCGAAGATATCGAGTCCCTGGTGGCGGTGGCCGACCCGGAAGGAGTCATCCCAGATGAAACCGATGTACCCGCTGGTGGGCAGGATGAACGGCGCATCTCCGCAGCGGGCGCCGGCCTGTACCGTCCATTCCGGGTGCGATTGCGGGTCACGCAGCCATTCCATTACATGGGTTGTGCGGCCGATCGATGGACGGAGAGCGCGGTAGAGATAGAAACCAAGCCCGGCTAACGCGCCGCCGACGATGAGCAGGATCAAGATGCGTCTGGACATGCCGGGATTATACTGCCTACGAACCCGTTTTTCCTATTTGCTCCGGCGGATAAACCTGCTATACTATCTTCAACCTTACAAAAATGTAAGGCTTACCCCCAATCCCAGAGAGAAAAATTATATTGAAGCGTACGGTACTCGCAATATTCGCTGTTGCTGTACTGGCGTTCGGCAGCGCGCCTGTCGCCGCTGGCAGCAACAACCAGGCCATTGGCATCAACGTGCTGTTGAATACCGACATCACAGATGCCATCCTGGCGGAACTGGGCGCTCTCGGCACTGTGCGCGACCTGCTCTCTGAGATCGACGCCGTGACCCTCAAGGCCCGCGCCGGCGACCTTCCCGCCATCCAGGCCCTGCCCTATGTGGCAGCCGCCAACCTGGATGCCGAGCGTAACGGCAGCCCGGTCACCACGGCTGCGGCCACAGATTATGCCGACGGCCTGAGCACATGGGACCTGGACGCTGTCAATGTGACTGATTACGGCTTCGACAACCGCCAGGTGGCCTTCGACGGCGCGGGCGTCTATGTAGCCGTGCTCGATACCGGCCTGGTGGACAACTGGCGCTCCTACTTCCCGGCCGAGCGCATTGCGGTGGAATACGCCAAGGCCTTTGGCGGCGGCGGCGGTGACAACGGCAATGTTTCCGAACCGACCAACAAGTGGGAACACGACCAGAACTCGCACGGCACGCACGTGACCAGCACCATCCTGGGCTACAGCCTGAGCGGCACCCCGGTCAACGGTGTCGCCCCCATGGCGATGGTCATCCCGGTCAAGGTGCTCAACCAGAACGGCTCTGGCTGGTCATCTGTCATTGCCCGCGGCATCGTCTACGTGGCTGACCTGAAGGCCGGCCCGCTGGCCGACTTCCCCGTCGTCATTAATATGAGCCTGGGTGGCCCGTCGCTGGATGCCGTCGAGAAGGCCGCCATCGACTACGCCATCAGCCAGGGCGTGATCATCGTCGCCTCCGCCGGCAACCGCGGCAATGCAGGGATGGGTTATCCGGGCGCGTACGCCCCGGTCATCTCCGTGGCTGCTTCCGGCTATATCGGCGAGTGGTACCCACCCGCCGGCGGCGCCTGGTGGTACCTGATGAACGTATCCGAACCGACCAACCCGGCGCACTTCTACATTACCGATTTCTCCAGCCGCGCCAAGCCCGGCCAGGACCTGGACGTGGCCGCCCCCGGTTCGTGGATCGTCGGTCCCTACCAGACAAATGGACAGATCTCCTACTACTTCCTGGGCGGCACCTCGATGGCCAGCCCGCACGTGGCGGGGATCGTGGCGCTCATGGCGCAGAAGAACCCCGGCCTTGTGGCCGCTGACGCCGAAGCCTACCTCGAAGCCGCAGCCATTTACCTCGCTCCCGGCTGCCGCACGATCTACGAGCCTGGTGGAACCACCAGCGTCTGCTGGGGCGCGGATGCCACCGGCGCCGGATTGATCACGGCAGATGCCGCCTTGAATCTCGTCCCGTAACTGAAAGCCGAATGCCTCCGACCGCCGCAGGTTTTCCTGCGGCGGTTTTTTTACCAATTCTTATACAACACCTATCTTCCTCTGCCATTATTCTTACACACGGGAAATATCATTGCGGTAATTCAACCATCCGAACCTTCTCGAAGGAGATAGAAATGACTTACTATGTTGCACCTTACCCGTACCGCATGGCCCGCCGCTTTGCCCG
>VGNO01000311.1 GCA_016865985.1 Chloroflexota bacterium | reverse complement strand
TTCCGGGTGGAGGGCAACCAGCGGCGCAGTATCCAAACCGGCCGCGATTTCGGCTGCCCCGCCGATATGGTCGAAGTGGGCATGGGTATACCAGAGTTGCCGGATTTGCCAGCCGCGCCGCCGCGCCTCGGCCAGGATTGTGCCCCCGTCCCAGGCCGGGTCGATGACGGCTGCTTCACCGCTCCCGCCGTCTGCCACCAGGTAGGCGTTGGTGAAGACCGGTCCCAGGGTGAGGGGGACGATTTCGAGGCTCATGGGATTTCCACCGGCGCCGGGATTTGCTCGACCGTGGCGCGCTTATCGCGCGGGGCGAAGAGGACGGTGACGATGATCGCCAGCAGGGTCGACCCGATCCCAACCGGGTAGACCAGGTCCGGCTGGCCGGTGTAGAGCACGCCTGCCAGCAAGGGCGCCAGGACGATCGCCAGCGAGTTGAAGGTCTCGGTGATGCCGTAGGCCAGCCCCATCTGCGCCGGGTGGATGAGGGCGCGCACCATCGAGAAGATGAAAGCCCGCGCTGTGCGGTACCCGCCCAGGATGAAGTAGCCGGCCGCGTACCACTTCATGTCGCTTCCGAGCCAGATGACTGCCGTGAAGATGACCACACAGGCTTCCACCAGCGCCAGTCCCAGGCGGGAGGTGAACTGGCCCATCAGCAGGTTGAAGACCGCATTCCCAAGCCCGTTGATCGAACCGAGCAGGCCGATTTCCCCGAGCGAGAGGCTGCGCTCATTCTCCAGGAACTTGGGAGTCAGCGGTTGCGGCAGGTAGCAGACGAAGATGACCAGGAAGACGATGAACAGCAGGCCGACGAAACGTGAGTTACCGAGCAGGCTGGCGGGAGGGCGCCCTGCATCGTGCTCTTCGCGAGGTTGTGAACGCAGGAAGAACAGGATGACAGTGGAGATGACGAACAACCCGGCCGCCACGAAGTAGACCACCCGCAAGCCGACCTGGTCGCCGAGCCAGCCGCCGGCCAAGGGTCCGACCACCGCGCCGAAGTTGAAGGAGGCGGACATGTAGGTCATGGCGCGGGCCGGGGTCAGTCTGCCGCGCGCCGCGGTCACGTAACTGTTCAAAGGAGAGGAGACAAAGGCCGTCAGGCCGTAGAGCAGCATACCTGCGATGAAGACCGGCAGGCTGCGGGCGAGCGCCATCACCCAGGTGGCGACCATGCCGGAGGTCCAGGCTGCCAATAACAAGGGTTTACGCCCGATGCGGTCGGCCAGGTAACCGGCCGGGATGTGGGCCGCCATCATGGCCATCCCGAAGGCGCTGAAAACTCCCGCGATGGTCATCGTGTCCGCCCCCAGTTGCTGGAGGTAGATAGGCTGGAAGAAAAAGAACAATCCCTCGCCGATCCCCCAGGTGAAGAGGGAGAAGAAGAGCAGGATGAGTTCGATGCTCATGCGGAGGCGACCCTGGCAATGAAAGCGCCGGCGGCATCGAAGACCTCGCGGCGCCTGGCGTCTTCGGTCGCCACGTGCCCGCTGCCCTGGATCCACAGCATGGTCTTGTCCGGCGTGCCGAGAGCGGCGTGGATGTTTTCCATGCTGTCCCTGACCACATAGCGGTCATCATGGGAATGGACCAGCAGCGCCGGGACGCGCACCCGCGGCAGGGCGGCTTGCATTTCACCCATTAAGGCTTTTAGTTCCGCCACCGAGCGCAGCGGGTTCATTGGATAGGCCACATGCTGCCGGTAGGCTTCCTTATCGAACCAGCCTGCGTCCGGGGATTCGGCTTTGGCCAGTTTTGGGAGGTGATGGATGAAGCGCGAGATCGGTTTGACGAAACGCAGGCGCGGGTCGTCGGGCAGGCGGTATGGGGTGGAGATGGCGACCACGCCGCGCACTTCCAGCCGGGTGGACATCAGCAGCGAGAGGATGCCGCCCATCGAGAGGCCGACCAGGAAAATAGGTCCAGGCTTACCATCTTGCGGGCGCGAGAGGGAATCGTGCAGCAGGTGGTAACCGTCCTCGATGGACGCGATCCAATCGGTATAACGTGTGCGGATCATATCGTCCGGGTGCGTGGCGTGGCCTGTCAGGCGGATGCCGAGGCAGGTGAGACCGAATTCACGGTTCAGGCGCTCGCCCATCCAGCGCATTTCTTTCGGCGCGCCGGTGAAACCGTGGGTCAGCAGGCAGCCGGGTTTCCCTCTTTTGCCGGGGAAGAAGAAAGGTTCAGCAGTGGGGATGATCTGGGGCATAAGCGCCTCGAAAGAAAAGGATTTTGATGTGTGTTGCAGTGAATTATACCCTTGCCTGATGGTGGAATTTCAACGCATCCAGGCTGGTTTCAAGCGGGCGATCCTGGCGTGGACCGGGCAATCTTCATCGTGTGCGCCGGGCAGGTAACCGGTGGACATCAGGAATTCGTTGACGATCTCCCCGCCGGTAAACACGAAAGTCTTCTTGAAGAGTTTTGTCCATTCCTCCAGTGTAAGTGGATGGTGCGCCTCCAGCCAACCCAGGAACGAACTAAACTCGCTGCGTAAATTTCGGATGCGGCGGGCGTTCTCGATCGCCGCCCGGACCTTGAGCCGGTTGCGGACGATCCCGGCGTCGGCCAGCAGCCGGACCATATCCGCCTCCCCGTAGCCTGCCACGGTGTCCACCTCGAAGCCGTCATAGGCGCGGTGAAAATCATCCTTCTTCTTGAGGATGGTGATCCACGATAGACCGGCCTGGTTGATCTCCAGCGCCAGCCGCTCGAAGAGGGCGGCGTCATCGGACAGGGGAAAGCCGTATTCGCCATCGTGGTAGGCTTTGTT
>VGNO01000310.1 GCA_016865985.1 Chloroflexota bacterium | reverse complement strand
TGGGCGGTGATGATGCCCTTGGTGATCGGCAGGCCCAAGCCGGGACCGCCGCCCTTGAATTTTGTCTTGCTGCTCGAGTGGAGCAGGGTGTTTCCCTGCTGTCCGAACTTCTCGAAGATCGCCTCCTGGTTTTCGGACGGGATGCCGATCCCGGTGTCGGCGATGGTCACTTCGATGAAGCCCGGCAGGGAGCGGCCGTCCACTGTGATCGAACCGCCATCGGGAGTGTACTTGATGGCGTTCAGCAGCAGGTTGCGGAATGCCTGATAGAGACGCTCCGGGTCGGCCAGCATGGCCTGTTCGCTGCCGGGGAAGGCGACGACGGTCAATGCCTGGTGGCGCTCGGATAGGGACGGAGCCAGTTCGTCCCGCAGCAGGGCAAAGAATTGATTCAACCATACCGGTTGGAAATTGAGCGACAGCAGGTTGTTATCGATCATCGAGACATCGATCATATCGTCCACGATGGCGCGCAGGCGGTGGATACCGTTCTCCACCCCATCAAGTAACTGGTCGATCTGGCTGTCCCCCTGGACCTTCCTCACCAACTCGGTCATCATGGCCGTGTAGCCTTCGATCAGGGTCAGGGGGGTTTTCAGTTCGTGGGCGGCGACAGCAATGAAACCGGACTTGCTGCGGTCCAGCCGCTCCAGTTTCTGTTGCATGGTGGACAGTTCGTTGGAGAAGTAAGCCACGCGCATCTCCATCTCTCGCCGGGCGGCGTGATCGAGGGCATGGATGAAGTATGGCAGGGTGGAGGAGACGAGGGCAAGCGCCTGAGCGCTGTCCAGGGACTGGCGCGCCACTTCGAGCGTCAGCGTCAGCATCTGGTTCAGGACGGCGGTGGTGTTCTTCTGCCCCTCCTTCAATTCGCTCTGGGTGGGCGAAGCGACCCAGTCTGCCAGCACCGGGTCGAGCCAGGATGGGTCGCCGCTGTCGACTGCCTGGACGAGCATGTCGAAGAACCATCCAGCTTGACGTTCGAAGTTCTCCCGGACGCCCGCGCCATCCGCCACGCTGTGAGTTACGCGCTCCAGCCAGGCGCTGCGGATTTTGGTAAGTAGTTCGGGGATGCTCATGGGTTAAGTGTACGACAGGTTGCCGCTTTTGGCAATTTTTGGGAGGGATTACCCCGCCATTACCGGTTGCGCTGGATGAGCCATGCCAGGAGCGTATCGCCGACGATTTGCAGGCTGTCCGGCGAGACCTTGTCGGCGGTATCGGCGGTCGTGTGCCAGTAGGCATAGTCGAAATCGATGATATCGACGGCGGGGATGCCGGCTTCGAGGAAAGGGATGTGGTCGTCCGTAATCCGGTGGCGGGGCTCGGCGATGAATATCCGGCCGTAGCCAAGTGATTCGGCCTGCCCCCAGATCTCGGCCGCTAGGGCGGGGGTGGAATTCCTTTCGATGGGGAGAGTCAGGTCTGCGTCGCCGATCATATCCACTACGATCACGGCTTCGGGCTGGTAGGTCAGCCTTTCGACGAAGGCGCGCGATCCCAGGATCCAATCCCAGCCCGGCAGGTTGCCGTTATCCTCCCCGTCGACGAAGAGCAGGCCGACCCCGGGCATGCCGGACGGGAGGCTGCGCGCCAGTTCGAGCAGCAGCCCCACACCCGACGCGCCGTCGTTCGCGCCCGGGACCGGGTCCGATCTACGGGTGGGGTCGGGGTCGCGGTCGGCGACCAGGCGGCTGTCATAATGGGCGACGATCAGGATGCCCGGATCATAGCCATCCCGGGTGGCAAGGATGTTCACCAGGCTGTGACCGAGCATTTCCACTTCCTGGTTGACCGGCTGCCAGCCTGCCTCTACAAGCGATTCCCGGATGAATAGGACCGTCGCGGCATGTGCCTGGCTGCCGGGGACGCGTGGTCCCAGTCCGACCTGGTAGACTACGTCCTGGTAGGCGCGTTCCCCATCGAAAGCGCTACCAGGTGTCTCACCAATTGGGATGAGGGAGATCGCGCCGGTGATTATTACGAGGGCGGCGGATATCGAAATGAACAGAAGGAACCGGCGCTGCTTCATTCGGGCTCCAGGGTGGAAAGGAAGGCATCGAGGCTGTCCGCGGCGCGTTTGGCAAAGAGTTGCGAGCGTTCGCGCCTGCCAACGCGTCGTTCCAGTTCCGGCGGAGGCAGGATGCCGAAGTTGGCTTTCATCGGCTGGAAGTCCTGCAGGCTGGCCTGGGTAATGTAGCGGCAGAGGGCGCCCAGCATGGTCGTCGCAGGCAGGCTGAGTGGGAGATGACCCTGGAAGGAGCGGGCGGCGTTCCAACCCGCCAGCAAGCCGGTGGCAATATTACCCATGTATCCCTCCACGCCGGTGACCTGGCCGGCAAAGAATAGGTCGGAGCGCTGGCGGCTCTGCAGGGTGGGCAGGAGGATTTTAGGCGAGGCGATGAAGGTGTTGCGGTGCATCTGCCCATAGCGGACGAACTCCGCCCGTTCGAGGCCGGGGATCATGCGGAAGACGCGTTGCTGTTCGTGGAAGGTCAGGTTGGTCTGGAACCCGACCAGGTTATAGAGGTCGCCTGCCAGGTTATCCTGCCGAAGTTGGACGACCGCCCGCGGGTGGTCGCCATTGTGCGGATTGGTCAGGCCCACCGGGCGCATCGGTCCATAAGCCAGCGCCTGGTCGCCCCGCCGGGCGATGATCTCTACCGGCAAGCAACCTTCGAAGAATTTCCCCGCCCCGCCGCGTACCCCCGCTTCCAATTCCTGCTCGAACCCGTGCAGGTGGATGCGTCCGGCATTCCGCAGGGCTTGAACGAAACGGTCG
>VGNO01000309.1 GCA_016865985.1 Chloroflexota bacterium | reverse complement strand
CCCGACCAGGCTCAGGAGCGGCGCTAGGCACATGACGGCAGAAGCGACCAGGATGAGGGGCGAACTCGAGTCGATCTGCGGGTTCATCGGGTTCTGGATCCCGATCGACATCCCGTAACCGAAGGCGATCAGGAAACCGACGCACAGGAAGAGCAGGCTGGCGATGCCCAGGATGAAGGAGGCCACGCCGACTTTCGAATGGCGCACTTCCGGCGGCGGGGGTGTGGGTGGCGGGCTGAAGGTGTTCTCGTACATGGGGGCTCCTTGTGATGTTTCGCGTGGATTCTTGTGAACCCTGGGGACTATTCGTGGAATTCCTCGACCTGGTAGACAAGTACTTCGAGCGGCATCCTGCGCCAGTGGTCGACAGGGACGCCCATCTTCAGGCACAACTGGCCCAGGAAGTCGGCCTTGTCGGGCGCTTTTTCCCAGACTTGCGGCAGGAAGGTGGCGCGCAGCCTGCCATCGCGCAGGATCACCCCGTCCACGCCGGGTCGCAGCCTGGCGAGCAGGTCCTCGGGGCTGCTATAGGCCAGCGGCCGAGGCAGGGTCAGGTGTGAGACCTCGATCTTGATCTCCCCCAATTCGGCCTCCCGCACCGGCGGGAAGCGGTAGTCTTCCAGGGCGGCGGCGATGGCATGTTCACGCACATCCTCGGCCAGTGGCTGGTAGGGCTCGAGGGCGCCGATGCAGCCGCGCAGGCGGCCTGCGATGCTGAGGGTGACGAAACTGGCGCCATCGGCGCGCAGGAGCGGCGTGAGCAAGGCCGGGTCGGGCGGAGGCAGGGGCCGGTTGCGCACGGCATTTTCGAGCGCCTGGCGGGCAAGCGCCAATAGAGTCTGTTTCTCTTCTGGGGTCAGCGGATCGTTCATGGTCTCCTGCCGGGCGGGTTTGCGGCGCTTTCATCATACCCACCCGGCAGGGAACCGTCAAGAAGGTTTTTCACCCAACCGGCCTGGCGGTTTCCGCCGGGTTGAGACCGGTAAAACGGATGTTGACGATCTTCTTCAGGATATCGAACCAGAAAGGCGCCCCCTGGCTGACAGCCAAGCCGGTGACCAGGAGCCCGATCATTTTCAGCGACCAGCCGGTCGGGTCGGTTGCCTGCGGTGTATTGGCGAAGGGGTAACACTGGTCCCCGACCTGCAGGCCGTAACGGTCGCCATCTGCAACCGGGAAGAGGGCGCAGGACGGGATCCCGTCATCCACGACCAGCGGTTCGGGCGCGGCGAGCCATCCGAGCGGCAGGTCGATGTTCTCCAGCGCCAGCCGCAGGTTGGACAACCCGTCCAGTTCGGACTGGGTGAGTGTTTCCACCGCCCCCGGATTCCCATCCACGTAGGCGAGCGCCTCGGCGGCGAAATCCTCGGTGCGGAACGGCTCGCTCCAGAAACGGTCGGCCAGCATCAGTGAATCGGCGTTCAGCAGGAAGGCGATTGCCAGACCGATCAGGAGCGTGGCGGCCTGGGCGCGGCGTTTGTACCAGCCGGTCAGGCGGGTCATGCTGTTGTTGTACCATTCCTCCACGTTGCAGCGGAACTGCTCCATCCCCATCTCGCTCTCCCAGGCCAGGTCGGGGATGACCATCAGCAGGGCGTTGAGGGTCTGCTTCAGGCGCGGGTGGGTCACCCCCAGGGCGACCGAACCTTCCAGTACCCGGCGTCCGACCGAATCGGGCGGAAGGGTGCGGCCCTTCCCACCGGCGGCCACCTGGGCGGCGATCTCCTGCTTGAGGGCCGCGACGTTGCCCAGCGCCTTGTTGATCGCCGGCCTGGCCCACAGGTGTTCGTTTCCAAATGCCAGTAGTTCGTTATTGACCGACTCGAGCACGGCGGCGGCCGATTCACTTCCGGGCTGGTCCACCAGAGCCCGGCGGATCATCGCCAGGATCAGCCCCAGTTGTTTCTGAGCCCGGCGGTCGCGCCGCCTGCCCTTGCCGAGCAGTTCGCACTGCATCTTCGTCAGTTGCTGCTGGAGCAGGGATGCTTCATGGCCGGCGTTGGCGATGATATCCAGCAGCGCCTGGGCGAACTGTCCGGCCGGGATGTAGGACGGCTTGTTCTCGCCATCGTTCCCGCTATAGAGGCTCTGGATGAGCGGGTGGTTGTACAACTGGTGGAGCAGCGCCGGGTCGGTCAGGATATTCCCGACCGTCTTCTCCAGCATCCGCGCCCGCCACTTGCGGCGCGCCGCGATCCATTCCTGGATGTACATGGCCGCCATGCTCAACAGCGTCCAGGTGAAGACCAGGCCGAGGGCGACATTCAGGGTATTGAGCGCAAACATGATTACCTTCCGTTTCTGGGCGGCAACTGGCTGGCAGCGCCGCGCCCCGGTCTAAACCGCCCCGGCGGCCGGCGGGTATTCATCCAGGAGTTCCTGGTAGCGGGGGTCCTGGCGGATGGTTTCCAGGTCGGGGTCGGACTGCACCCACTCCAGGGTCACGCCCTGAGACTGGAGGGCGACCCGCAACAGGGAAATGGCCTGGTCGACATTGCCGCAGATGGCATTGAAGCAGGCCCGGTTGTATTCGCTCTCGTCCTCCATCAGCGGGGTGGCGATGGCAATGTGCCGGACGGCTTCCTCCTCCCTGCCCAGCCTGCGATAGCAGCCGGCCAGCGCCCCATGCGCCAGGTTGTATTCCGGGTTGAGCGTGAGTACCCGCTGGAAGCATTCGATGGCTTCGAGGTAACGGTTCTGGATGGTGAATACCAGCCCGAGGTTGTAATGGTAGGCATCGTGGTCCGGCGCGACCTTGATCGCCTTCCCGAAGGCCGCAATGGCTTCC
>VGNO01000308.1 GCA_016865985.1 Chloroflexota bacterium | reverse complement strand
TAGGCAAAATTCGGCAGTCAGGAAAGCGTTCCCTTGTAGCGCGAGACTGCCTGGAACAGGCGGTGGGGGGCGCGCACCCAATCGAAAGGCGACATCAAAACCAGCGGCACGCCGAGTAGGATGGGCATCAGGTAACAGGCGATCAAGCCCATATCATGATAGAGAGGCAGCCAGGAGACGATTACATCCAGGTCGGAGATGCGCAACGCCAGCCGGTAACTTTCCAACTGGTTGATGACCGCCTTGTGGGAAAGCGCAACACCTTTTTGTAAACCTGTTGTCCCCGATGAATGCTGGAGCAGGGCGATATCCGATGGTCTACAATGCAGGCCGGGCATTGCCTGGAATTCGAGATCGGAAGCGTCCCCTATCCCTGATGATAGGATTACCTCCCTCACCGAGTCGCCCTGCTTGAGCGCAGCCTTCACCTCGGACTCGAACTCCGGGTAGGTGACGATTACTGCCGGACGCGTGATCGAAACCAGGGAAGCCAGGTCTGCCCGGTAACGCTCGGGCAGCAGTTTCTCGGTCAGGTAGGGCATGATGGATGGGATCGCCCCATGCAAGACAGCGCCAAAGTATGAGTAGATCAGGTCGCTCCCGTGCTGCAGGATGAGCAGTACAACTTCCCCGGGCAGCACCCCCCGCTGGGCGAAAGTGGATGCGGCGCCAGCCGCACCACGCAACAGGTCCCGGTAGGAAACAGGCAGGTCGTCCTGTCCCGCCTGTTGCAGGTAGACAGCGATCCGCTCCGGGGTTCGCTCATAAAAATCCCGGAGGATGTGTGAGAAAGTTGTCATGGTTTCAGGCTTGCCTGGAGCGGATGAGCGCAACCAGTTGGTTCAGGTTGTCGAAGGTCCCGACATTCAACTCGGAGTCGTCGATATGAACACCGAAGTGATCCTCCACGAATATAGCCAGGTCAACCAGGTGGAAGGAATCGATCAATCCCGAGGAGAGCAGCGCATCATCTGGATCGATGGCGCGCTTCGGTTGCCCGAGAATTTCTGAAGCAATGTATTGCGATAGAGAAACCAGGATTTCTTCGGTCACAGATAACTCCTTTATCTCATGGATTGAGGGCTCGTAGAACAGAATCCAGCGCCTGGAGGGCAGTCAGATTTCGCCAGGGGAAGCCATACTGCATCTTCTGCGGATCGCTGAAATCGTTCGGCATTCCATCATCGAAACCTGGATGGGTCGGGTGGGAAGGATCGTCCCGCCGCATCCCGTGGTTGTCGAGCGGCTGGATGGCAGCCCAATAGTTCCAAAGCGGGATGTCATATTCATATGCCAATCCGCCAATCATTGCATTCAACTGGTTATCCCCTTCCAGGTTGTCGCCCTTGGTGCCAATGATGGGCACCACCCCGTTTGCGATCAGGTAATCCAGGATCTGGCGCATGTTATTCTCGAAGCGTTCAGGCTGGCCAAAGTCGTTCGTGCCTAGGGCGATCAACATGAACGATGGACGGTGCAACCGCACTTCACAGGCGAGCGAGGTCTCCCCGGATTGGCAGGCTGAAACCGTCTCCTTGTATAAATCATTTCCGAAGGATGGCGGCAGGAGGGCGTTGGCGCTGCTGAAGGCATCCCTGGCAGCAGCGCCCTGCCGGCCATAGGAACCCTGGAAATATTCGATCACAGCCGACAGGTGAGTGTATTCTCCTAAGTCATAGGCGCCTGGACCTTCATCGAAATCGCCCAGGAAGGAGAACGGCATACTGTCGCAATCGCCCATGCGCGAGAAGGCGCGCGGATTGTTCCCAAGCGATTGTCCAAGTTGATAGATGGCCTGCACGCGGCTGCCGACCGATTCCGGGTAAACCGGCATGGACATCCACGCCTCCGGGGACAGGGTTGCAGTTGGTAAAGGTGTGGTTGTTGCTGTCACACCCGGTTCCAATGTGGCCGATGGAGTCTGCGAAGGGGGCACGGTTGCGCTTGGGAGGGATTCTCCCGCCGCAGTTGGTTCGGTCATCTCGACCCCGGGACTACAGGCGGCAAGAATGGACAGGAGGGGAAATGCGATCAGGAGGAGCCATTTCATGGTTGCTGACACACCCTTTCGAGGATGGCATCGCCAACCCGGGATGCCAAGAGCGACTCGCCAGCCGGTGTCATATGGATGGCGCTGTTGGTAAATTCACCCGCCGGGACGATGTTCCACAGGTCGAGATAATCCCAACCTTTCATTTGACTCCGTTCTTCCAGCTGTTGGCGGTACTGGTCATATGCCCAGATCGGATAGAAGAAATTATACCGGAGGTCGCTGTTGATCCCGTCGCTGACCAGCATCGGCTCATTGATAAGCAGGATGGGCGTCCCGCCTGCCGCGCGGTGGCCGGCAGCGAGTATATCGAAAGCCAGGCGGTCGGGATCCAGCATGGGAGGATTGAAATCATGGAAGGCGAGGTCCGGATCCAGGTCAACCTGCGCCGGGGTGTACTCCGGATAGACCTGATCCACGCCGGTTGCCGCCCACATGAAACCATACAATTGCAAGCGGATGATGTCTGCCAGGTTGCGCCGTTGTCCAATCAGGGTGCGGTCCCAGAACGAAAAATCGACCAATGCGGGATCGTTCGGGTCGAATTCCAGTCCGTAGGCTTCGATCAAGGAGCGCAGCGCGCCTGCATTGTAGGCTACCAGCGGAGAGGACAACTGCTTATCCATTGGGAAGGCTTCCAGGGTCACCGGCCAGATCACCAGGTCCGGCGAGTATCCCAAGGCCCGGTCCAGCAATAACAGGTCCTTCGTCAACGAGATGGTCGGATACCCCAGGTTGTAGACATGCACCT
>VGNO01000307.1 GCA_016865985.1 Chloroflexota bacterium | reverse complement strand
ATGAATGCGATCCAGCGTTCGATATTCTGTTTCCGGTCTGGCACGGGAAATGCGTAGGCGAACTGGATCAAAGCCACCAGCAACAATGCAATGACAGAGTTTTCGAGATAGACGACATATAAACGCGCGGTCGGTAGGAACGAGACCTCGAGGAAAATGAGCAAGGAATACAGGGTGATCGCGTTGAAGAATACCAACAGCAGGAGGTCCTGCTGCGCTGGTTTTTGCTTCCGGAATTTTATGATCCGCCGGCCTAGGTAGATGGTGTTCAACAATGCAAGCAGAAACTGGTTCAAATAACTGATGGAGGCGGGAGTCAGGTAGAGGTTGAACATGGTCGAAAAACCTTTCCCCAACTATACCCTCGCCTTTTGTAAATTACAATTGTGGCATCCTATCAAAACTGTATGGCTCAATACTCCAATTGGGTACTGCGTCGACCGGCAACCCCCAAAAAACGGGGCCAGGCGAACGCCTGTCTCGCATCAACAAAATAGATGAGGAAGGTTGACTATAAGAAGGTACTACAAGAAACGAAAAGGCTACTTGAATTTCACAATCGAAACCCTATAATGAAATCATGGATTTCGATGCACTCCGGTTCTACCGATCTGGTCATAACCCGTTACGTTACATGGAGGCAAACATGAAGAAATTAATCTCCACCCTTCCGATCCTGTTTCTCATACTTTCCGCCCTGGCCTGCGGTTCCTTCTCGCCCCCCGAAGACTGCGGCGAGGGGATCGGCGGTACGGCGGATGAAGCCCTCTTCAGCCAATATTTCGAAAGCATGGAACTCGTCCGCGCCAGCGACTGGCAGCCGGGAACGCCGGGCGAAAACGGCGTGGAGTTCGCCGAGGGGGAGAACCTGCTGGTCATGTTCGACGTCAAATCCGGCGTCGAGGTGCGCGCCTGCATCCAGAACACGCAGGGCGGCGGGCAACTGGCCTTCGATCAAACGTCTTCCTTCTCCGAGGGCAGCAGCGAGTTCCCGGTCGGCTCCTTCGATCCCGGCGCCTACGTGATCCGCGTCATCGTGGACGGAGCGCTGGTCAAGAATTTCCCGTTCACGGTCAAGTAGCCTCTTTGGAAGAAAGGAGAATGCAATGGCGCGTTCATCCGGGTTTGCGGCGCGCTTCCTGGGGCTGCTTCTTTTCGGAGCGTTGCTCGCCTCCTGCCTGCCGTTCGAGCCGGACGAGGTTGCGCCCTCGGCCCTGCCCAATGTACCGGCGGAATCCTCCGGCGACAAATGGTCGCTGTGGACCGCCGAGCGCGGGACCCAACTGCGCGGCGCGAACATCTGGCAGCGCATCGTTGTCCCGGAACTGGACGGCGACGAATTCCTCGGCAGCGGTTACATCGGTCCGCCCTACACGCAGGCTGATTTCGACGAACTTGCCGCCGCCGGGGCGAACTACGTCAATCTTTCCATCCCCGGCCTGTTCACCGAGCGTCCGCCCTACGCGCTGGACGAACAGGCGCAGGCCAACCTCGACAACCTGATCGCCATGGCCGCCGAGGCCGACCTGTTCGTCGTCATCACCTTCCGCACCGGGCCGGGACGTTCCGACTTCACCTTCTACCGCGACGGCGCCGGCGACTGGTTCGACGCGGACCTGCTCATCGAGTGGGTCTGGACCGACGCGGAGGCGCAGGACGCCTGGGTGGATATGTGGCGCTACACCGCCGAACGTTACCGCGATAACCCGGTCGTTGTGGGCTACGACCTGATGTGCGAGCCGAACAGCAACGATGTGGCGCTGGGGATCTGGGAACCCGCCGATTTCTATGCCGAATACGCGGGCAGCCTCTACGACTGGAACCAGTTCTACCCGCGCATCGTGGAAGGGCTCCGGGAGGTGGATCCCTACACGCCCATCCTGGTCAACGCCATGTCCTGGGGATCGGTGCGCTGGCTGCCGTACCTGCAAGTGATCGAAGACCCGCGCATCGTCTACACCGCCCATCAATACGAGCCGCAGGGGCAATACACCCACCAGGAGCCGCCGCCCGCCCTCAACACCTACCCCGGCCGCTTCGACCTCGATTGGGACGGCCAACCCGATGCCTTCGACCGCGACTGGCTGGAGGGCTACCTCTCCATCATTTCCGATTTCCAGCAGGCGAATGGCGTCCCGGCAGCGGTCAACGAGTACGGCGTCCTGCGCTGGGCGCCGGGCGCGGCCGACTTCATGCGCGACGAAATGGACATCTTCGAGACGCTGGGCATCAACTACGCCCTCTGGGTCTGGGACCCGGACTGGAGACCATGGGCGGAAAGTTCCACCGGCTTCAACTTCCGCTACGGGCCGGACCCGGAGAATGCCTCCCCGGCCGGGAACGATTTGCAGGATGTCATCCTCGACTTCTGGGCGCGCAACACGCTCCGCCTGTCGAATTTCTATCCATAAGAGTTGCCGTAATGAAAAAACAGGCACATCTTCTCTTGAGCGGGTTGATTACGCTGGCGCTCGTCGCCTGTTCGCCGCAGCCGACAGCGACCGGCGAGTCAACCCATCCCGCCGAAACAAAACCGGCATCCGCGACCCCGCCGGAAACGCTGACGGTGAATTGGGGCGCAGAGACCGTGTTATCCGGAAGAACGGGCTCGGTCCACAAGGCATACGGCAATGCCAACGCCATCGCAGTGGATCAGCAGGGCATCGTTCATGCCGTCTGGTACGCAATCAACCAGGGCGCAGACGAGATACATTACCGGAGATCCCTGGATAACGGCCTTACTTGGGAGAAGGACATGGTCATCGCCGCAGGCCCGAATTTCGTTAGCGAGGTGATGCTCACAACCACCAGC
>VGNO01000306.1 GCA_016865985.1 Chloroflexota bacterium | reverse complement strand
CGCCTGTCTCTCATTCGTGTTGGTGGCCTGTGCCTCCATCCCGTCGGCAGTCGTCCCAGCCGTCACCAGCGAGACTCCCACGCCAGCCGCGGCTGCCAGCCCAACCGAGGCGACCCCTGTCGTCCCTATTGCCGTACCAGCGCCGCGCATTGAGATCGCAGGCGGCGAACGGGCTTTGTTTATTGGCGACTACAGCCGGGCTCGCCTGGAATTCGAAACTGCCTATTACACAACCGGCGATCCTGAGATCCGGGCCGCGGCCCTGCTCGGTCTCGGACGCACCGAGTACGCGGATGGCAACTACGCCAACGCCCTGGTCGCTCTCCGCAGCCTGACGCAAGACTACAGCGCCACAACCTCCGCCGCCGACGGATACATCCTGCTCGGGAAGACCTACGACGCCCTCGAGCGTTTTTCCGAGGCTGTCCCGGCCTATGAGGCCTACCTGGCGCTCAGGCCGGGTGTCCTGGATTCGTATGTGCTCGAATGGTTGGGCGATGCCCGCGCCAACAGCGGCGACTTGTTTGGGGCGATCGGCGCATACCAGGCGGCCATCCAAGCGCCGCGCAGCGGCGATCCAATCCATCTCGAGGTATCCATTGCCGATAGTTATGCCGCGGCAGGAGATGCTTCTGCTGCGCTTGCCAAGTACAGCGAGATCGCGTCCGCTGCCAGCAATGACTATCTGAAAGCGCAGATGGACCTGCTCTCCGGGCGGGTACACCTGGGACTCGGCCAGGCAGACCAGGCCTACCAGTTCTTCCTCCATGCCGTCTATAACTATCCGCTCTCGTATGACTCGTATTCGGCCCTGGTGGCGCTGGTCGAAGCCGGCGTCCCGGTGGATGATCTCAGCCGCGGGCTGGTGGATTATTTCGCCGGGCAATACGGCGTCGCCCTGGCAGCCTTCAACCGGTACGAAAGCGCCAACCCGGAAAACGACGGGACAGTGTATTACTACCGGGCGTTGACGCTGCGCGCCCTCGGCTATTACCAGGATGCAGTCCTGGATTGGGACTACCTGATCTCGAACCATCCGCAGAACCGGTACTGGGAGACCGCCTGGGAGGATAAAGCCGATACCTTGTGGTATTACCTCGACGATTACTCGACTGCCGCCCGCACCATGCTGGACTTCACCGAAGCCGCCGCTGGCAGCCTGGACGAGCCCCGTTTCCTGCTGAATGCCGGGCGCATCTATGAGCGCGGCGGTTTCCTGGCCGAGGCCGCCGTTACATGGGAAAGCATGGCGGATATCTACCCATCCAGCAACCTGCTCCCGCTCAGCCTGTTCTGGGCCGGTATCGCCCATTACCGTCTTGCGAATCCGGATGCCGCCCTGGTCGATTTCCAACGCAGCCTGATCCTGTCCACCCGGGGGGATGACCAGGCGCGGGCATCCTTCTGGATCGGAAAAATGCACCAGGCCAAAGGCAATACCGATGAAGCCCAGACCGCCTGGCAGCAGGCAGCCGCCCTCGACCCGACCGGTTATTACAGCGAACGGGCGCGCGACATGGTATACGGCCGGGCGCTGTTCGAAAATCCGCCAGCCTACTCCATATTCCTGGACCGGGATGCGGAGCAGGCCGAAGCCGAGGCCTGGTTGCGGGTCATCTTCTTCCTCCCGGCGGACACCGACCTGTCCACGCCGGGCCTGCTCTACAACGACACCCGCCTGCAGCGCGGCGCCGCCCTCTGGAATACAGGGTTCTATACCGAAGCCCGTCTCGAATTCGAAGACCTGCGCCTGGATGTCCAGGATGACCCGGTCGCCAGTTACCGGTTGGGTAACTACCTGCTCGAGCTCGGCCTGTACCGTTCGGCGATCTTTGCCCATGAGCGGGCGCTGGTCTTGGCGGGGATCAACATCAGCGCCGGGATCCTGGCCGCCCCAGATTATTTCCTCCACGTGCGGTACGGCGCCTATTACCAGGACCTGGTCGTCCCGCTCGCCGAGCAGTACGGATTCCACCCCCTGTTCATCTGGAGCATCATCTGGCGGGAAAGCCTGTTCGAGGGATTCGTCTACTCGCCGGCTGGGGCGCGCGGCCTGATGCAGATCATGCCCGCCACCGGCGCCGTCCTGGCAGAACGCGTAGGCTGGCCGCTGGATTATTCATCCCTGGACCTCTACCGCCCGCTGGTCAGCGTCACCTATGGGATACACAACCTGGACCTCGAACGGTATTACTTCGGCGACCATCCCTTCGCCTGGCTGGCAGCCTATAATGCCGGTCGTTCAGGGGAAATGCTGGCATGGCGCCAACTTGCCGGGAACGACCCGGACCTGTTCGTGGAAGTGGTCCGTTATGAGGAAACCCGGACATACATCCGCCACATCTATGAAGTATTCGCGATGTATCGCAGCCTCTATGGCGCAATCCCGTAACAGGATCGAATGGAATCGAAAACGCCTGGCATTTACCAGGAGTTTTTTCATCAGGATCTCGATAATAAGAATATGATGATGGATGCCCGGGAACCCGCGCTACCCGCATTGCCAGGCGCATCTCCCTAACTGATGTGTTCGACGATCTTCCCATGTACAGTGTCAGCGTCCATATCGAGGACGGACACAAGTTTATCCCGCCCGGTCGCGCCGGCCACGATATCGATGCGGGAAGGTGCAATGCCCAGCACGCTGCCCAGGAACTTGATCAACGCTTCGTTGGCCTGGCCTTCTGCCGGAGGGGCTGTCAGGTGGATCTTGATCGTCCCGTCGCTAAGCACACCAACGATCTCATTGCGGCTGGCGCGCGGGGTGACCCGCACCGCCAGGGCTGCGCCTTTCTTGCCATCGTGCATGTGGAAGTTGCG
>VGNO01000305.1 GCA_016865985.1 Chloroflexota bacterium | reverse complement strand
TGCTGGGCACTGAAAAGGTCCATCCTTCGGAAACGCAGAGTTATGGCATCGTCAGTGCTGAAGCCATACGCGAAGGTCTGGCCAAGCTGAACGGCATTGTCGAGAAGCCGAAACCGGAGGACGCGCCGTCCAATCAGGCCGTGGTCGGCCGGTACATTCTGACGCCCGGCATCTTCGGCTGTTTGAATAATGTCACCCGCGGCGCCGGCGGCGAAATCCAGTTGACGGACGCGATCGCCATGCTGCTCAAAACCGAACCGGTTCTTTCCTTCGAGTTCGCGGGCAAGCGCTACGACTGCGGTTCCAAGTTGGGCTATCTCATGGCCACGGTGGAACAAGGGCTCAAGCATGAAGAATTGCGAGAGAGCTTCCTGGCCTATCTCACCGGCCTCCGTCTGGGACAGTCCGAGTAAACCGCAGTGAACCTCGTCCCGGTCCTGCGTCAGGACCGGGACGAAAGCGTGGAAGTCGGAACGGTCTCAGGTCAAAGACTCGCGCATGCGACCTATGGCCTTTTCAAGGTTTGCCATGCTCGTGGCAATGGACAGTCGGATGTGACCTGGCGCTCCAAAGGCGGAACCCGGCACCACAGCGACACCACCCTCGATCAGGAACTCGGACAGTCCCAGATCATCTTCTATGCCGGGCAGTCTGGATATCACCCCGCTCATCTCAGGCAGCACGTAGAAGGTGCCATCCGTTGCCAGACATTCCACATCGGGGATGGCCCTGAGTTGTTCGACGACATAATCATGCCGTTCCTTGAAGGCCTTGAGCATCACGGCGATGAAGCCCTGGTCACCGTTCAATGCCTCTTCCGCCGCTACCTGAGAAATGGAGGTCGGATTGGACGTGCTCTGGGACTGGATATTGGTCATCGCCTCGATCAGCCAGGCCGGACCCGCGGCGTAGCCGATACGCCAACCGGTCATCGAGTAGGCCTTGGAAACCCCGTTCAATACCATGGTGCGCTCGTACAGGTCCGGATTGGCGTTGAGGATGTTTACAAAGCCGCCCGCCGTCCAGACGATGTGCTCGTACATGTCATCGGTCGCGATGATGATATCGGGATGCTTCCGTAACACCTCGCCCAGGGCTTTCAGTTCCGCCTCGGTATAGGCCATGCCGCTGGGGTTCGATGGGCTGTTGATGACAAACAGGCGGGTTTTGGCGGTGATCGCGGCTTCGAGCTGGGCCGGCGTGATCTTGAAATTCTGGGATTGCGGCGCCTCGACGATCACGGGCGTGGCGCCCGCCAGCAACACCATGTCGGGATAAGACACCCAGTAAGGCGCGGGGATGATGACTTCGTCGCCAGGATTCAATAAGGCCTGGGCCAGGTTGTAAAAGCTCTGCTTGCCGCCGCAGGACACCAGAATCTGCTTGGGCTCATAGTCGAAACCATTCTCGCGTTTGAATTTGGCGATGATGGCCTTCTTGAGTCCCGGCGTACCATCGACAGCGGTATATTTGGTGAAACCGGCTTCGATGGCCCGGATGGCGGCCTGCTTGATATGGTCGGGAGTGTCAAAATCCGGTTCGCCAGCGCCCAGGCCCACGATATCCTTGCCGGCGGCGCGCATGGCGGCGGCGCGAGCGGTAACGGCGAGCGTGGGGGATGGCTTGATGGATCTGACGCGGTCGGAAAGGGTCTTGTTCATGTTGTTCTGGAAAGATACAGGAAGGAGTCTGGCGGTATGCCACAGAAAATGATACTCGATGAAAGCCTGCCTCAGCAGCCTGCCAAGGGAAAAAACTTTGTTTTACACCATTCCTTTGAGCCCGCGGGCGACCAGCCCGGGGCCATACGCCAGCTCATCGATGGCCTGCATGACGGCTTGCTGCATCAAACCCTGTTGGGTGTGACCGGCTCCGGCAAGACCTTCACCGTGGCCAATGTCATCGCCGCCGAGCAGCGCCCGACCCTGATTCTGGCGCCCAACAAGACGCTGGCGGCGCAGCTTTATGGCGAGATGAAGGAATTCTTCCCGGAAAACTCCGTGGAATATTTCGTTTCCTATTACGACTACTACCAGCCGGAAGCGTATGTCCCCTCCTCGGATACCTACATCCAGAAAGACGCCTCGCTGAATGAGCACATCGAGCAGATGCGGCTCTCGGCCACCAAGGCGCTGATCGAACGGCGCGATACCGTGATCGTCGCCACCGTGTCGTCCATCTATGGCCTGGGCGAACCCGCTTCCTATTTCAGCATGGTCCTGCACCTGGTCCGCGGCGACATGATCAATCAGCGGACCCTGCTGCGCCGGCTGGCGGAACTGCAATACACGCGCAACGACACCGAACTGCGCCGCGCGACCTATCGTGTCCGTGGCGAGGTCATCGACGTCTATCCGGCTGAATCCGAACGCGAGGCCTTGCGCATCGAACTGTTTGACGACGAGATCGAACGCCTGTCCCTGTTCGATCCCCTCACGGGCGAGATTCTTTCCCGGATCGCCCGGTATACCGTGTATCCCAAGACCCACTACGTCACCCCCCGCGAACGGATACTGGAGGCCATCGATCTGATCAAGGTCGATCTGCGCCTCAGGCTGGATGAACTGCGCGACCAACACAAACTGGTCGAGGCTCAACGCCTGGAACAGCGCACCCTGTTCGATCTGGAGATCATGCTGGAGGTGGGTTACTGCTCGGGCATCGAGAACTACTCACGCTATCTGTCCGGGCGGGGTCCGGGCGAGGCGCCGCCCACCTTGTTCGACTATCTGCCCGACGACGCGCTGCTGGTCGTGGATGAGAGCCATGTCACCATTCCCCAATTGGGTGCAATGTACCGGGGCGACCGCTCGCGCAAGGCAACGC
>VGNO01000304.1 GCA_016865985.1 Chloroflexota bacterium | reverse complement strand
ACGGGCAGCCGATGCTCCCCCACTGGGCTGAGATCGTCCGCGTCACCCCGGAGGCGGAGGGGATCGCCACCTACTGGCTGCGTTTCGAAGACCCCACCGTCCAGGCCGCCTATCGCTTCCAGCCGGGTCAGTTCAACATGGTCTACCTGCCCGGTTATGGCGAGGCGGCCATCTCGATGAGTTCCGACCCGCTGGCCGACGACCGGCTGGTCGGTCACACCATCCGCTTCATGGGCAATGTCACGCAGAACATCCGCCGCTTGAAGACCGGCGACATCCTCGGCCTGCGCGGTCCATTCGGTACCGCCTGGCCTCTTGAACAAGCCGAAGGCCAGGATATCGTCATCGCCTGCGGCGGGATCGGGCTGCCGCCGCTGCGCCCGGCGATCTATCACATCATCCGCAACCGCCAGAAATACGGCAAGGTGATCCTGCTCTATGGGGCGCGCACGCCGAAGGACCTGATGTACCCCGCAGAATACGACTCCTGGCAGAAAGCCGGGATCGACCTCCATGTGACGGTCGACCGCGGCGACGAGAACTGGCAGGGACAGGTGGGGGTCGTCCCGATGCTGTTCTACCGCTTCCGGCTCGAGGCGCAGAAAAGCGCCGTCCTGACCTGTGGTCCCGAGATCATGATCCGCTTCGTCATCTTCGAAGCCCTGGCCCGCCGCATCCCTTCCGAGCGCATCTACGTCTCGCTCGAACGCAACATGAAATGCGGACAGGCGTCCTGCGGCCATTGCCAGGTTGGGCCCTACTTCGTCTGCAAAGATGGCCCGGTCTTCCGTTTCGACGCCCTGGAGAAGTACATCAACGTGGAGGAATACTAATGACCGACCACAAACCCAGCGTGGCTGTCTATAAATTTTCGTCCTGCGACGGCTGCCAGTTATCCCTGCTCAACATTGAGGATGAACTGCTCGACCTGGCCGCGGCAGTGGATATCGCCTTCTTCCTGGAAGCCACGCGCAGTGTGAAACCGGGGCCGTATGATATCGGCCTGGTCGAAGGATCGGTCACCACGCCTCACGAACTGGAACGCATCCAGGAAGTGCGGAGGGAATGTAAATTCCTGATCGCCCTGGGGACCTGCGCCACCTCCGGCGGCATCCAGGCGCTGCGCAATTTCACGAAACCTGAGGACCTGGCCTGGGCTTCCTATGCCCATCCGGACTACCTGCACTTTCTCGAGACCGCAACCCCCCTGGCCGAACATGTCAAGGTCGATTTCGAGATCTGGGGCTGCCCGGTCAATAAGTACATGGTCGCCGAAGCCATCGCCGCCCTGCTCCAGAACCGCAGGCCGGATTTCCCCCAGTACCCGGTCTGCATGGAATGCAAGCGAAACGCCAGCGTCTGTGTGCTGGTGGCCCAGGGGACGCCCTGCCTAGGGCCGGCCACCCAGGCCGGCTGCGGGGCGGTCTGTCCCTCAGTCGGACGCGGCTGCTACGGCTGTTTCGGTCCCTGGCCGCAGGCCAACCTCGACTCGCTGGCTCCCGCCCTGGCAGGACTCGACCGCCAGCCGGGTGAGACCTTTCGCCTGCTGCGTAATTTCAGCGGTTACGCCCCGGCCTTCCGCAAAGCGGCCGAGGCGCTGCCGGTCAAGGAGGCCAAATGAACCGCAACATCGAAGTCGGCGCCCTGGCGCGGGTGGAAGGCGAAGGCGGCCTGTTCATCGGCATCCAGGGAGGCAAGCCGGTGGAAGTGCGGCTCGACATCTACGAACCGCCGCGTTTCTTCGAGGGCTTCCTGAAAGGTCGCTTCCTGCAGGAAGCGCCCGACATCACCGCCCGCATCTGCGGCATCTGCCCGGTGGCCTACCAGGTCAGTTCGGTCACAGCGCTGGAAGCCGCCCTGGGAGTGGAGGCCAGCCCGCAGGTCTATGCCCTGCGCCGCCTGATGTACTGCGGTGAATACATCGAGAGCCATGCCCTGCACATCTACCTGCTCCAGGCGCCCGACCTGCTCGGAGTCCAGTCGGCGCTCGACCTGGCGGCCAGCGCCCCGGAGGTGGTGCGCAATGCCCTGCGCTTGAAGAAGGTCGGCAACGACCTGCTGAAAGCCATCGGCGGGCGTTCGGTGCACCCGGTCAACGCCTGCGTCGGCGGCTTCTACCGCTGGCCGGAGGCAAAACCCCTGCAAGACCTGCTCCCCGATCTTGAATGGGGACTGGAAGCAGCAAAAGCCTGCCTGCATTGGGCGGTCACCCTGCCCTTCCCCGACCTGGAGATCGATTACGAATTCGTCGCCCTGCACCACCCGGAAGAGTACGGGGTGATCAAGGGCGAGGTCTGCTCCTCGCACGGCAGCCGGTTGCCGGTCCGCGAGTATGAAACGCGTTACATCGAAGAACACGTGCGCCATTCGAACGCCCTGCACAGCCATACCGCCGAAGGCGGGCATTACCTGGTCGGTCCGCTGGCGCGCTTGAACCTGAACCATGCCCAGTTGATGCCCAACGCCCAAAGAGCGCTCAAGGAAGCCAGGATCAAACTGCCGCTCCGGAACCCTTACAAGAGCCTGGTTGCCCGCGCTGTGGAACTGGTGCACTTCTACGAGGAAGCCATTTCCCTGGTGCAGGCCTACCACCCCGAAGGCCCGGCTCACGTGGACCTGGAATTAAAGGCCGGGGAAGGAGCCGGCGCCAGTGAAGCGCCGCGCGGCCTGCTCTACCACCGCTATATCGTCGATGGAAAGGGGATGGTGCAGTTTGCCAGGATCACCCCGCCCACTGCCCAGAACCTGCCGCGTATCGAGCAGGACCTGTTCGCCCTGGCGCCCAGGCTGGTCAAGATGGACCATGAACAAGCCACCCTGGCCGCCGAGCACCTGGTGCGGGCCTACGACCCCTGCA
>VGNO01000303.1 GCA_016865985.1 Chloroflexota bacterium | reverse complement strand
GAGTCGGGTCGTGGGATTCCCAGAACACCGCGAGCAGATCACGGAACGCGATATATTCCGGATCGTGAACCACCAGCACGACCTCCGTGTGTCCCGTCAGGCCGCTGCATACCTCCTCGTAGGTGGGATTCGGAGTCAACCCTCCCGCATAACCCACGGCGGTCAGGTAGACACCCGGCAACTGCCAGAACCTCCGCTCGGCGCCCCAGAAACACCCCAAGCCCAACAGCACCCGACCAAATCCCTCGGGGTATGGAGGCAACATCGGGTGACCGTTAACGAAGTGACGCGGAGGAACCTGAATGGCTTCCGTTCGTCCGGCCAGCGCCTCATCCGGACCCGGCAAATTCAGTTTTGTTTTCTTGAAACCGAACATAGGCAGAGCCTCCGGAGTGTGGGTTTACCGCGTCTCAGCAAGCAGGGATCAGTTGCCGCGGCCGCATCGGCCGTAATGAGCGGCGCATGGATCCCTTAGCCTTATTCACGAGGCTGCCCGTCGATGTGTCCAAGCCACCAGACTGAGGCAACGATTCATTCGAACGGATGCCTCAGTATGATGGTTTCCATTCTTTCCGGTCCGGTCGACAGAATATCCACCGGAACGCCCACCATGCCTTCGAGCCTGTCAATATAAGCACGCGCTTGAGGCGGTAGCTTTTGGATTTCGGTCACGCCCATGGTGGATTCGGACCACCCCGGCATTTCCTCAATCACCGGCTCGCATTGTGCGTAAGCCTCCGCCCCGATGGGTACCGAGTCGATGATCCCCCCTTGATACCGATAGCCGGTACAGATACCAATGGTTTCAAGTCCATCGAGCACATCAAGTTTGGTCAGGCAAAGACCCGACAGGCTATTCAAACGCGCCGAGCGACGCATCAATACCGCGTCGAACCAGCCACAACGGCGGGCTCTGCCCGTGGTGGCTCCAAATTCGTTGCCCCTGCTTGACAAATGCTTCCCGCGAGCGTCAAACAGCTCTGTGGGGAAAGGTCCATTACCGACCCGGGTGGAGTAGGCCTTGGTAATGCCGAGCACATAATCGAAATCCAGCAGACCCACGCCGCTGCCAGAGGCCGCGCCCCCCGAGGTCGTGTTGGACGATGTCACATAAGGGTAGGTGCCGTGGTCGATATCCAGCATCGCGCCTTGCGCGCCCTCGAACAACAGATGGCTACCCGTCTGCCGCAGCCGATGCAATTCGGCGGCGACATCGCCCAGCATGGGCTTGAGTTCTTCGCCGATCTTGATCAGGCCAGCCAGCACCTCCGCGTGGTCGAGCGGTGGTTCCTTGAAATACTGGGCGAGGACGAAGTTATGAAAGTCAAGCAATTCGCGCAAGCGCTCCTCGAGCAGGGCAGGATGAAACAGATCGCCCGCCCTGATCCCTCGACGGGAAACCTTGTCTTCGTAGGCCGGGCCGATCCCGCGCCCCGTGGTCCCGATGGCCTTCGCGCCACGGGCCTTCTCACGCGCGAGATCCAGCGCGACATGTACCGGCAAAATCAGCGCACAGGCTTCACTAATCATCAACCGGTCACGCACGGGTATGCCCGCCTGTTCCAGCACGCCGATTTCTTGCAGCAAGGCTTCGGGCGAGAGCACGACCCCGTCGCCGATATAGCATTGCACGCCTTCGTGCAGGATACCCGAAGGGATCAAATGCAGCACGGTCTTCCGCCCGTCGATGACCAGGGTATGGCCGGCGTTATGCCCCCCTTGAAAACGGATGACGCCTCCAACCTTTTCGGTCAACAGATCGACCAGCTTCCCCTTGCCCTCGTCACCCCATTGCGTGCCGATTACTACGACATTCTTGCCCATGCTGCTTTACCGTTTATTGTGATTTTCGATCTTCAGACGAGCCGCCAGCCTTCCCCGCTCGGCATGAGCACGCGAGTACAGCCCATAGCCTCCGGCGTTTCGGTTTCGTCCCCCAACGCTTGTATGACCACCTCGCCCTCGCGGCGTAATTCTTCGATGATCCTGTCCAGTTCTGGATCATCGACGCCCGGAGCAAATATCCTGTCGGATGGCTCCTGCCTCCGCACTCCATTAGCCAGCGCGGCCAACACCTTGAGATCGGAACTGAAACCCACCGCCGGCCTGGCATGACCGAAGACATGCCCAATATCGTCATACCGTCCACCCCGCGCAATCTCACGCCCCAAGCTGGGTACGAAAGCGGCGAAAACGATACCGGTATGGTAGAGGTAACCGCGCAATTCGGCCAAATCAACATTTAAGGTCAATTCCGGATAGCGCCGTGACAAACTCTCGGTCAGCGCCGACAGTTCGCCGAGAGCTCGAATAATTTCAGGGCTGCCATGACATAACAGGGTTCGCGCCTGCGCGATTACGCCTGAGTGTCCATTCAAATCAAGCAGTGCCTCCAGCATTTGCGAGACCGGGGCCGATACCTGAGTTTCACGAAGGAAACTCGCGAGATCCGTCGTATCCTTGCGTTGTAATATTTCGAACAGTTCGCTTTCCTGAGGACCCGTGAGACCTGCCTGGCATGCCAGGGAGCGATAAATTCCCACATGCCCCAGATCTAGATGTACGTTCTGAACATCCGCCAGCGCCAGGGTCTCCAGCATCAGGCGTATGACCTCACCGGTTGCCGCCATGCCACCATTGCCATACAACTCGGCGCCTACCTGAATGGGGTTTCGGGATTTTTCCAGATGGCCCGACAGCGCATGCACCACGGTGCCTACATAACAAAGGCGTGTAGGCAACCCGTCGTGAGCGGTGCGCGCATCGATTCTTGCCACTTGGGGGGTCATGTCGGCCCTGAGTCCCAACAAGCGGCCGCTAACCGGATCGGACAGTTTCAGGGTTTGCAGATCGAGCTCATGTCC
>VGNO01000302.1 GCA_016865985.1 Chloroflexota bacterium | reverse complement strand
GCGGGCGAGACTTTGTGGTGGGTCTCGGCCCGCACCAGGCTGCTGGTGAGCGCCATGAAGATCGCCGCCGGGACGCCCTTGTCGGACACGTCGCCGATCACCACCGCCGCCTGGTCGTCGTCCACCGGGATGACATCGTACAGGTCCCCGCCCACCGCCCGCGCCGGCACCATCAGGGCGCCCAGGTCGAAGGTGGAAAGCGGCGGCAGGGAGGCCGGCAGGATGCTCTGCTGGATCTCGCGCGCCACCTGTAATTCCCGTTCGAGGCGCTCCTTTTCGATGACCTGCGCCTGGGCCGCTTTCAATTCCGTGTAGGCCTCGGCCAGTTGTCGGTTCTTTTCCTGTAGGTCCCGGATGATGGCATTATCGGTATCGCGCAGGCGCAGACTCAGTTCACGCATCACCTCGAAGGCCAGGTCAGGCTGGCGGCGCAGCAGGGCGTCGAAATTTGCGTGGCTCATTTCCAGCGCCAGGGTCCGCTCGCGGGCGCGCACCGCCGCCACCCGCAGCCCCTGACGGTCGAACATGCTCATCTCGCCCACGAAATTCCCCGGCCCCCAGGTCTGCAACAGGCGTTCATCCTCCGTGCCCAGGGATTTGATGACTTCCAGGCGGCCTTCGATAATAATATAGAAACTGCTGCCTTTTTCCCCCTCGCGGAATAGCATCTGCCCGGTTTCGAGCGCCACCGGGGACATGCAACGCGAGAGCGTCCGGTATTCATCCTGGTTGAACGAGCCAAAAAGCGGAACCTGTCGCAGCAGGGATTCGATATCCATTGCTGATCTCCTTCCCTGAGGATCCGGTCAACCCTCCTGGCGTAATTTCGCCAGGTCCCCGCTCCATTTGACGCCCTCGCGCCCCATGTAGGCCAGTCCCAGCAGGGTGATCGGCAGCCAGAGCGCCACATGCAGCGCTACGGCATACCCCAACGCCTCGGCTCCCGGCACATCATAGGCCACCAGCACCGCCCTGGTGACCGCCTCCCAGGTGCCGATGTAGCCTGGCGCGGACGGGATGGTGGTTGCCAGGTTGGCGATCCCATTCAGGAGCATCAGGGCAAAGAAACTGACACTGAAAGTAAAGGCGTGCATCACGAACCAGTATTTGACCGTTTCGAGCAGCCAGATGAGGACCGAGGTCAGGAAGACCATCAGGGCATGCCAGGGTGAACGCAGGAATGCCAGCCCGTCCAGGAATTTATGCATGATGCCGGAGGTCTTCAGGCGGAAGCGCCGGGGCAGGAGGCGGTCGATGAACCATTGTCCCAACCGGGATGTCGCCTGCGGGAACATGGCTGCCAGCAGGAAGGCCAGCAGGGCGCCCAGGAAGATGCCGGTCCCGATCAGGGCCAGGTCCTCGATGCTGCCGACGAAACCGGACTCGGAACCGGCCAGTTTCGCCAGTTCGGGCAGGTTGACGAATACGAATGCCAGCATCACCACCCCGTCGAAGATGCGCTCGACGATGATGGTCGCCAGCGAGGCCGAGAGCGGGATGCCGGTCTTGCGTTTCAGGACGACCGCCCGCAGCACCTCCCCGGCGCGCGCCGGGAAGATATTGTTGCCGGCGTAACCGATGCAGGTTATGGGGAACATGACCCGGGTGGGAACCTTTTTCAGCGGTCCGAGCAGGTAATGCCAGCGCCAGGCCCGCACCCAGACGCCGACGAAATACACCGCGATGCCGGGCAGGATCCACCAGTAATTGGCAGACTTGACCGCCTGCCAGAAATCGTCCAATTGCAGGCCGCGCACAGCCAGCCACAGGAACAGGATGCTGACTGCCAGGCCGAGCCAGAATTGCCACCGTCTCATGGGTTCGATTGTACCAGACCCTCCCTTCACCGGGCGCCCGCACGGGCCGGCCCGGGGACGGGGACCGGCTCGAGGTCCCGCAAGGCCGCCTGCCGCCCCACGTAACCAATCCATTGCACCATCGACCGTTCGGTTTGAATCGTGCTAGAATTGGCCTTGATGATGGACATCCTGCAATGCGTCGATTTCCTGAAGAGACTCCACATCTTCCGCAACCTGGACGACAGCCAGCTGACCGAGGTGGCCGAGGCGCTGGTCGAAGTGTCGTACGAACCCGGGCAGCAGATCGTCCGCCAGGGGGAGAAGGGCGACAAGTTCTTCATCATCACAGCCGGCAGTGTCGACGTGTTGCGCGGCGCCAGAGAGAAGCAGCGCCGCCTGGCAGCGCTGGTGCGGGGCGATTATTTCGGCGAGGAAGCCCTCCTGGCGCACGGGGCGCGGAATGCCACCGTCCAGGCGCTCGAGGCGACCCGGTTGATGGAACTCACCCACAACGACTTCCACGCCTTGCTGAAGAAGATCCCCAAACTGCGCACCAATATCGAAGTGGCGGTCGCCAGCCACCGCCTGGCGCGCACCCGGCGCTTCGACTGGATCCAGGATGGGGAAGTGATCTACTTCATTGCACGCAAACACCCGATCGTGCTCTGGCGCTCGCTGCTGGGACCTTTTTTCACCCTGGTCCTGCCGTCCGGCCTGCTGGCGGCCTTCATTGCCAGCGCCAACCCCCTCCTGCTCTACGCTTCCGGCGTCGCCCTCCTGGGCGTGGGACTATGGACGCTCTATAATGTGATCGACTGGACGAATGACTATTACATTGTCACCAACCGGCGCGCCATCTGGCTGGAGAAAGTGATCGGACTCTACGACAGCCGCCAGGAGGCGCCGCTCAGCACCGTCCTTTCGGTGGGTGTGGAGACCGACCAGGTGGGGCGCATCCTCGATTATGGCACAGTCAATATCCGCACCTTTGTCGGGCGGATCATCTTCAACCACGTCCACCGCCCCTACCAGGCGGCCTCGCTGGTGGAGGAACACTGGACCCGCACCCGCGAAGGCGCCCGCCAGGCCGATTCGG
>VGNO01000301.1 GCA_016865985.1 Chloroflexota bacterium | reverse complement strand
CCAGCGGGTCTTTTTCTCGAATACCAACAGGTACGCCAGGACGACCACTGTCACCGGGATGTACGAGTATTTTCCGGCTGCCGCCGCGCCAAGGGCGATGGCGGAAAGCCAAAACCAGCGGTTGGTCTTCCGCTGTCCAACCTTCAGCAATGCCAGCACTGCCGCGATCGTCAGGGCATGCGGGACGGCCTCCAGGTAGACCTGGCTGGTATATTTCCCGGCCAGGGTATGGACCGCCAGCAGGCCGCCCGAGAGCGGGTCGACAGCCAGGGCGATGAACATCACAGCCAGGACGCCGAAGATGGCCGAGAGAGCCCGGCTGGCGAAGAAGGCGTTCGTCCAGGTGGCGATGTCTCCCAGCGCCAGCGCCACGCCGCCGTAGAGCAGTTTGACGAAAGCCGGGTGCTCCTGCACACCGGGATAGTCGATCACCGCCTGCCAGTCTCCCTGGCGGATGGCGGCCGCGTAATCGTAGGCCGCCCGGAGGTAGACCGGCTCGTCGAAATCCTCCGGCAGCATGGAGGCTGTCCAGGCGCGCAGGAAGACCGCCAGGAGCAGGACAACCAGCAGGGCGCGCTTCTTTCCGTTCATGCCTGCCCAATACCCAGGACAGCCCCGCTGCGGGCGGGGAGACGGAATCCGCCCAACCGCCCGGCAGAAATGCGAGGCTGGTCCCGGCCGGTGAGACCGAACAGGGCTTCGGGAGTTCTTTCGGGCAGTCCTGCCCGGCGGATATCGATATCCGGGGTGAGCGCCGTACCTCCGGAGTTGATGACGACCAGGCAGGTCTCCTCGCCCAACTTGCGGCTAAATGCGAAGAGCGGACCTTCGCTGAACAGGCGCCGATAGGCGCCGCGCCGCAGGGCGGGATGCGCCTTGCGCAGGGCGGCGAGGTTCTTGATGTACGCGTGTAAACCTTTGTCCCAGGCGGATTTCTCCCAGGGGAATGACTTGCGGCAGTCCGGGTCCGGCCCGCCGGCCAGCCCGATCTCGTCGCCGTAGTAGATGCAGGGCGCGCCGATGAAGGTGAAAAGGAAGAGGTAGCCGAGTTTCCAGGCAGACCAGTCGCCCCCGGCGGTGGTGACGAAGCGGGGAGTATCGTGGCTGTCGAGCAGGTTCAACTGGGCGGCGTTGACGGCCGGGGCATAGAGGCCGAGCAGGTAATCGATCCGGTCGCCGAAGGCGGCGGCGTCCAAAGGTATCAGGTACTTATGGTAATCGCCGATCCGCATGATATCTTCCGGCAGGCGATCGCCGACCAGCCAGCCCATCAACGCCCCGGTCAGCAGGTAATTCATGACGGCGTCGAACTGGTCCCCTTGCAGCCAGCGCTGCGACTCGTGCCAGATCTCGCCCACGATGTACGCCTCGGGGTTGGCGCGTTTCACCCGGCGGCGGAACTCGCGCCAGAAGGAATCATCGTCGATCTCGGCCGGCACGTCCAGGCGCCAGCCGTCGGCGCCGAATTCGATCCAGTGTTCGGCAACGGAGAAGATGAACTCGCGCACTGCCGGGTTGTCCGTGTTCAGTTTGGGCAGGGCGGGGAGGTTCCACCAGGCGGAATAGCCCAGGGTGTGGTAACTGCTGGAGCCGTTCTGCAACTGGCTGCGGGCTTCGGGAGAGGGATACGCCTGCCAGTGGCGCTGCCCGTTGAGCATCTCCGGGTTGAAATGGAACCAGTCGATATAAGGCGAACCGGCGCCGTTTTCGAGCACATGGTGAAACTGCCACATGCCGCGGCTGGCGTGGTTGAATACGCCGTCCGGGACGACTTTCATGCCGCGGGCGTGGGCGGCATCCAATAGTTCGCGGAAGGCGGCATTCCCACCCAGCAGTGGGTCGACGTTGAAATAATCATAAGTATGGTATCGATGGTTGGAGGCTGAGGCAAAGACCGGGTTCAGGTAGATGGCGGTCACGCCCAGGTCCTGCAGGTAATCGAGGCGTTCGGCAACCCCGTACAGGTCGCCGCCTTTGAAACCGTGATGGGAGGGCGGCGACCCCCAACTTTCCAGGTTCAGCCTATCCCGCCGGAGGCGTTTACTGCGAGCGAAACGGTCGGGGAAGATCTGGTAGAAGATAGCATCCTTGACCCATCCGGGTGTGTTGATTTTCATAGTGTACCTTTTGTGTAATATCAACCGAGTAAAGCGCAACCATGCGGTGGGAGATGGATGAGCAGCGCCTCGTCCCGCGCTTCGACCGGGCGCCCGTTCAGCAGGTCGACCGCGGACCGGAGGCCGGTCCCCGACAGGGACAGGCTGCAGGCTGCCGCGCCGGCGTTGACTGCCGTGACCAGCCGTTCGTTCCCGTCATCACGCAAATAGGCGTAGGTGCGGGTGGATGCATCCAGGTGGAGCAACCTGCGCCTTCCGTGGACCAGGGCGGGGTGCGCCCGGCGCAGTCCTGCCAGGCGGCGGAAGAAATCCATCAGGGCCGCGTCGGCCCCGGTATCCCATCTCATCGGCAGGCGCGCCTCCTCGAAGATGTATCGCGACCCCTGCTGCATCGGCCGTTCCTGGCTGACGCCGGCCTCGGCGCCGTTATAGACGATGGGCGTACCGGGTAGGGTGTAGATCAGCAGGGCCGCCAGTTTTAGTTTTTCTTTGTTGTTCCCGCACAGGTACAGGAAACGGGACATATCATGGTTGTCGAGGAAGGCCGGTCGCATAAAATCCGGGGGAAAGAAAGCGTCCTGCGATTGCAGGGTGTTTTCGAATTCCGCCAAAGACATGCGTTCTAGGGCGAAAGTCTCGCGCAGGGCGCGCGCCAGGATGAAATCCAGCGTGCCGTCGAAAATACCGGCGTACCGGCGGAGTTTCTCCGGGGTGTGGATGATCTCGGCGAAGATCCAGCAGTCCGGTTTCACCTCCCGGCAGGCGCGGCGGAAATCCACCCAGAAATCGGGGGAG
>VGNO01000300.1 GCA_016865985.1 Chloroflexota bacterium | reverse complement strand
CGGCCGAGGCGCGGGATGCGCTGCTCATCCCGATCCAGGCACTGCGCGAACTGAGTCCCGGCTCCTATGCAGTCTTCGTGGTCTCGGAAGATGGACAGTTGCTGATGACGCCGGTTGAGATTGGCCTGCGTGATTATGCCAATGTCGAGATCCTGAGCGGTTTGACGGCCGGTGATGTGGTCAGCACCGGGACGGTGGAGACCGAATAGCCAGTTATCCGTGAACCGTGATCGATATTCAACGATCAGTGGTGAATTGGAGTTGTGATGAGAAACCATCTAATCGAACTTATGGGTATCACGAAGATCTATGGTGTGGACGACGCGGCCGTCCACGCGCTGGACGGGGTGGTGGCGTCTGTGGGGCGCGGTGAGTTCGTTGCCATCATGGGACCTTCGGGCTCGGGTAAGTCCACCCTGATGAACATCATCGGCTGCCTCGACCGTCCCACCGCTGGAAGTTACAACCTGGATGGGCGGGATGTCAGCCGGATGAACAAGAACGAACTGGCCGAGGTGCGGAACGAGAAACTCGGTTTCATATTCCAGTCGTTCAACCTGCTCCCGCGTTTGAGCGCCCTTTCCAATGTCATGCTGCCGATGCTCTACAATGCAGCCGATGTGAATGACGAACAAGCCACGGAGCGCGCGACCGCCTCGCTGACTGCGGTCGGGCTGGAAGACCGCCTGCACCACCGTCCCAGCCAGTTATCCGGCGGCCAGCAGCAGCGGGTGGCGATTGCCAGAGCGCTAGTCAACCATCCACCGTTGATCCTGGCTGACGAGCCGACCGGCAACCTCGACTCGAAGTCCAGCATGGAGATCATGGGTATCCTGCATGGCTTGCACAAAAATGGAGCGACGATTGTGATGGTCACGCATGAAGCGGATATCGCTGCCCATGCAGGTCGCGTCATCTGTGTCAAGGACGGCAGGATCCTCTCCGAAGGGCGTGACGGTTCCAATCCATGCTTGGGTTTGCAGAAATAGAGGTCAGTATGAAATTCAGGAAAACATTCCATACCGCCTGGGAGGGCTTGATGCTCAACAAGGCGCGTTCGATCCTCACCACCCTAGGGGTAATCATCGGCGTGGCGTCGGTCATCGTCATGCTGGCCGTCAGTGCTGGGACTGAGGCTGCCATCGCAGAGCAGATTAATGCCCTGGGCGCCAACCTGGTCATTGTCTCGCCGATGCGCGGCATTCCCGGCGCATCACGCACCCTGCTGCTGGAGGATGCCTATGCAATCGCCGGGCAGGTGGTCGGGATTACTGGTGTCTCGGCCGAACAATCGCCTGCCGCCCAGGACCTGCGCGTGGGAGGAGTTACCCTGGAGGCGATCCCGCTTGTCGGCACGACTGCCGACTTCCCCGAAGTGCGTGATTACATTGTCGCCGAGGGGCGGTACTTCACCGCCGATGAGGATGACCGAAAAGCCAAGGTGGTTGTTCTTGGGGCGGGGATCGCCACAGACTTGTTTGGAACGGACAGCGCAACCGGTCAGACCATCACGGTGGGCTCCACCAAGTTAACTATTATCGGCGTGATGGAGTCCAAGGGCATTGTCTCAGATGTCGATTATGACGGGCGCATCTACCTGCCCATCAACCTGGTCTTCCAGAAATACATGACCAGTTCACCGCTGCGCGCCGAGTCGGTTCGCACAATCTATCTCAAGGCCGAAAGCCAGGAAAAGATCCCAAGCGTCATATCGCAGGTGACTGCCCTTCTGGCCGAACGCCATGATGTGGATGCCGCCAAGCCAGACTTCTCTGTCCAGACCCAGCAGGATATCATCTCGACCCAAGAAGCCACCACGGCCGCCTTTCGCGACCTGCTGGCCTGGGTGGCAGGGATATCGCTCATCGTCGGCGGGATCGGCATCATGAATATCATGCTGGTCTCAGTCACGGAGCGGACGCGCGAGATCGGTTTGCGCCAGGCGCTAGGGGCGCGCCCCGCCGATGTGCTGGCGCAGTTCCTGGTAGAAGCCGTAATCCTCAGCCTGGCGGGTGGACTGGTTGGCATCTTCGCCGGCATCGGCGGATCCTATCTGTTCAGCGCCGTTGGCGCCATGCGGACGGAGATCGTGCCGCTCTCCATCCCAATCGCCTTCTGCGCTGCGGCCGTGGTCGGGATATTTTTCGGCTACTACCCCGCCACCCGCGCCGCCAAACTCGATCCGATCGAAGCGTTGCGACGTGAGTAAACAGTTACTAGCAGTCCTAAACCTATAGTGAAAGGAAATTTGTATGAAACGAATCCACATTCCCGCCCTGTTCATTGTCTTTGCCCTGTTCCTGGCTTCCTGTTCAGGGACAGCAGCCGCGGAGTCGACAGTCCCTGCAAGTTCCGATGCCTATATCAGCCCCGGCCTGGATACCGGGTACGAAGGCGCGCTGTCGGCCCGCCTGCAACTGACCCTCGGCTCACTCTACCTGGCCGAGACCACAACCCCCATCACTCCTGAACAAGCGGCGCTGATGCTCCCGCTTTGGGAAGGGCTCCGGAACCTCACCAGTTCCGGTAACAGCGCCCAAGCGGAGGTGAACGCCATCCTGGTGCAGATCGAATCGCTCTTCACCATCGAACAACTGGACGCCATCTCAGATATGCAGTTGGTTTCTGCCGATATGCAGGCCTGGATGCAGGCGAACGGCCTGCCCCAAGGCTCCGGGACGGGGCAGCCGGGCGCAGGCCAGGGAGGCGGCTTATCGCCTGAAGCGCGCGCCACCAAACAGGCCGCCGAAGGCATCACAGCCGGTTCGAACGGCGGAAACGGCGCATCCACCGCCATCCTAGATGCCCTGATCGCCTACTTGCATGGCCTGGCGGAATGAAACCGGATAGGATGAAAACATGAAACTCACCCGCTATCTCGCCCTGATATTGATCGTCAGCGCGATCTTTACTGCCT
>VGNO01000299.1 GCA_016865985.1 Chloroflexota bacterium | reverse complement strand
CGTCACCAACCAGCGCGAGACGGCCGTCGTCTGGGAGCGCGAGACAGGACGTCCGGTCTACAATGCCATTGTCTGGCAGGACACGCGCACGGATGCTATCTGCAACGAGTTGACGAAGGATGGCGGTCAAAACCGTTTCCAGGCCAAAACCGGCCTGCCGCTGGCCACCTACTTCTCCGGGCCGAAGGTCAAATGGATTTTGGATAACGTTTCCGGGGCGCGTGAAAAGGCCGAAGCCGGGGAACTGCTCTTCGGCAACATGGATACCTGGGTCATCTGGAACCTAAGCAGCGCGCACGTCACAGACGTAAGCAACGCCTCCCGTACCCTGCTCATGGACCTGAAGACGCTGGACTGGGATGAGGAAATCCTGCAACTGCTAGGCATTCCCCGCTCCATGCTTCCCAAGATTCGCTCCTCGTCCGAAGTGTATGGAACGGCGCGCGGATCCCTGGGCGGCGTGCCGGTGGCAGGTGATCTCGGCGACCAGCAGGCGGCCCTGTTTGGTCAGACCTGCTACGCGACTGGCGAAGCCAAGAACACCTACGGCACCGGCTGCTTCATGCTGCTCAACACCGGAGAGAAACCGGTGCTCTCGAAAAACGGATTGTTGACCACCCTCGGTTACAAGATCGGGAACCAACCCGCCGTCTATGCCCTGGAAGGCTCGATCGCCATCACCGGGGCGCTGGTGCAGTGGCTGCGGGACAATCTTGGGATAATCGAGAGATCATCCGACGTGGAGACTCTCGCCAGGTCCGTGGAGGACGCGGGCGGGATCTACTTCGTCCCGGCGTTCTCTGGTCTGTTCGCCCCCTACTGGCGGAGCGACGCGCGCGGCGCCATCGTCGGTCTGACCCGCTACGTCAACAAGGGGCACCTCGCC
Organism: Chloroflexota bacterium; assembly: GCA_016865985.1. Taxonomy (GTDB): domain Bacteria; phylum Chloroflexota; class Anaerolineae; order Anaerolineales; family Villigracilaceae; genus VGNO01. The sequence continues at coordinate 2,032 of VGNO01000299.1, read as the reverse complement.
CGCGCCGTGCTGGAGGCCACTGCTTACCAGACGCGCGAAGTGCTGGACGCGATGGAGAAAGATTCCGGCGTGAAACTGACCGCTCTCAAAGTGGACGGCGGGATGGTTTTCAATGAACTGTTGATGCAGTTCCAGGCTGACATCCTCGATGTGCCCGTCATCCGCCCGAAGGTTGCCGAAACAACCGCTCTCGGCGCGGCCTACGCCGCAGGTCTGGCGGTCGGGTTCTGGAAGGATTACGACGAACTGCGTCTCAACTGGGGCAAAGACAAGGAATGGAAGCCGTCCATGCCTTCCGAAAAACGCGACACGCTCTATACTGGCTGGAAGAAGGCCGTCACCCGCACGTTCGACTGGGTAGAATAAGAAAACATATATGTGTCGTTGCGAGCGTTCTTTGCGAAGCAACCCCCTCGCGGGCGCGGAGATTGCTTCGTCGGGCAAAAACCGCCCTCCTCGCAACGACACGAGAGGCTGGTTCATGGGAAAAGAATATTCTGTCTACATCATGACCAATAAATACAACACGGTTCTTTACACTGGCGTCACGAATAACCTCATGCGCCGCGCTTGGGCGCACAAGGAAGGATTTGGTTCAACCTTCACCAGCCGCTATCGAGTAAACAAACTTGTCTATTACGAGTCTTACTAAAACATCAACCTTGCCATTGCCAGAGAAAAACAAATCAAAGGCGGCTTCCGGCAAAAAAAGATAAACCTTGTAAATGGTCTCAACCCGGATTGGAATGATTTGTACGAAGAGATGCTCACATGAATCGACAAGACATCCTCACCTCCCTCAAAACCAAATCCCCCACGGTCCTCATCGTTGGGGCGGGCATCAACGGCGTCGGCACCTTCCGTGACCTCACGCTCCAGGGTGTGGACACCCTGCTCATCGACCGCGGCGACTTCTGCTCCGGCGCATCGGCGGCATCCTCCCGCATGGCGCACGGCGGCATCCGCTATTTGGAAAACGGCGAATTCCGTCTCGTCCGTGAAGCCGTGCAGGAGCGCAACCGCATGATCCAGAACGCCCCAAGCCTGGTCAGGCCGCTGCCCACCACCATCCCAATGTTCAAACTGCTCTCCGGCTTGCTCAACGCCCCGCTCAAGTTCCTCGGCTGGCTGGAAAAGCCATCCGAACGCGGCGCACTGATCATCAAGGTCGGGCTCATCTTCTACGACGCCTTTACTGGCAGGAATCGCGCAGTGCCGCGTCACATCTTCGATGACCGCGCCCATTCTCTCAAGAAATATCCCGCCCTCAACCCGGGAATCGCCTTCACTGCCACTTACTACGATGGCATCATCCTCTCGCCCGAACGTCTGACCCTCGAACTGGTGCTCGACGCCGAAAAGGAAGGCCCCCACGCCAAAGCCCTGAACTACGTTTCGCTGGTTAACATAACCGGGGAGAAGGTCACGCTGAAAGACGAATTGACCGGCGCAACTTTCAACATCCATCCGAAGTTGATTGTTAACGCAGCCGGCCCCTGGATAGACCCCGCCAACCGGACCCTCGGCCTGGACACCCATTACATCGGCCCTACCAAAGGCTCGCACCTCGTTCTCAACAACCCCGAACTGCGCGCCGCCATCGGCGACCACGAATTCTTCTTCGAGAACAAGGATGGGCGCATCGTGCTCATCTTCCCGCTCTTCGACAAAGTGATGATCGGCACCTCCGACCTGCCCATTGCCGACCCCGACTCCGCCCGCTGCACCGAAGACGAAGTGGACTACTTCATCGGAATGGTCGGGCGCGTCTTCCCCAAGATCAAGATCAGCCGCGAGCAGATCGTCTTCCGCTTTTCCGGCGTCCGTCCGCTGGCGTACACCCAGGCCAGGAATGCCGGTCAGATCACCCGCGACCATCACATCCAGGAAGACAAATTGGGGGACATCCCGGTCTACTCGCTGGTGGGCGGCAAATGGACCTCGTTCCGGGCGTTCTCCGAGCAGGTGACCGACCGCGCCCTGTCCTTCCTCGGCTTGCCGCGCAAAGCCGACACCAAGTCCCTGCCGATCG
>VGNO01000298.1 GCA_016865985.1 Chloroflexota bacterium | reverse complement strand
CTCGAAACCGGCCAGGAGGGTCAGCAAGCCCAGCGCCACCCGCATTGGCCGGGCAGTCATCCCCAGGTGCGCCACTCCCAGGCTGATGAGCAGCGCTCCGCCCCAGGCTGCCGGAGCCGGGACGACGCCCAACCAGCCGGTGACTGCCGGGGCGATGGCAGCCGTCACCGCAACCGCCAGGCCGGCCACCAGCAGCCGGAAGGCGCGACCCTCCGGCCAGGCCGGTTCGAAGGTATCTTCGGCCGGCGCGTTCATCTGCGAGATGCCCAGAACTGCGGCTGCCATCCAACCGGTGACCAGTTTGACGGCTGCCATGCCTACCGGCCAGTGCCGTGAGACCAGCCAGAAAACTCCCAGGTAGATCGCTGCCAGGAGGATCAGGCTCCAGCGCCAATTGCGGAGTACGAGCAGGCCGGCAGCGGCGCCCATCAACAGAAGAACAGAAAACCAGTCCAGGAAGATGACCATCTTCAACCCGATTGGGAGAGAAGTGAGACCAGCAGAACCAGCAGAAGGAGCGACCACAGGATTCCGCCATCCCCTTCGAGCAGGGAGAGGATCGAATTGACAAGCCGCCCCAGGCTGCGGTAGATGCCCCACAGGAATCCGGATAACCGGCTGAGTCGCAGGATATCCAGCCAGCGTGTGGGCAGGGAGGCAATGGGGCGCACCCGGCCGCGGGCGCGGAGCGAGAGCCATGCGACCGCCGCGGCGAGCGGGACGCCCGGCAGGCCGGCCCACCAAAGGCCGACCTGCATCGCACCGTCCCAGCCCCACACGCCGAGCAGCAGGATGGAGAGCACAGGCAGGCCCAGTCCGAGCGGGTAGAGCGCCCGCGCCCAGCGTGGGTGGGATTCGAGTGCACTGTCGCCGGGGTGCAATGCATGGCGGATGAATCCGGCCACCAGCAGCGCCTGCACCGGCAGGAAGGCCAGCCAGACCAGCAAGGGGGTCCCCTGCCAGACGGAGGCGGCCAGGGTGAACGGCCAGGCCGTCAATCCAAGGATGGCCAGGGCGGGCAGCCACAGGATGGTGCGTTTCCGGGCGGAGTAGGTGAAGAGCAGGGTCCCAGCCAGCACCAGGCTGATGCCCCAGGCGATGCTCCCGACCGGGTTTCCGCCCAGGGTCGCCGCAACCGCCAGCGAACCGGCGCCGATCAACCAGAACGGGCGACCGGTCAGTTCATCGGAGGCGCGCAGCCACATCCAACTGGTGTAGATGCCGGCCAGCGCAAGCAGGACGAAGAGCGCCGGCGCCAGCGGCGAGTCCATCCCGCCAGCGGGGATGCGTCCCAGCAGGGCCAGGCTGGAGGCGGCGGAGACCAGCCGCAGCGAAGTGCCAAAACCGCGCCGCAGCAGGGCTTCCTGGTAGGGCAGGTGCAACGGCAGGACTCCCAGCCGCATCCCAACTGCCAGGAGAAGGTAGATGCCGGCTTGGGGCGGGACGGCGCGCAGGTCGAGCGGGGCGCCGCTGGAGGCGCTGGAGATGCCGGCCCACAGGACAAGGCCGCTCCCGGCCAACCGGGCGGTGAAACCGACCACCACGCTCTCGCTCTTATCCCCGCCGGTGGCAGCCAGGCCGATCAGCAGTTCGGCCAGGTCGAGCGCCGACCATGCCAGCAGCAGCGTCAGCGCGTTCTCAGCCGTCACAGCCAACAGACCGGAGGCTGTCAACACCATGATGCCGCTCCAATGGAGCGGCTCCCGGTTCTCACGCACCACGGAGGTTACGACGATCGCCAGCGCCATAATGGTCAAGCCGGCGGCGTAAGGCCAGGAGCGTCCGTCCACCAGCCAGGCCGGGGAGGAGAGGGATGCCGCGAACGGCTCCCAGCCCAGCGGGTCGAATCGGACGGGCAGCCAGGCCTGCCACAATGCAACACAAACCACTGCCGCCAGGGCGCCGGCGCTGGCGACCAGCCAGAAGTAACGGAATGCAGGACGCGCCAGGTGCAGGATGGTCAGGATGGCAGCGTTCAGGAGCAGGAAGATGACCGGGAGCAGGATGAGCATGGCTGCGGGTATTGTATCAAATATGTCCTTTTTCTGCTGTTCTCATGTAAAATAACGCCCAGAGCGATCCCACACGGGCCGGTGCATGAAAAACCTGCCGTGCCCTTTTCCCGAACGAGCCAAAGGAGAGTCCCATGCCGCGCTACAAGATCATCGTCAATCCCACTTCCGGGCGAGGCTATGCCACCCGCTGCCTCCCGGAACTGGAGGAGTTGCTGAAGAGAGCCGGGTTGGATTACGACCTGGTGCAGACGGAACGTCCCTGGCATGCTGTCGAACTGGCCGAGCAGGCGGCGCGGGATGGCTATGAAGTCGTGGCGGTTGCCAGCGGCGACGGGACCGCCAACGAAGCGCTGAACGGCCTGATGCGGGCGCGCAGTGCAGGTTTCAAGAAAACGGCCATGTCCATCATCCCGGTTGGGACGGGCAACGATTTTGCCTACGGCGTCTATATGCGCGGCGACCTGGAGACCAGCGTCAAAGCCCTGTCCGCCGACCGCCGTATCACAATGGATGTCGGGCTGGTGAAGGGCGGCGATTTCCCGGACGGCCGCTACTTCGGCAACGGGGTGGGTGTGGGTTTCGACGCCGTGGTCGGTTTCGTGGCAGCCCGCATCCGCTGGACGCGCGGCCTGCTGGCTTACCTGATCGCAGTGCTGCAAACCGTTTTCATTTACTTCAAGGCGCCGACCGTCCGCATCCAGTATGAAGGGAAGGAGATCGTCCAGCCGTCGTTGATGGTGTCCATCATGAACGGTCAGCGCATGGGCGGTGGGTTCTTCATGGCGCCCAACGGCAAGCCGGATGACAACCGGCTCGACCTGTGCATCGCCGAACAGGCCGGGCGGCTGCGGGTCTTCAGTCTGGTGCCGCATTTCATGAAAGGCGACCAGGAAACCCAGAAAGAGATCAAGATGGGACAGGCCAGGCAGGTGACAGTAACTGCCGTCCAGGGCAGCCT
>VGNO01000297.1 GCA_016865985.1 Chloroflexota bacterium | reverse complement strand
CAGGAAGGGCTGGGCGCCCAGGCGCGCTCCTTCCTCCTGCATCTGCCTGTGCCGGAACCCGTCACCAGGCTTCTGCTGGGCGAGCGGGCGAACATCGAGAGGGCGTGGGAGAACGCAGAACATCGGTGAAACGCGCAGGGAGGCATGCCACGCTTTCTAGGTAGCTAGCCTGAGCGGCCGAGCCCACAAGAGGAACATCGCTTGCATTCGTTCCAGTGGCTCATCTGGCGAGCCTCTGGCCGCGTAATCTGGTGTCCCCGGAGGAAACACCACCATGACCGCGCAGATCCACGAAAAACTTCACCTGAATGGCGAGACCCTGGCGCTGTGCAGCGAACCCCTGGGCGACTACTTTGCCGTCCGCCGCGAGGGCGCCATCGTCGCGGAGATCGTGGCAGACGGGTGCTGAACATGCAGCCCAGCAAGCTTCCAACAACACCAAGGAAAAACTCATGGCATCCGTGAACAAGGTCATCCTGGTCGGCAACCTGGGCGCCGACCCCGAGATGCGTTCCACCGCCGGCGGCGACGCCGTCTGCACCCTGCGCCTGGCCACCAGCGAGCAATGGAAGGACAAGGCCAGCGGCGAGGCAAAGGAATCCACCGAATGGCACCGGGTGGTGCTCTTCCGTCGCCTGGCCGAGGTCGCCGGCCAGTTCCTGAAGAAGGGTTCGCCCGTCTTCATCGAAGGCCGGATCAGGACGCGCAAGTGGCAGGACAAGGACGGCCAGGATCGCTACACCACCGAGGTCGAGGCGAGCGAGATGAAGATGCTCGGCGGCGCCCCCTCCGGCACGCCCAACACGGACCACCGCGACAGGCGTGGCGGCGACTACCTGGATGAATCCCGCCCCAAGTCATCTCCGGGCGGCGCCACAGGCACCATGCCGGACGACGATGACATCCCCTTCTAGCCCCGCCTGCATGGCGGCACGACCATGAAAAGCGAAACCCATCTCGCCGCATCGATCGCCATCGTGGGCTGGTTGCAGGTGATGCTGGCCGACCTGTTCGGGTTGTTTGGGACGTCCACCGTCGTGATGACTTTGCTGGGAACGCTCTACGCGGCAAGCTGCCTCGGGCTGTACCTTGTTCGCCGCAGCGGCGGTCCGATACCGTGGATGATTCCCTGGGGCGGCACCCTGGTCCTGGCCTGGTGCCTGTTCGTCCTCTATGGGACGCTGATCGACAGCGTCCGACTGCAGGACCTGGTCGTGGCACCTTCGCGCGCGGGCCTGGCGCTGCTGTTCGTCAACGGTCCCGCAATGGCGGTGATCGTAGGCGTGGTCCTGGCCTATCCCCTCGCTGTCCTCTATGGGCGGGGTGCAGGCGTCATGGCCGTCGTCATCGCCATGCCTGTGTTCGCCAATTACGCGTCAGGGCTGGTCGGGGCCGACTTCAGTCGGCTGTCGCCCACGATCGTGATCCTGGAGATGGTCTGGCTTTACGTGGCCCTGCGGACCATCCCGCTTCTGGCCGTCAGGGCCGTGACGAGCCGGACACCACGCGTTACCGCAAGGGAGGATGAATGAAATCGCTGCTCCTGGGCCTGGCCTGCACCCTGCTGCTTGCCGTCGACGCCAAAGCTGACAGCCCGCCGCTCACGTACGAGAAGATTCGCTTCGTTGCGGACAATTGCGGCTCGGTCACCGGCTTCTCCGAATGGCTGAGAACCAAGAAGGGGGTCAAGGCGGTCTCGTTTTCCTCGGCCTTCCTGACCAGCTACCCCGCCAAGAACGACGTCTACTTTGAAATGAACGGCAGGCCCTACCTAGTCAGGGTAAGCCCCGACTTGTCCTTCAGAACCCTGGAAGCGGCCTATGAGCGTGCCAGCGATAAAGGGATCAAACCCCAGGGCAACCGGTCAGGATATGAAGCAAGCATCCAGCGGGAAATCGCGATCCTGGACCGGATGCTGAAGGCGTATGAGGCCCAGCCGCAAGGTAGGAAGCCGGTGAAGTAGGTGGGGGGTAGGGATGGAGTTGGGTGGTTCGGAGAGGTTTTCTAGGTTCCCGACACATCCGTCCTGATGTAGGTCCCGCCCCGCTGCCAGATGTGGGCGCGGTATTAATCGGCGATATTCTTGGCACTGTCCCTTTTTCAGAACCCGTTCACAGCACCACAGTGGGCTGCGAATCTGGCACGGGCGGCCGGACGTTACGCCGGCTGCTATGTGCGCATCCCTGTGTCGGGCGATGATTCCGACCATGCGCTGGCGAGAGATGCGCACCTTCACTCCTGCCGCGCTGTTGCGCGTGCCATGCAGGCGCCCGTGCCGGAGGAATTGTGCGCCACTTCCAACGGCCCGGGTCGGTACGCGGCACGCTTGGTGTACATCCGTGAACGTCGTGAACTTGCTTTTCCAATGTATCGAACCACGTGAACGCATATAGCCACTTGGGCAGGCAAACCGGCATGCTGCTCAGTAAGGGCACGCGCAAACCAACGGCATATCGGCAATCAGCGGAAGATCGGCGTCAGGCACGCATCCGGATGACCTGGTCTATGTGGGCATCTCCATGCGCACGCTGCCCGCGCGCAGCTCTTGTCAGCCGACCAACATATCGACCTGCCTTGTTTTTCTCGAACCGGGACGGTAGCGAGGGGCAGTTTCGGAGGCTGGGAGATTGTGGAGACCTGGCTGCGGCAGGGGACTATCAAGCTGCCGCACCCTGCTCCACCGGCTCGATCAACTGCCATCCCTCATTCCGAGCAAAGCTTACCGCCCCACTCACCGGATATGTCCTGAGCCACGCCTCCGGACACGCCCGCAGCATCGCCTTGGCGGCCTCCGCCGGCGTCCCCGCATCCAGCCATCCCACCCAGTCCGCCTCCCCCAGGATCACCGGCATACGCTCGTGCACCGGCCGGGCGACGGCATTGGCCTCCCCCACGATCACCGTGCAGGTCTCCAGCACCACATCCTTTTGTTCCCACCGCTCCCAAAGCCCGGCGAAGGCCAGCAGCACCTCCTGCTGACC
>VGNO01000296.1 GCA_016865985.1 Chloroflexota bacterium | reverse complement strand
AGACCTCCACGAAAGTGTAGGGGCGACGTTTCGTCGCCCGATAACGTTGACGGAGAATTATATCCAAAAGGAGAACCCCATGAATACCGTTACCTATTCCGTTCCCAGCATTTCCTGCATGCACTGCGTTCACACCATCCAAACCGAGGTATCGGAACTGGCAGGCGTCAAGTCGGTCAAGGCCGATGCAGCCAGCAAGAAGGTCGAGATCGCTTTCGAGCCCCCGGCGGACGAGGCGAAAATCAAGGCGCTGATGGCCGAGATCAATTATCCGGCGCGATAGTCGAAGAGTCTGATAGTCTCATAGCCTGATAGTCGCTCGAGGCGCTATCCGACTATGAGACTCCGGACTATGAGACTCCCATGGAAAAATCACTAACCTTACCTATAACCGGCATGACCTGCGCCAATTGTGTGGCGACGGTCGAACGCGGCCTGAAAAAGCAGACCGGCGTGGAGACAGCCATCGTCAACCTTTCGAGCGAACGCGCCACCGTGACCTTCGACCCGTCCGCGGTCGGCCTGCCGGACCTGATCGCCCGTGTCCAGAAATCGGGCTACGGCGTCGCGGCTGGCGAAGCCGACCTGGTCATCAAGCGCCTGTCGGACGATAACGACGCCCGGCGGCTTGAGAAAGCATTGCTCAAACTGGAAGGCGTGCTGGAAGCGCAGGTCTCGGTCACGACCGAGCGGGCAAGGCTGCGCTACGTGCCGACGGTGGTGAGTCAGGCTGAGATCCGCGCGGCAGTTTCACGGTCCGGTTTCGAGGCGGTGGAAATGGGCGGCGCGGCGGAAGATGCCGAGGCGAAGGCCCGCGAGGCGGAAATCCGCCAGCAGAAACATCTGCTTATCATCGGCCTTCTATTTACCGTCCCGCTATTCTTTTTCTCGATGGCGCGCGACTTCGGCTTGTTCGGCATGTGGGCGCACGCCGGCTGGGCGCACTGGGCGATGCTCCTTTTTGCCACGCCGGTGCAGTTCTACGTGGGCGGACAGTATTACGTGGGCGCGTTCAAGGCGCTGCGCAATGGCTCGGCCAACATGGACGTGCTGATCGCCATGGGCTCGTCGGTGGCGTACCTGTACTCGCTGCCGATCGTCTTCGGCTGGCTGGAAGGGCACGTCTACCTGGAGACGGCGGCGGTCATCATCACGCTCATCCGGCTGGGCAAGTTCCTGGAAGCGCGGGCGAAGGGGCGCACATCGGACGCGATCAAGAAGTTGATGGGACTGCGCGCCAAGACGGCGCGGGTGGTGCGCGACGGCGCGGAGATGGAAGTCCCGACCGACGAAGTCCGCGTTGGGGACCTGGTGCTTGTCCGCCCCGGCGAGACCATCCCGGTGGACGGCGTGGTGGTGGACGGCCGCTCGGCGGTGGACGAATCCATGCTGACCGGCGAATCGCTGCCGGTGGAAAAAGGTCCCGGCGAGCCGGTCATCGGCGCGACGCTGAACAAGTTGGGGATGCTCAAATTCGAGGCCACCAAGGTCGGACGTGAGACCGCGCTGGCGCAGATCATCCGGCTGGTGGAGGAGGCGCAGGGCAGCAAGGCGCCGATCCAGAAACTGGCCGACCAGGTTTCGGCGGTCTTCGTGCCGATCGTCATCCTGATCGCGCTGCTGACGTTCGCGGGCTGGTACTTCTTCGGCCCGGCGCTGCCGGTCAACGCGGACATCAACGGCTTCACCCGCGCCCTCATCAACCTGGTGGCGGTGCTGGTCATCGCCTGCCCGTGCGCGATGGGCCTGGCCACGCCGACGGCGGTGATGGTCGGGACGGGCAAGGGCGCGGAGATGGGCATTCTGTTCAAAAGCAGTGAAGCCCTGGAACGCGCTGGGCGCGTCAACGTGGTGGCGCTGGATAAGACAGGGACGATTACACGAGGCCAACCTGCTGTTACAGATATTGTGGTTAATGGTTCATGGTTGATGAACGAATCCATTAACCATGCCTCTATTAACCATCTCCCATTAACAAACGACGAACTTCTCCGTTTTGCCGCCAGCGTCGAAAAAGGCAGCGAACACCCGCTCGGTGAAGCCATCTGGGCGGAGGCGACGACCCGCGGCCTGACGCTCTCCGAACCGGCTGGTTTCGTGGCCGAGGCGGGACATGGCGTCTCTGCCGAAGTGGATGGGCGCGCCGTCTGCGTGGGTAACGTCCGCATGATGGAAGCGCGCGGCTATCCGCTGAACGGACTGGCGCCCGAAATGGAGCGGCTCCAGTCCGAGGCCAAGACCGCCATGCTGGTGGCCGTGGACGGGCAGGTGCGCGGCGTCATCGCCGTGGCAGACACGCTCAAGGATGGCTCGGTCGAAGCGATCGAAGAATTGCATCGCATGGGACTCAAAGTTGCCATGCTCACCGGAGACAACCGCAAGACCGCCGAAGCCATCGCGAAGCAGGTCGGCATTGACATCGTTCTGGCCGAAGTTTTACCCGAAGGCAAGGCGGAAGAAGTCAAGCGCTTACAGGCGATGGACAATGGACGGCGGACGATGGTCAATGGTCAATCGTCCATCGTCGTGGCTATGGTAGGAGATGGCGTCAACGACGCTCCCGCCCTTGCCCAGGCCGACGTGGGCATCGCCATCGGTACCGGCACGGACGTGGCCATGGCGGCGGCTCCGGTCACGCTCATCAGCGGCGACCTGCGCGGGGTGGCGCGGGCGGTCCGGCTCTCGCGCAAGACGCTGCGCGCCATCAAGCAGAACCTGTTCTGGGCGTTCTTCTACAATGTCATCCTCATCCCGGCCGCGGCGCTCGGTTTCCTCAATCCCATGCTGGCGGCGGGCGCGATGGCGTTCAGCAGCGTGTTCGTGGTCAGTAACAGCCTGCGCTTGCGAAGGGTGAAGATTTAGCGCCATGTCCCAGCCAGCGATCATTCCCGAAAAGGAATTGCTTACTGTATGCGGCGGGAAGATGAAGAATCCGCAGGATTTCCCCAGCGCTATTTTTCGCGGCGAGCGGGTATACTTTTG
>VGNO01000295.1 GCA_016865985.1 Chloroflexota bacterium | reverse complement strand
GAACAACCTGGACGAGGGCGCCTGGCGGTGCAATTCGACCAGCAGGCGGCCTGGCCCGGCGCCAACGTCCAAGACGGAAGCAAACTTGATATTCCCTGCCAGTTCGCGGGCCACCTCGCCATACAAGGATTGGATGGCGCGGGTTTTTGTCAGGCTGTCGTACAACCTGGCAGCGAATGGAGGAAGTCGGATGAAACTACTTTCTCTATGTGACATTGGTTCTCTACTGACCTGGATGGGGCGTAATCACGACCATCGCTTCGGATGCAGACAAGACTTCAAGTTGCTCCCGGCTGGGACGCCTGGGCAACCCATGGGCTTTTTGCATGAGCAGCCCCACCATGAGCGGATGTCGTTGCAGCCGCACTTCGAGAAAATCGGCTATCCGGGAAGATTCTGTGACGAGTTCCGCCGTGCCCTGGATGCGCAGGTTCTTCACCCGCACTTCGCATCTGGGATCAGCCTGCAGGTTGCGGTACCAGTCCGAGTGGCTGCCACGCGCTGAGCCGAGGTAGTACTTTTCGCCAATCTTTTCGTATTGCAACGGAGTGACGCGCGGCTGACCGCTTTTACGTCCGGTGGTGGTCAGGAGCAGGATGACCTTCCCAACCAGCGGCCCCAGTCCAACCGCGTACATGACCCGGTGGATTTTTTGGATGTTTTTCATCCTTTCCCAGTCAAACGTGACAGTTTTCATGCCAACCCATCCATTCAGGGACTACCAAGCGCCGCCTTCTCTTGGCTAAACAGAACGTCCGCAGGCATGCCGGGCTTCAGTTTCCCTTCCGGGTCCTGAACCTGGAGCCGGATGGCGAATACGGTGCTGGCGCGCCCATCCACAGTCTGGACATTACGCGGGGTGAACTCGGCCTGGTCGGCGATGTGGACAACTGTGGCAGTGAATGTCTCTCCAGGGAACGAGTCCACGCTGACAGCAGCCGCCTGGCCGAGGGTGAGTTCACCATAACGGTCTTCTGGTACATATACGGTGATGGTCAGATCTGATAGCCTGCCGAGGGTTATCGCTTTTGCCCCAACTGCAACCGTCTCACCCGGCTCCATGTTCCGGGTCAGGATGATGCCGTCGGTGGGGGCATAGACCATCAGTTTTGCGATCTGGGCGTCCACCAGCGCCAAGGCGGCTTCGGCCTGTATGACAGCAGCCTGCGCCTGCTGGGCAGCCTGGACAGCCTGGTTCAGCGCAGCCTGGGCTGCCGCCACTTTGGGCGCATAGAGGCCGGTCTCGAGCCCCAACAGACGATCCTGGGCTGCCTGATACCCTTCTTCGGCCACGGCAAGGTCGGCGCGGGCGCTTGCGATGGCAATTGCCGAATCGGCGCCGGCCAGTGCATCGTAAGCAACCTGGGCAGCATCGAGTTCCGCCTGTGCTTCATCGTAGTTGGCCTGGGCTGCATCACGCAGGTCGGCATCCGTGGCAAGTCCGGCGCGCGTGAGCACATCCCTGGCTACGAGCAGGGAGGCGCGGGCGTTAACGAGGCGCGTTTCGGCGGCAACGATGCCGGCGCTGGCAGTGGCGGTTGTCAGGTCGTTCAATGCGGCCTGTGCCTCATCGCGGGCGTTTCGGGCTGCATCCACTGCGGCGCTGGCGGCTGCGATCATTTCGCTATGGCTGAAGTATCCACCGGGAAGGGCGTACCCGGCCGGGTCCGCGCCCCGCCAGTCCGAGGTCCGGGAGGCGGCGGATTCGAGGCGGGTGGCATGATAGACAAGGGCATAGTTCGCCTCGGCAGTCTCCTGGGCGCGCAGGGCCGTCTGAGCCGCAGCAATTGCCAGGTCCAGGTTGGCGGTTGCAATCGCGCGTTGGAATTGGAATAGGGTATCGTCCAGCCTGAAGAGCGGGTCGCCAGCCTGCACCCCCTCGCCTTCGCTGAAATATACTTCGATCACCTTACCGCCGATCTCCGGTGAGATCGTGATCTCGACGGCTTCGATAGTGCCTGAGGCTGTCAGGGACTCACCGCTTGCGGATGTCCATTTCACCACCAGGAAATAACCCCCTGCGATGACAGCCAGGGCCAGGACGACCAGTACAGGGATGGGGGGACGTTTATGTTTCATGGCATCTCCTTAATCGAGACGTTTGCGGAAGCGCAAGGAAGCTGCGCCAAGGATGAAGAGACCGAATAGGGTCAGGGCCAGCATCTCCTGCCAGATGGCAGCCATGCCAACCCCTTTGATCAAAAGGGCGCGGATAATTACCAGGTAGTATCTCAGGGGTACGATATAGGAGATCCATTGCAGAACCTTCGGCATGGCCTCCAGCGGGAAGAAGAAGCCGGAAAGGAAAATGCTCGGCAGGAGCGTCATCCAGACCGTCAGCATGGCCTCCTGTTGGGTATTGGCGATGGTCGAGGCAAAGAGGCCGATTCCGAGACCCGAAAGAAGCAGAAGGCCAGAGCAGCCCAGGATGAGCCAAAGGTCGCCGCGCACCGGCACACCGAACCACCAGTGACCGATGGCCAGCACCTCCAGTGTGTCGATCAGCGCCAAGATCACATACGGGACGACTTTGCCAACCACCAATTCCCACGGGCGGATGGGGGTGACGATCAACTGCTCGATGGTGCCGCGCTCGCGTTCCCTGACAATGGCAGTGGCAGTCAGGATGGCGGTGATGGCGAATAGGATCATGCCGATCACACCCGGAATCATGAAGTGGGAACTGACCAGGTCGGGGTTGTACCAGACGCGCGTCTGGACAGTGAGCGGCGGTTGGAAGTTGGAGTTGTCCAGGCCTGATTGTTCCAGTTTTTCCAGCATGAGCGACGTGGCATGCTGCTGGCCTATGAGAGTGGCTGCGGCTAGCGCCGTGGAACCGGCAGCGGCATCGGAACCATCGAGGATAAAAGCCGCCTCAGCGCGACCCTCCGCCAGGGCTGTGTTGTAATCGGGTGGGATCAGGATCCCCGCCCGGGCCTCGCCCTGCTCGATCAGGCTGCGGATTTCGTCCTCTGAACTGACATCATAGGT
>VGNO01000294.1 GCA_016865985.1 Chloroflexota bacterium | reverse complement strand
TTTTGCCAGCACATTGTGTGAACCAGTCTGGCGCTTCACGCTCCAGCCAAGCCGCAGCAAAGCGGAAAGCAACCGTTTGGCCTTGACCGAACGCCACTGGCTCATACTGCCGCGAAGGAAATCGTCGGCGGGGATACGCTTTCGCTGTGTTCAAGACGGTCGGCAACAACCCACAGCGCCAGGGCTTGCGCATGGGCAATGGCCTCTTCCATGTCCTTCCCATAAGCCAGAACACCCGGCAGTTCCAGTACCTCTGCCAGCCAGCGCCCGTCTTCTTCCTGTTCGTATTCGATCGTAAATTTCATCTTGGACTCCTCGCATATCAGCCAGGAAGATTATAGCGCTTCCGCTACATCTTCTCCAAAATTTCGACCGCTCGCCTCACCCTCTCCAATATTTTCTCCTTGCCCACGATCTCCATGCTCTCGAACAGCGGCGGGCTGACGGTCTGGCCCGTCACCGCGGCGCGCAGGATGCCGAAGACCTGGTTCGGGATGAGGCCGAGGCGCTCCACCAGCGCCCGCAGCGGCGGTTCAGCCGCGGCCGGCGTGATCTCAGGCAGACCCGCAAGGATCTCCAGCGACTGGCGGGCAATATCTGCCGATTGGGCGGCGGTCAGGTTCTTGCCGACCAGGTCCTCCGGCTTCGGCGTGACGGTCTCGCGGAAGAACCAGGCCGCGAAGGGCAGGCAGTCATCCAGCGTGACGAGGCGCTCGCGGATGAGCGGGACGACCTTCAGCAGGGTATCGTTATCCACTTCCAGGTTCTCTTGCAGGAAGTAAGGCTTGATGCGCGCTGCCAGGTCTTCGGTCCGGAATGAGCGGATGTGCGTGGCATTGAAGTGGTCCAGTTTGGCAAAGTTGATCGCCGCCGGGGAGGGCGTCAGGTTGTGGATGTCGAAGCGGGCGGTCATTTCATCCAGGGTCAGGAAATCGTCTTCCGAGACGCCCCAGCCCATCAGCACGATCCAGTTCAGCACGCCCTCGGGGGTGTAGCCCAGGCCTTTCATATCGGTGACAAAGATCGAGTGTCCGTCCTTGAGGGCTTCGGCGGCTTCGCGCTTGCTCATCTTGCCTTTGCCGCTTGGTTTGAGGAAGACCGAGAGGTGGGCAAAAACCGGCTCATCCCAGCCGAAGGCGCGGATGATGTGCATGTGCAGCGGCATGGAAGGCAGCCACTCGGAGCCGCGGATGACGTGGGTGATGCCCATCAGGTGGTCGTCCACCATCGCCGCCAGGTGGTAGGTGGGCAGGCCGTCGGACTTGAGCAGGACGGAATCATCGAGGGCGGCGTTGTCGGTGGTGATGGAACCCCGCAGCAGGTCGGCGGCGGCGACTGTCCCTTCCTTGGGCATCTTGAAGCGGATAACATATTTCTCGCCGGCTTTCACGCGGCGGCGGGATTCGCCGGGGTCGAGGCTGCGGCAGGCGCCGTCGTAGCGCGGGTTCTGCTTGTTCTTCATCTGTTCCTGGCGGACCTTGTCCAGTCGCTCGGGGGAACAGAAGCAGGGGAAGGCATGGCCGAGGTCAACCAGTTTCCAGGCATGCTCGTGATAGATTGCGCGCCGCTCGGTCTGGCGGTATGGCCCGCACGGGCCGCCGATATCGGGGCCTTCGTCGTGGTGGATACCCAGCCAGCGCAGGCCGTCGATCAATTCCTGCTCCGCGCCGGGGACGAAGCGTTTCTGGTCGGTGTCTTCGATGCGCAGGATGAAGGTCCCGCCGGTGCGGCGCGCCAGCAGGAACGGGTACAATGCCGAACGGGCCGAGCCGAGGTGCATCCGCCCGGTGGGGGAGGGGGCAAAACGGGTGCGGACCGGTTTCAGGTCCCGCGCCGGGGTCGAGGATGACGGGGTCGATTCCAAAAAAGCCTCCGGGTCAGAATTCCAGTTTCTTGTGGCGCAAGGCCACGCTTTCCACCAGGCCCACTCCCAACATGAGGGAGAGCAGGCCGCTGCCGCCGTAACTGATGAATGGGATCGGGATGCCGGTGACCGGGATCAGGTTCAGGTTGACGGCGATGTTGATCGCGGCCTGGAAAAAGATCAGGATCGCCACGCCGTATGCGATCAGGCGACCATTCACATCGGCTGCCAGGCGCGCCGCCCGCAGGCAGCGGTAGACAATGAACAGCAGCAGTAGGAGGATGAAGACCGCCCCGATGAAACCGAACTCCTCCGATGAGGCGGCAAAGATGAAGTCGGTATGGCGCACCTTCAGGAAGCGCAGCTGGGTCTGGGTGCCGTGGCCGTAGCCTTTGCCATCCAAACCGCCTGAGCCGATGGCGATCAACGCCTGGAGTACATTGTAAGTGGCGCCGTAACTGGCGTTCGGGTCGGGGAAGAGGAAGGTGAAGACCCGCTGGCGCTGGTAGTCTTCGAGCGGCGAGAAGGGGGCGAAGACCGCCGCCAGCGCCAGGAGCGCCCCGCCCAGGCTGAAGCCCAGCACGTAGGTCAGCGGCAGGCCCATGACCCATAACATGGATACCCAGATGACCATGATGACGACCACGTTGCTCAGGTTGGGCTGGATGAAGATCCAGCCAGCCAGCCAGGCCACCCACAGGAAACTGACCAGGATCCAGCGCCAGTTGCGCGGCATGTCCCTGTTCTTTTCGAAGAAGTGCGACAACACCAGGATGGCGACCACCTTGGCCAGTTCGGTCGGTTGGATGAAGATGCCTGCCACAGCAAACCAGCGCGTGGCGCCAAACTCCTCCCGCCCGCCGAGGTAGATCATCACCAGCAGGATGGTCATCACGGCGTACATCGGGAATTTGATCGAACCCCAGATGTGGTAGTCGATGGCGGCGACCACGAGGATGACAGCCAGGCCGATCAGGGCAAAGTTCAACTGGCGCGTAGCATAGCCGGTCAACTCCTGGTTGCCGGCGATGGCCGAATTGATCATCGCGATGCCAAAGGCGTTGGCCAGGATGACTGCCCCCAGGAGCCAGTAATCGAAATGCCGCCAGAAATCCGCGCGGAACATGGGAGGGGGAGCCGCCTTATGCGCGGCGGC
>VGNO01000293.1 GCA_016865985.1 Chloroflexota bacterium | reverse complement strand
GCGTAGCCCGTGGGGCCGCTGACGTCGAGTCGGAGAATCTTGCCCAGCAGCTGTTGCGGATCCTGCGCACGATTACCCGGGTCACCGCCGAACTCGCCATCGCCCAGGCCCAGGTAGAGCGTACCGTCGGGCGCGAACTCGAGGTGTCCACCGATATGATCCTGCCCGGGGACGTCCACCTCCAGAATGATCTCCTGTGAAGCGGCGTTCGCCACGTTGGGATTGCCTGGAGTGACCGAGTAGCGCGCCAGATTCAGGTCGCCCTGCAGGTCGGTAAAGGTCAGGTAGAAGCGGCGACTGGTCGCGTAGTCCGGCGCGAAGGCCAGTCCGGCCACGCCGCGTTCGCCTTCGTTCGTCGTCTGGGCACTGATGTCGAGGAAAGTGCCCAGGTCGACGCCGTTCTGATTGAAGACGCGGATGCGCCCCGAACGTTCGGCCACGAAGAGCCGCGTGTCGCCCGCCGGCGCCACCAGCCGCACCGGCTGGTCAAGGCCCGTCAGGACCTGCTGCACCGCGGCGCGGGCGGGCAGCGCCAGGCCGCAAAGGATCGTCGCCAGCGCCAGCAAGGTCGGTCGGCTGTTGAACACGGTTGTTCTCCTGATGATCGCGGTCCTGATTGTGCCGGTCGGCAATGAAGCGACGACTTCAGCTCCGGCGCGAGTCGGGCCAAAGTCGTTGGGAATCGCAGGAAATCGGGCCTTGTGTGCCCATGGTAGCACGCCCACGTAATCATGACAATATCTATATTCTTTAGGCGGGCCGAGAGCGGAAAGCGACCGGACGGCGGCGCGCCGCGCCACCAACGCTGCTGACCGCTACCTACTCGACAACCACGATCGAGGTCACGGCCGTGTTGTTGTCCTCGTTGCTCTCGGCAATGCCGGCTGCCGCGTCGAGAACGAAGCGTACCTCATGCAGCCCCGCCGTCTTGATGCCACCGCTGATCGCGACTCCCAGACTGCAGCACCTTTCGGGGTTCGGGTAGGACGTGCCCGCGGTGATCGAACGCGCCAGAGCCCCGTCGATGTAGATGTCGATCGTCAGCGGCACGCCGGAGGTCGACATCCACTCCCGATGCCAGACCCCCACCTCGAACGGTTGCCCAATGCGCAGGGTGTCCGCGGCGGTGAACGGATCATCATATCCGTAGACCCTGACGGCGCCGGCGAGGACGTCGTCGGGCACCGGCAGCCAATCCGGCAGCTCCACTGTTCGCTCCAGGACGCGAGCATTGCCCGCCTGGTCCTTGACCTCGCAACGCATGGTCCACTGGTCCACGGGAAGCGGGCGCGGTTGGGCCAGGCGCACCGACAGGTGCTCGAAGTCGGTGTCCCAGACGCCGTCGTTTTCGAAGTCCCACCTGATCTGCAGTTCGTCCTGCGGCGTGATGTCATCGCTGCTGCCCATCGGGTTCAGCCTGAAGGCGCCGATCACCGGGCACGCGACATGGCTCGCCGGCGACGGCACCACCGACAGGGACACGTCCGCGACGGGCGGCGCCTGATCGCGCTGAGGGGACGTCGAGTTGCTGCAGGAGGCGGTAAGGGCGGCGATGGCGCAGAGTGGCAGGAGGGGTTTGGCGTTGTGGAGAGGCATCTTCTGTTCCTGTTCTGTGGAGCCGCCTTGGCTCTGTCCGATTCAGCACGGGCGCCCAGGGGCGGCGATCTCGGCATTGTTGGGTGCGGGCGAGGTGTTCTTTACGGGCGAGCAGAGGCCTGCACTGGGTTCTTCAGAGCGGGGCGGCGTGGTGGCGATCTGACGCCTGGCTTCAGCGGCGGAGGCGGCTGGCGCGGCGCCTGCGCAAGCAGGCGACGTGACAGGCGGCTTCGTCTGCTGCAAGCTCTGGTTAGGCACTGGCTGCCTCCGGCGGCGTGGAACAGAATGAGACAAAGGCTCGGCCGAGTGCTGTTGTTCGCTGACCAAGAAGGTCGCGGCCTGATGCCATGGTCATGACGGTAAAGATCCCCTTGTCAGAGTTGATGAGGCCGTGCTGATGCAGATCTCCGAATGCCGACTTTATGACATCCAGGGGCACGCCGGGAATTGCGCGCGGCATGAAGTCCGCAAACCCACCCGCAATCACACTTGCCGGAATATCGTTCTGCGCCAGATACCGTTCCGGGTCGGCCAAGAACCAAAGTACCTTGATGTGGAGAACCGTCAGGCTCGAGACAAGCCCTAGATAGTACTCTTGCTCGTCTGTGGAGGCCTGAAAGTCCGTGGCCGCGTTTACGATGATTGCCCGGAATGCATCCAGCTTCTCCTTCTGGTAGTTCTCGGCGGCGCCGCGAATTGAGTGTTCAAAGATGTGGGCAAATTCGTCAGTATGAAGCGCCGCCTCATTGACGCGATCCTGTGCCCGGTGCAGTTCTTCTGCGAGTGCATTCGCGAAGTTCTCAAGGCGCCTAATTCTCGTCGCTGGTATGTAGTCCGTCATCAGTGACGCTAAGCCGCCACAGAACGGTGCCATGCCAGGCCCTGCGCGCAAGATCGCAAGCAGGTGGTCAACCGCGTTTGCCGCCGGCGCGTCCTGAACACGTCTCACAGCAGGGGTGTGATCTTCGCTCAAGGAACCGACCTCTCGACGGTATAACACCCAGCTTCAGCAGCGAAGACGCCTGGCGCGGGCCGTGCGCAAGCACGGGCCGTGACAGGCGGCTTCGTCTACTGCAAGCTCTGGTTAGAACTCGCCCACGACCTCCATGCGGGCGGCCCGCTCGCATCATGTGGCGTCGCCCGCCGCAGCAAGCTGCTTCTTCATTGAATACAGCAGCGCGGCAAGGCCGCCGATGATGAACGGCGCGGCGCCGAGCCACGGCAAGTCCCATCCAAACAAACCGAAGCCAACCGGCGTGAGAATGAGTTGGATTCCGAACCGACCGCTCCATTCAATGGTGTGGATCTTTCGCTGGACCCACCACTGCACGACACCGATAGTGGTGGCCACCACAAGCAGCGCGATCATCCGATCGAAGAGAGTATTCACTGCACACCACCACCCTTGTGTTCGTTCGCACGTCCCTCCGCATTGACCGC
>VGNO01000292.1 GCA_016865985.1 Chloroflexota bacterium | reverse complement strand
AGGCGATGACGTCGCGGATCGACTCGGCGCCGGTCATCAGGGTGACCAGGCGGTCGAGGCCGAAGGCCAGGCCGCCGTGGGGCGGGGCGCCATATTTCAAGGCGTCGAGCAGGAAGCCGAACTTGTTGCGGCGCTCTTCCTCGCCGATATTGAGGGCGGAGAAGACCTTTTCCTGCACTTCCTCGCGGTGGATACGGATGGAGCCGCCGCCCACCTCCCAGCCGTTGAGCACCATGTCGTAAGCCTTGGACAGAGCCTTGCCGGGGTCGCTGGCAAGGTATTCGGCGTGGCCATCCTTGGGACTGGTGAAGGGATGGTGCAGGGCGTCCCACCTGTTCTCGTCCTCGTTGAACTCGAACATGGGGAAGTCCACCACCCATAGCGGCGCCCAAGCGCGGCCGTCGACGTAGCCCTTTTCGTGGCCGATCTTGGCGCGCAGGGCGCCGAGGGCGTCGTTGACCACCTTGGCCTTGTCGGCGCCGAAGAACAGGATGTCGCCATCCTCGGCACCGGTGCGCGCGAGGATTTCGTTCAGCGCGTTGTCATGGATGTTCTTGACGATGGGGGACTGCAAACCGTCGCGGCCCTTCGCCTTCTCGTTGACCTTAATGTAGGCCAGGCCCTTGGCGCCATAGATCTTCACGAACTCGGTCCAGGCGTCGATCTCGCCGCGGCTGAATTCGCCGCCCCTGGGCACGCGGATCGCGGCGACCCGTCCGTTGCCGGAATTGGCGGGGCCGGAGAAGACCTTGAAGTCCACGTCCTTCATCACGTCCGTGAGCTCGGTAATCTCCAGGGTGACGCGCATGTCCGGCTTGTCGGAACCGTAGCGGCCCATGGCCTCGGCGAAGGTCATGCGCGGGAAGGGGTTGGGCAGGTCGATGTCCCGGGCCTGCTTGAACATGTCGCGGATCATGCCCTCGACCAGGGTCATGACGTCGTTTTCCTCGACGAAGGACATTTCCAGGTCGACCTGGGTGAACTCGGGCTGGCGGTCGGCGCGCAGGTCCTCGTCGCGGAAGCATTTTACGATCTGGAAGTAGCGGTCGTAGCCCGCCACCATGAGCAACTGCTTGAACAGCTGCGGTGACTGCGGCAGCGCGTAGAACATGCCGTCATGGACGCGGGAAGGCACCAGGTAGTCGCGCGCGCCTTCCGGGGTGGAGCGAGTCAGCATGGGGGTCTCGATGTCCATGAAGCCGTGGCTGTCCAGGTAGTCGCGCATCAGCTTCGCCACCCGATAGCGCAGGCGCATGTTGTGCTGCATGGGCTCGCGGCGCAGGTCCAGGTAGCGGTACTGCAGGCGGATGTTCTCGTTGATGTTGTCCTCGTCCATCTGGAACGGCGGCGTCAGGCTGGGGTTGAGTACTTCCAGGCTCTGGGTCAGCACCTCGATCATGCCCGTGGGCAGGTTGGGGTTCTCGGTGCCGGCGGGGCGGGGCCGCACCTTGCCGACGACCTTCAGCACAAACTCGGAACGAGTCTCCTCCGCCACCTTGAAGGCCTCCGGGGTGTCGGGGTCGATGACCACCTGCACCATGCCTTCGCGGTCGCGCAGGTCGATGAAGATGACGCCTCCGTGGTCGCGCCGGCGATGGGCCCAGCCGCACAGGGTGAGGGTCTGGCCGATGTGGTCGGCGTTGACGGCGCCGCAGTAAAGGGTACGCATGCTGTTTTCCTAGATGAAACTCAGTCGCCCGGATAGTTGGCGATGGCGGGTTTGATGGGCGCGGACACCACGCCCATGGAGACGATGGCCTTGAAGGCGGCGTCGATGCTCATGTCCAGTTCGATGATCGCGTCGCGCCGCACGTAGAAGTAGAAGCCGTTGACCGGGCTGGGCGTGGTGGGGATGAACACCGCCACGTAGTCGCCGCTGAGTTGCGCGTTCACCTCGTCCGGCACGTTGGTCTGGAAGGCCAGGGACCAGGCGTCCGGGTGGGGGTAATGCACCAGCAGCACTTTCTTGAAGGCCATGCCGGAGCCGGTGAGCAGGCTGTCGGACACCTGCTTGACGCTGCCATAGATGGATTTCACCACCGGGATGCGCTTGAACACGCCCTCCCAGAACGCCACCAGGCGCTGGCCGATGAGGTTGGTGGCCAGCAAGCCGGTGACCAGGATCACCGCGGCGGTCAGGATCAGGCCCAGGCCGGGCAGGCGGAAACCAAGCCAGGCTTCCGGCTGCCATTGTTCGGGCAGCAGCAGCAGACTCTGGTCCAGCAGGCCGAACAGGGCCGTCATCACCCAGACGGTGATGCCCAGCGGCACTAGGATCAGCAGGCCAGTGAGGAAGTAGCGTTTCAGCGCGGTCATGGCGACTCAGAAACAAATCGGGCAAACGCCGGCGCGTTTGCCCGATTGCGGAGGTGGCGGTAACTCAGGCCGCGCAAGCCGGGCACGCGCCGGTACCGCACGCCGGCGAAGGCGCCTCGGTGGGCTTGGCGCCGCCGTTCTTGAAGTCGGTGGCGTAGTAGCCGTTGCCCTTGAGGGCGAAGCCGGCGGCAGTGAGTTGCTTGGCGAAGCTGGACTTGCCGCAGGAAGGGCAATCGGTGAGCGGGGCGTCGCTCATCTTCTGCATGACATCCTGCTCAAAACCACAATCGGAACACTTGTAGGCGTAGATGGGCATGGCTGACTCCTGTAAACAACCGGGGAATTATATCAATGTCAGCTTATATTTAGCCGCATCCGGACAATTCAAGGCTTATTGCGCCGCCCTCACGTCGTGGTCGCGTCCTCGGCCCAGGTCTTGAGCAAGGGATAGTTGATCTTGCCGGTGCCCAGCACAGGCAGGCTTTCCACCACGCGAATGCGCCGGGGCAGAGCAATCTCGGGGAGTTTGTGGGCACGCGCGACTTGGGCGAGTTGTTCCCGCGTCAGCGCGGGGTCGGTGGTGAACAGGACGATGGACTCGCCGCGGCCCGGGTCGGGCACGCAGGTGGCAGCGTGCATGGCTTCGTCCGACGCCGCGCGGGCGAGCGCTTCCACCACCTCCAGGGAAACCATTTCCCCGGCAACCTTGGCGAAGCGCTTGAG
>VGNO01000291.1 GCA_016865985.1 Chloroflexota bacterium | reverse complement strand
GGTACCAGGAGCGGCAGCCAGGTTTGGGTCCAGCCAAGCTTGCTGAACAGGATGTAGAGCGGGATGATCGTGGCCTGCGGCGGGAGCACGATCGTGGAGATCAGGACGATAAACAGGATATTCTTGCCTGGCAGCTGGAAGCGGGTGAAGCCATAGGCCACCAGGATACAGGCGATCAAAGTACCAATCGTGCTGATGCCCGCTAGCAGCAGGCTGTTGCGAAACAGACGTGGGAAGTTGACCTGTTCCCACGCATCTTGGTAATTATCCATTTTTGGGGAAAAACGATAGATTGCCTGCCATGTACGCCAGCGGCCCTCCACGTTGAACATGCCCTGCTCCGGGTGGGCAGGATCGACCATGTCACTGTTTTCGCGGTAGGGATGCACTAGGGCGAGTCGACGGGTGCTGCCGTCCTCGGTGGGCACGTTGTAAAGCGGATACTCCACACCTTCATAGTTAAAGGTGGCTTGTTCGGCCGGCCACGGCGGTGCGCCGATCGTGGTCATTTGTGAATCGAGCTTGAAGGCTGTGGAAATTACATAGCCCAGCGGCAAAAGGAAAATTGCCAAAACCAGCAGTCCGAAGCCGGTTACACCGAACCTAGCCAGCACCTCACGCATCCAGAGCCACATACGGCGATAAATGAATCTGGAGGGCAAGCGAGCCGGAATGGAGGTTGTTGCCATATTGTCGCTGCTCCCGGTTTAGGAAGTCTCACCGCTGGCGTAGTACACCAGCTTCTGGCCGAAGAAGAACAAAAGCCCGGTGACGATCATCGTCACCAGAAAAATGACCATCGCCAGAACGGAGGCGTAACCCATCCGGCTGTAAACGAATCCCTCGCGGTAAAAAACCGTCGGGAAGAACAACAGGGCTCCCTGCGGGTTACCGTTGTAAGAGCCGATCAACAACGCCGGGACAAAGTACTGGAATGCAAGGATGACGCCGATGGTCACATTATAGAAGATGACCGGCGAGATCATCGGCACCGTAATATAAAAGAATTTTGTGATGGGGCCGGCTCCATCGACCGTGGCGGCTTCGTAGAGTTCGGTTGGCACACTTTGCAGGCCGGCCAGCAGGATGACCATGGCATTGCCCACTCCCCAAATGGCAAGCAGGTTCAGGGCAAAACCGGCCCAGACGGGATCAGAAAACCAGCGCGGAGGTTCAGCGATGCCTATCGCCTTGAGCACCAAGTTTAGCCAGCCGGATTGCGCATTCATGACGCCATTGAAAATGATGGCTCCAGCCACAACCGGGATGACGCTGGGCAGGTAGAAGAGCGTCCTAAAGAGGTTGGAAAAAATCAATCGTCGAGAATTGACTATCACTGCCAGCATTAACGGGACGACCAATCCGAGCGGAATGCCGATCAGCGCGAACTTGAGGGTCACACCCATGGATGGCAGCGCGTCCAATTCAACGAACAGACTCCTGTAATTTTGCAGGCCCACAAAATTGAAATTTCCCAGCTTGAATTCCGCGGCACCCGTGTAGTCGGTGAATGATAAGAATAACGTGAATAAGATCGGCAGCAGTTGGAATGCAAAGAATCCGATGAACCAGGGCAGCAGGAACAGGAATCCGTAAGTCCACTGCCGGCGGGTATGGGCAGAAATCCCGGAGCGGGGTGATGCTGGCGCGGGGTCGGTGCGTGAGACAGTGGACATGGCGGCTCCTCACACTGTCCTGGACGCCGTCCATCTGGGGCGGCGTCCAGGATTACAACGAGTTTAACCTGAGAACAGTATGTTAGGGCGCAGAATCATACGCCGCTTGAAGATCAGCCTGCAGCTTGGCAATCGCTTCATCCATGTCCAGGTCTGGTGTCTGATCCATGGTGGTGCGGAATGCACCCAGCAGGGCATTGGCCTCAGCCAGGTTGGGCAGCCAGGCCTCGTGATTGGGCAGGTCGGGATAATCGAGCATCGCTTCGGCCACGCTCCAGTCAATCTCGTTGGGCGCGGCGGCCTCGGATTTGGCCGCGAAGAATGCCGGGCGATCAGCCACAACAGCCGGCATGCCACCGTAGATAACAGCCAGTTCCGGGTCAACTACCATGTCGCTCAGCACCTTGAAGGCAAGATCCTGGTGTTTGCTGTCCTTCAAAATGGCAAACGTGTCACCATGGAGTTTGGCGGTGATTTGTCCGTTGATGACCGGCATAACAGCTATGTCCCAGCTCATCTTGGAATTGTCGAAGCAGCATGTGTACCATGTATGCACGCGGGCCATCGCAAGGTTGCCGGACGGAAATACGTTACCTTTGTTGAACTGATCACTGTTGTAGTAGTCGGCTGTGGGCATGAAATGGTACTTCCAGATCCCATCATAATACCATTTCCAGGCTGCCACAAAGCTGTCCGGGATGACAGCCTTTCCGGTTGCCTCGTCATACGGAATACCGCCACCGAACAGCATTGCAACACCGCGGGCATCCGTCCATTGATCGTAGAAGCCGAATTGCGTGACGCTCTTCGGGTCGAACGCGTCACTGGTGGCATCGTTGCCGTTCTTGTCCACCGTCAGTTTCATGGCCAATTCCTGGAGGGTCTCGAGGTTCCAATCCTTGCCGTCATACTGTTCGCCGACCTTGTGGGGCGGATAAGGCAGTTGGGCCTCATCGAACAGTTTCTTGTTGTAGAAGATGAAGGAGGGGAACAACGCGAATGGGAGTCCAACCAGCACGCCTTCGTCCTTGGTGAATTCCAGCAGCTTTGGATCGTATTTACTGAGGTCAAAACCAGCCGCTTCTGCCAGTTGTGCCACGTCCGCATATGCGCCTTGGAAGCTGGCGCGGCCATTCTTGCCTACGGGGCCGACGATATCCGGGGCATTGCCACCGGCGATCAGGGCTCGCAGGGCATTGTATGAATTTCCGCCGCCGCCGTCATTGTAGACGATGTTCAGCAGAACGCAGGCTTCCTTCTGTGACTTGTTGTAATTCTCCACCCAGGCCTTTTCCGCAGGGATGACATCCGCATTGGAGCCGGCGCCGAGGCCAATGTACCAGGTTAGTTGAGTGGCGCCCGGATCACAACCTTCGCCTCCAGTCTGAACCGGCGGAGGAATC